>CAURVX010000001.1:0-79902 GCA_963528605.1 uncultured Gemella sp.
TTGGAAATAGTTTATTCATAACATTTACTACATACACAAGTAATAATATAACATACCTTAACATAAATATCAAGTAAAAACTTTAATTTATAATAATTTTCTTTATGTAAACGATATTATAAATAATATTATAATAAATGCTATTATAGAAGATACTGTTGTTCCTAGTGTCCAGGTCTTAAATGTAGTTTTAAAATCCAAATTCAAATATTGTTTAAATAACCAAAATCCAGGATCATTAACATGGGAACAGAACATACTTCCTGCTGTGATGCTTAACATTATAAATACTGGTGAGTAACTTACAGTACTAACTAGTGGTTCAACAATAGCGAGTGTTGTTATTGCAGCTATTGTAGCACTTCCTAATGATATTCTTAATATAGCAGCTACTAGGAAGCTAATAACTATTGGGGATAGATTAAGACCATTAGTCAGTCTAATAATTTCATCAGTAACTTTAGAATCAACTAATACTTGTTTTAAACCACCTGCAGCACCATTAATTAGTAATACTACTGCAATAGTTTTAAGCGATTGGCTTAGTAATGGAACAATAGTTCTTATTCTAAATCCTTTTGTTATCATTAGTTCAATAATAGCTATTAATAAACTTATAATTAGTGCAGTAACTGGATTACTTATAATTGTTAAGATAGCCTTTATTGTTCCTGATATATTGGGTATGCTTAAAGCTATTGTAGGAATCGTAATTAAAAGCACTGGTAATAGCATTAATAAGATAGCAAATGTAGTACTCATAGTTTGATTTTCAATCTTTAGTACACTTATATTCTTTTCTTCAGTATCTGTATTAACTCTTGTTTTTACTAAATTAGAATTAGTTAATAATAAACCACCAATAAAAGCTGTAGGAATAGCAACTATTAACCCATAGTAAAACACTTCAGCCATATTTAAATTGAATGTTTTAGTGATAATACTTGGACTAGGATGTGGTGGGAATAAAGCGTGAATAGTTAAAACCCCTATGCTTGCAGGAAGAGCAAGATATATCTTATCTAGTTTTAACTCCTTTGCTACTGCAAGAATAATTGGAATTACTAAAATAAAAGCTACATCAAAGAATAGAGAAAAACTTATACACATTCCAGCTATAAGTAAGCCTAATTGGATTCTCTTAACTCCAAATACGCTAATCATTTTCTTTGCAGTAATCTCTACTGCACCTAATTCTTCTAATATTTTACCAAACATTGCTCCAAGACCTAATATTAATGATAAATGTCCTAGAAGAGATCCAGTCCCCTTCTCTATAGAATCTATCAACGTATTAGGTGGCATTCCTAAAAATAATCCTAGAATAATAGCAACTATTAGTATTGATAAAAATGGCTCAAAATGTAATTTTGTTATTAAAAATATAAGTGCACTAATACCAATAAACACTAACAACAATTTATAGGAATAATTTCCTAAAAAAAATGCTAATGAAGAGTAGACTATTAATCCTAAGACAATAAATATCTTATCTAATTTCATTATATTCTCCTTAATTTTCATTAGGTAATTATAACATTATTAATATAGATAAGTAAAGATAAACGTTTTATAATTTATTTATTTAAGAGATTAGCTATTTTTTCAAATGTTCTAGAATTTCGTATAATAATAAACTTATAGAAACTTTCTTTTATTAAATACTTATGATAGGAAGTTTTTAAGTAACTTCTTTCGTTGTATTTACCCCAAAACATAGCATATTTACCAAAATGAACAGCTTCATCTTGTAGAAGCATTTTTTCTATACGTGCTCTCATAATTGAATAATCTATGGAGACTTTATTTTATCAAAGAACATTAATACTGCTAAGTGAAAGTAAATATTTCATATACATTCTCCTTTAAAAGAAAACTCTCTATCACCGAAATAATAGAGAGTCTGTTTATTATATTAAATTATGCTCTTGATACGTAAGAACCTTCAGCAGTATTGATAACTAATACATCTCCTTCTTTAACGAAAAGAGGTACTTGTAAAGTGTATCCAGTTTCTACTGTAGCAGCTTTAGTAGCTCCCTGTGCAGTATCACCTTTAACACCTGGTTCTGTTTCAGTCACGGTAAGTTCTACTGTTGTTGGTAAGTCAATCCCTAAGATTTCATCACCAAACATTAAGATTGAAACTTCCATGTTTTCTTTTAAGAAGTTTAATTCATATTCTAATTGTGCTTCAGGCACTTCGATTTGCTCGTAAGTAGCGTTATCCATGAATACATATGCTTCACCAGTTGAGTAAAGGTATGACATTTTTTGGTTATTGATTTGTGCTTTTGCTACTTTTTCACCAGCTCTGAAAGTTTTATCGTTTACTGCTCCAGTACGCATATTTCTTAATTTAGAACGTACGAAAGCAGCTCCTTTACCAGGTTTAACGTGTTGGAATTCCATTACTTTCCAAATGTTTCCGTCAACTTCGATAGTAACTCCAGTTTTAAAATCATTAACTGATATCATTATTGTATTTCTCCTTTAAATTGTATTAATAATATTATAAATAAATTTTTTTTTAAAATCAAGGTATAAACTAATAATTTTAGTGTAAATTATAGTAAAAAAAGATTAATATCTATCATGATTTACATAATATTATTTACGTAAATTATGATTGTTTATTTTTCTTTTACAGCTTCTACCATGTAGATTCTATTACCTTTTTTAATAAACTTATCTTCATACTCAGTATGAACGTTCTCTTCTTCATAGACACTATTAGTTAAATCTAAAGAAAGTCTATTAAAAGTAAATCCGTATTTAGCATAGCTCATTAAACTGTATTCGAATAAACCTTGGTTATCAGTTTTTTGAACTATTGTTTTATTACCATTTAAGATAGTTTCATAACGAGCTAAGAACGTATGGAATGTTAAGCGTCTTTTCTCATGTCTTGTTTTAGGCCATGGATCAGAAAAGTTTAGATATAATTGATCAACTTCACCTTCAGCAAAATACTCTAGTAGATCTTCAGCATTTCCTGAGATAAGTTTTAAGTTTTCTCTATGAGTTTCTTCAACTTTATCTAATAGAAATGTTAAGACAGTTGGTTGTGCCTCCATAGCTATAAAGTTAATTTCTGGGTGTTTTTCAGCAAGTGTATGAATAAACTTACCTTTACCACTTCCTATTTCTAAGTGTATTGGATTATCATTTCCAAAAATTTCTTTCCATTTCCCCTTATTATCCTTAGGTTGTAAAAATACAACTGGACTATTCTCTAGACGCTCTCTAGCATCTGCTCTATTTCGAACTCTCATTCATGCACCTTTCTATTTTAATTCTATTGTTTTATTAAATAATTGTTTATTTTCTAATACTTTTTCTTTTGAACCTAGTACACAAGTATAAGCTTTAGATTTCATATTTTCAAATTCTGTTGCTAATTTTCTTAAATCTTCTACTGATGTATTTTTTATCTCATTTACAAGTTTATCATAAACTTCAAATGGAGAATTAGTGATGTATTTATTTAATGAATATGCAGCTTGAGCACTTGGTGACATTAGTACATCTAAAGAATTTAGTGTACCTATAATATATTTATTAAGATCTTTTTCATCTACATCAATATTAGCTACGTAGCTGTTAATATTATAATATATCTCTAGTGTTTCTGTTAAGTTTGGATCACGATATGACCATAAATTAAAATCACCAAAAGCATTAAATATCACACCAGAACCATAGGCTCCATTTTTAACACGGACATTATTCCATAGATAATCTAAGCTTAAGATATGTCTTAGTACTAAGTGTGTACCAGTGTAATCATTTATATTATAACCCATACCAACGTATTGAACTAGTGAATCAAAGTAAAAACCTTCAGAGTATCCTTCTTCTTCTAATTTAATTTCAATGCCTTTTTGCTTAACTAATTCAGTAGGGTATTTAGTTAAATATGAAGACATATTTTCTTTGAAGTTAGTGTATTCTTCTTTATTACCAGCAAAGTTAACCAATAATCTAGATTGATTAAAGATCAGATTTGCAATAGTGTATAACTGCTCTTTAATTTTCTCACTATTTTGTTCATAGTTGTTTACTAATTCACTTATAAACAAGTAGAAATCATATTCTCCGTGATATGAAGCAAGTTTACTTTGAGGATTGTAGAAACCACTAATACGACGTGCCACAAAAGCATGTCCAGAATTTTTAAATCTACTTTCTAGCATTAACTTAATTTCTAAGAGAACATTGTATAGTGCTTCTTTATCTTCAAAATCTACATTAAGTGTAGTTTCGTCCAAAATCTTAGCTAGGTCTCCAGCTTTTTCTACTAAATTCTTGGCACTGACTATGAATTTAACTTCACACTCTTCACTCTTATGTTTTCTGAAAACATCCACATAAGAACTAATACCACCCAGCTTTGCACCTATTTCTTTTATAATCTCAGCTTCAGTTTTATTTTTTGTATTAAAGTTAAATAATAAATAAGATAAAACTGATGCATATTGGAGCTGCTCAACTTCGAAATCACTTATGTCAAATAGTAATTTCGAATATGAAATACCATTAGTCACAGTATCATAGTGTGAAAAACTAATACCATTGTATTCTTCAAAGAAAGTTTCTTCAAATGGATTTTTCAGCTCTACTTCTTTAGCATTGACACTTTTAATTTTTTCTAAATCTTCTTTTTTATCGGTACTATTTTGCCATTTCTGTAAAGACTTAGTGTTTTTAACAATGCTTTCTAATTCAGTTTCAGATAGCGTAGCTTTATATTCAACTAAATCTTTTTCCTTATTTTCTTTTTCTTGTGTCGGAATTAAGTGCAATACAGCTTGTTTATTATTTTCAATTAGAAACTGTCTAGCAAGAGTTTCGTATTGTTTATTAACGCAATTTTCTTGTAAATGAGTAATTACGTTGTCTAAATCAAATGCATCTAATATATTATCTTCGCTATATAACCATGTTCTTAATAATCTAATAGCATAAGATACACCCTTAGGTGACGAAGTTTTATTAATCTCTTCCTTGATAGAAAAGTTCTTCTTGTTAATTGAAGCTTGAACTTGCTCATAATCAAAGCCTCTATCAATAATACCTTTTAATAAAGATATATATTCTACGTCAAGACTATCTAATTTATCATCGCTTACGTATTTAAATATAATTGAGTATACAGTTTCTTTACGATCTTTTTGAACGTAACTATATACATCTTCACAAATATTATTATCAATGAAATATTTTCTAAATTCTGTATTACTACTTCCAAGAAGAATATCATCTATTATATCAATATTTTCGATTTTACTAAATTCATTACTATCACCAAGAATATAGTTATAAGCTACATAAGCTTTATCTTTTACATCTTCATTGAAGTATGTACGCTTAATAATATCCGCAGTAAAGTTTTCTTGACGTGATAAGTTATAATCGCTATAGTCTTTATAGTCGTATTTATTTAGATAACTATCAATATGATTCAGATATTGTTCAACATTTAAATCACCATATAAAAAGATGTAGCTGTTGCTTGGGTGATAATTATAATTATAAGTCTCTAAAAATTCTTCTTGTGAAATTGAAGGGATAGCTTCTGGTTTTCCTCCAGAAGAATATTTATAAGAAGTATCACTAAATAGATGTTCTGTTACATATTGATCTAGTACTTCATCTACTGATGAATAAGCACCTTTCATTTCATTGTAAACAACACCTTTATATATTAGCTCATCTTCTTTATCTTCAAGATGATAGTGCCATCCTTCTTGGGCAAGTATATTTGGATTGTTTTTTAGATTCGGATTAAATACTGCATCTAAGTATATATCCATCAATATTTCTAAATCTTTTTCATTTTTAGACGATACTGGATACATAGTTTTATCAGGAAATGTCATTGCATTTAAAAATGTATTAAAAGAACCTTTAAGTAGTTCTACAAAAGGTTCTTTTACTGGATATTTCGCTGAACCACATAAAACAGAATGTTCTAAAATATGAAAAATACCATTATCACTATGAGGAATAGTTTTAAAACTAATGCTGAAACTTTTATTTATATCATCATTTTCAAAGAAAACTAATCTAGCACGAGTTTTTGTATGCTCATAAAGATAAGCATTTGTATTTATGTTTTTTAGATATTTCTTTTCTATAAGTTCAAATGTCATATTATTTAATTATTATAGTAGATTACATTTTTAGCAATGTAAGAACGTCATAACCTTGTAATTTGTCCATACCGTTTAGACCATCTAATTCGATTAAGAACGCAATACCTACTACGATTCCTCCTAATTCTTCTACTAATTTAATAGTTGCTTCAATTGTTCCACCTGTAGCTAATAAATCATCAGTGATTAGAACACGTTGACCTGGTTTAATTGCATCTTTGTGCATTGTTAAAGTGTTACTTCCATATTCTAAATCATATTCGTATGAAATAACTTCACGTGGTAATTTATTAGGTTTTCTTACAGGAACGAACCCTATACCTAGTGAGTAAGATACAGGACATCCAATAATGAAACCACGAGCTTCTGGTCCTACTACTACATCAACTTGTTTTTCTTTTGCATAGTTTACGATTTGATCTGTAGCATACTTATACGCTTCTCCATCTGCCATTAAAGTAGTAATATCTTTAAAGCTAATTCCTTCTTTTGGCCAATTTGGTACGATTGAAATGTATTTTTCTAAATTCATTTATTTTTATTTTCTCCTAAATGTTTTCTTAACTCAATTATTATACTATAAAATAAGAAAATAAGCAATTTATAATACCGTTATTATAAGCTAGAAGCGACAATCCAAATTACTTTCTTTATAATTTATTAGTGTGATAAAATAGAATATATAATATTTAACGTGGAGGTTAAAATATGAAATTTATATTTTCAGATTCAGCAATTGAATACATATTAAAACAAATCAACAAATCTAATGAGAATACATATGATATAATAATAGATTATACAGATGGGAATAGTCCTTATAATGAAAATATGAGTGGTTGTCACTGTCAAGTATACGATAAATATAGAGTACTAATAGTGAGTAAGAATGATGTAAATATTAAGTGGAGTAAATATGATAAACAGGTTGAATCAAATCTTGGGTCTGTATACTTTCCTTCTTACTATGAAATGATGTTTGATAAAAATAATGTTTTTGACTATAAGAATTTTACTCTTAATTTAAAAAGTGAAGCGGGAATAATTGCTGATCAAGTTCAGCTAATTATTAAATTATAATTTAAGTTAATTTTAATAAACTTTGCTAATATATACTCTATTATTAACAATGAAAGGAGAATAATTTGAAGTCAATTCTTAACAGCAGAAAATTAACCTATATCCTATTTTTTGTGTATTTATTCATACTTTCATGGGTAATTGTGGCCAAAATGGATTGGAATTTATTAAAAAGTAGTAATCTTTCTTGGACAAATAATCCACGGGTTTTACTTCATCCAGGAATAACATGGAGAACAGTTAACTTAATACCATATAGTCATTTCGATATTGTGGAGGTACTATTAAATATACTTTTCTTCATACCATTCAGTTTCTACATAAAGATGTTATATCCTAAATCTTCAGGTTTTAGGGCAATGATACTAGGATTTATGTTGAGTTTAACTTATGAATCAATACAATATGTACTTACTATTGGATTTCCAGATGTGACAGATTTAATTGATAACACTCTAGGAGCTATTATTGGAGTAATTATTATTAACATTATCTCAGTTATCTTTAGAGAAAAATTAAGAATATATATGAATATTATACTAATACTTTTTTCCGGATATATTATTCATGACATTGTATATCTTATAATTTAATACAAAAAACGATAGATTCGAAAAATAAAATCTATCGTTTTTGTTTTTTATAATAGTAAGTTAATCTACTTTATCTTTTTCTTCTAAATCCTAATGTAGCTAATACAACTCCTAGTAATCCTAATAATGCAACTCCTGCACTATTCTCAGTTAGACCAGTTTTAGGAAGTATATTGTTAAATTTTTGCGGAAGTGAATTTTGTTCTTTTTCACCTTTACTTTCTGTATTAGCCGCATTATTGTTATCAATATTTAATTTGTAAGAAGAATCATCTTTCTTAGTTTCTTTAGCTCTTGAAACAATAGTATATGTACTAAAGTGATCTGTATAGAATGTTAGTTTTCCATCACTATAAGTACTTTGAACTTTCTCTAATTTATCACCATTTACATAATATACTTCTAATGTTTCATTATCATTAGCTACCACAGCTACAGTAACCGCTCTAGTTTCTCCATTATTATTAATTACATTTCCGTTATCGTCAGTGAAGAATAAATCTATAGTTTTTACTACATTTAGTTTTTCATCAAGATTTTTAACTAATTCTTTAACTTTCTCAACTTTTTGTTCATTAGAATTTTGAGCCACAAATTTTATGCCAGTAACATCTTTTTCTTTAAATTGAACTTTAACTTCTTCATCATCAGATAGTTTAGCAACAAGAGTATCAGTTACATTCTTCTTATCATCTACTAAAGGTGTGCTTGGTTTTTCAGAAGGAGATTCTTGAGGTTTCTCTGCTTTAGGTTTCTCAGGAGTTACCTGCGGTTTAGGTTGTTCAGAAGGCGTAGTTTGTGGTTTTTCTTCTGGTTTTGGCTGTTCCGGAGTCACTTGTGGTTTATCTTCAACTTTCGGTTCTTCTTTTTTAACATCAGCATCAACTGTTGTTATAAGTTCAACTATTTTATCATCGATATTAGTAGCATTTTTTTCGAATAAAGTTTTAGTAATTCTATATTTATCTCCAGCTTTCATATCATTATCAGTAATTTCTAATTTTCTATCATCTTCATTAGAAACACTTGTTGAACTAAGTTCTTTAACTTCATTACCGCGGATACGTTCTACCTTAGTAACAATATACCAGTTACGTCCATAGTCATCACTCTTAAGTAGTTCTGCCATTGGTTTAGTTTGTTTACTTAGGAATTCTTTATATTTATCTAATCCTTGTAAGATACCTTCTCCACCGTAGAACTCAGAACGGCCTCTATACCAGTGTAGAAGATTTAGAATTGTTAATTTCTCATCTTTCGGTTGAATAGTGATCTTATTATCTTTTGCAACAACATTCAATTCGATAGCTTGTTTTTGAGGATAGTAACCTTGAGTTACTTCAGGAGAAATTCCTAATAGTTTAGTGTCAGAATCATTATATGGTAATGTTGCTGGTAAATTGTTATTAGCAATATCAAGAATGTTTAGACTACCATTTGCTTTAATTAAATCTAACGGTATATTACTAATTTGGTTGTTAACCAGTCTTACAGTTGCTTTATTTTTAGCAAGTATTTTCCATAAATCATCAGATAAGCTAGCGATATGGTTATTATTTAAAGCTAGAGTATTTAATTTTGTTAAATTAACTCCATTTTCTGGAAGTGATGTTAATTTGTTGTTAGCTGCATATAACTGTGTTAAAGAAGATAAATTAGCTATACTATCTGGAAGTTTAGTAAGTTCGTTATCAGTTACAGATAAGAATGTTAATCCTGTATTATTTTTAAATAAATCATTTGGAAGTGAAACTATTTTATTGTTAGATAAACTTACAGTTTTTAGCTTCTTATTATTAGCAAAAACATTCGCTGGTAATGTAGATAACCATGATTGACTGAATTCAACTGAATCTAATTCAGGATTATTTGCAAACAAGTTTTCTGGTATATTACCTAAGTTATTAGAAGACAAGTTCACAGTTTTTAATTTTTTATTATTAGCAAATAGATTTTCAGGAAGTTTAGTAACACCATTTCCTCCTAAGTTAATATGTTCAATATTAACTGCATTTTTGAATAAGTCTTCTGGTAATTCACCGAAGTTATTACTATCAGAAGAGAATGATTTAACTCCAGGCCCCATGTGTTTTAATAAATCTAAGTTGTAAATAGCACCTTTATCAACTTTTCCATCAATTTCTAATGATCCAATGTTAATATCACCAGTGAAGTTTTTTAATTCATCTTCTGTTACTTTACCATCATTATTAGCATCTACCCCATTAGCTATTAATTTCTTCTGAAGTAAGTCATCGCTTTTCTTACGTTCTTCATTATTTTTCTCTACTAATTCAAATCCATTCCAGCCTTTTTTAATTTCAGGTTTAAATTTCAATTTAACAGTAGTATATTTGTCGAAGTTTCCTTTATCACTTTCTAAAGAGCCCATATAAGAAACTATAACACCACCTAAGTGTACTTGGTCTAGATCTTCAACTGGAAGTGTAAATAATGCTCTGTCATATTGTCCCGCAGAGTTCTTCTCACCAAAGTTTTCTTTCACACCTGATTCCCATTTACCTTTATTTTGAATAGCAAAATCATATAATCCGTGAGCAAACAAAGTGTTTAACATTGTTATACTCATTTTCCCATCTTTAACTACTAATTTTACATTTTTATCAAAGAATCCTTCTAACATTGAAGTTCCTTGTCTTCCATCAGCGTATAAAGCGTTAAATCCTAAAGTATATTCACCATCTTCTAATTTATCAGTAAGTGAATAAGTTTTTTCTTCTTGTTTTTCAGGAGTTTTTTCTGGTGTTGGTTTTTCTTCAACTACTTTATTACCAGTAGTATATGTTTTACTTTCGCTACCGTCATTTGCTTTAAATACAATTGTATTATCTCCATCAAAGTTCCAAGCTTTAAATGCTTTAAGACTTTCTCCACCATCATCGAAAGTAACTATTTGATCTTTCCAGTTTTTACTGAATAGTGATTTATCAAATGATTTTCCGTTAATAATTACTTCTTTAGTATTTTTAAGAACATCTTCCGGTTTGAATCCATCAACAAGTGTAATATTTAATTCATCAGCATAGCTATTTTTTTCTACTTTAGAAACTAAATCTTTTTGAGCATATGTTGTGCTAGTAGCTGGCGTATCTTGTTTTGATTCTGTAGGTTGTGCATCTTCTTTTTTATCAGTTGCCGTTGGATATGAAATTATAGTTCCATCGACAAGTTTAACATCTAGTTTATTATCTGAATCTTTTAACGCTTTTACTAAATCTTCGTTAAAAATTCTAATTCCAAGATATTTTGATGTTTCTACTTTATCTTTGAATACATCTTTATTCACAGTAGTTCCATTTAAAGTTACACTTGCAATTTCATCTACAAAATTATCATAAACAGATGTGTCAGATAACTCTAATGTTAAGTGTTTATTATGTTGCCAATCTTCACCTTTTTCTAATTTTGAAATAGTATATTTAGCATTTGAAGCTGGATTATTAGAATCAGATGATGGGGTAGTTGTTTCACTGCTTGGTTCTACATAACCAGTATCCTCATATGTTGTTTTAGAACCATCTTCAAATGTAAACTCAATTTTGTGTTTATCTTGTTTTTTGTAATGTTCAGTAATAGCCTTATCTGTAGCAGTAACTTGACCATCGTAAAGTTTATAATATTTACTATTTGTATTTTGTTTATCGAATCCAAAATCTTTTCCATCTACTGTAAGTTTAGATACTTTTGACCAGTAGTTTTTATAAAGATCAGAACCTTCTAAGAAGAAGATTAGAGAATCGTTATCTATTTGTGGATCTGATATTTTTAGACCTTCACTAATTAATTTTGGTTTAGCGGTTGGATCTACATACCCTTTATCTTCATATACAGCTTTTGATCCATCTTTAAAGATAAATTCTATTTTATGTTTATCTTGTTTATTATAATGATTAGTTATTTCACTATTATTAACATAAATAACACTATCGAATAAAGAATAGTTTTTTGAAGAAGATGATTCACTATTAAATCCGAAGTCTTTTCCATCTATTAATAATTTATCAATTTTATTCCAGTATCTATTAAATAAAGTATCTGAAGTATCTTGTCCTTCTACGGTAATCTCTAGTGATCCACTTGTTCCAATCTCTGGTTCATAGACTTTAAAACCTGTGCTTTGTTGATCTTGTGCATATACTACATTAGAATCAATATTTAGTTTAGAATAATTGAAATCAACTGAACCTATACTTAAACAGATAGGTACTGCTAATCCAATTATTAATTTATTATTATATTTTTTGTTCATGATGTTCCTCCATAAAAACAATGATAATTAATATCGATTAATTATAGCTACATTATACTACAACAGGTAAGAAGATACAAGTAAAAACATCAAAATATAAAAAAATTAGAGGCAATTTCAATGAATTTAGCATATAAAATACTGAATTCATAGGAATTACCCCAATAAATTTTGTTCATAAATTTGCCACAATAAAAAAATAATTAATATAAATAATTAAAATCTTTTAGTTATCAAATTATAGTATATTTCGATATCCTCTGGTTCTGTAGCATAACCACGTAAATCATAATATTCTCCATCTTTTTCTAATACTGCAGTAGGATAAGATTCTATACCTAAGTTAAGTGTTTTTATAAAATCAGGGTGAATAGGATTAGAATTTTTAAACGCAATTGTTAATTTTAGAGCAAGATCATAGCTATCTAGTCCATATTTTTCACACAATTCCACATATGTTTTAACATCGCTAAGACTTTTTCCTTCAATAAAGAATTTACATTGAATGTCATATGCAAAGTGTAGTATTTGTGAATTAGGAATTAGCTCTTTCACAATATCCATAGCAATTGCAGGATGAACAGAGTTTAATACCATTTCACCTTCATTAAGTACTTCGTTATATTTTTCTCCAAATTCTACATTATACATTTCAGATATTTTTTTATTTCCTTCCTGGAAATATCCATATTCTTTGATTTTTTTACTATTATCACCAATGAATAATCCACCAGAAATTATTTCAATTTCTACATCTGAATGATTCTCATAAAATTTAGTGAATATTTTATCGAATCCATAGCACCAACCACAGTATGCGTCCCAAAAGTATAAAATTTTCATTTAAATCTCCTTCCAATTTACATTAAACTTCAAATATTTTATTAATATTAGTAATACTCTCTTTTAAAAGTAAGTTTTCAACTTCAAATATATTTTTCATTCTTATAAAACTTGATGATTTTTTCAAATCTACAGTTTTATAATCTGGATTAAGTATTATAGTGTTATTTACAAAATTGATTAACTCTAGTTCTTTAAAAATTTGAATCATAATTTTTAAACTATCTACATTTGTTTTTAATACCGCTAGTAATTTATCTAATTGTTGTGCTACGTTTATTTGTTTGTTATTTGCTGAAAGTATTAGATTAAATAATTTAATTAATCTATTTTTATCAATAAGATATACGTCAGATAAAACTTGTTTCTCTTCACATATTAAAAATACTTTTTTAGGTTTTAGATTTATTATTTTGTATAGATATTCTTTAGAAGTTGGTATATCTAGTAAATAAATATATTCAAATTCCTTGTCTATTAAGCTATCTAAATCCTTATATTGATAGAAATTATTATCTTTATCATCTCTGTGTTTAGAGAGTTTTAAACAACTGATATCAATATTTGCAATATCATAGTTTATGAATCTCAAATCTTCAAATAAAAACTCTTTAATATGTATATCTATAATATGAGCCTGTAATTTTGTACGACCATTAAAGTTATTTTTATCTATGTTACACAGTAAGTCAATAACATCGTTTTTCTCAACTTTATCGAAAGTTGAACTGTCTTTAAAAGTAATACAATCTAAGTTCCCAACTTCATCTGCTATTGTTAGTCTTAAATATTGTTTATCAGAACCAAAGTATGCTTTATTTAGCACCATTGCATTTTCTATTAATATAGTAGGTTTTTCAAAATCCATACCATATGGTTTTAAAGCGTCTAATGAATTTAGAAATTGATAACTAATATCTTCTAATGAAGTAACAATATCGATATTCTTATTAGCTTTCAAATCATTATTTTGTTTAAATTCATCAAATTCATTATCTAAAAATTCTTCAATCTTTTCAAAATTAGATTTTTCAAAAGAGAACCCAGCAGCTAATGTATGACCACCGAATGCTAAGAATAAATCTGATATTTTGTTCATTGCTACGTAGATATTAAAATCAAAAATACTTCTCGCAGAGCCCTTAAAAACCCCTTCTTTTTCGTTCATAATAAAAACTGGTTTTTGGTACTTTTCAACAATATTCGATGCTACGATGCCTAGTACACCTTCGTGGTATTCGCCAGAAACCATAATAACATTCTTTTGTTTTTTTTCTGAATTTTCAATTTTACTTATTACATCTTTTACTATGTCTTCTGTAATCTTTTTTCGTTGAATATTATATTGTTCAATTTGTTCAGCTAAAGCTCTCGCTGTTACAGGCTCTTCTGCCATTAGAAAAGTTAATCCTAATTTAGCGCTATCCATTCTACCAATAGAATTTAATTTAGGTGCTATATAAAAACCTACAGTTTGTTCGTCAATTTTTGTATCTATACCTGATAATTCAAGTAGCATCTTAAGCCCTATTCGAGGATCTTCATTTATTAATTCTAGTCCCTGTTTTACAAATATTCTATTTTCATCTGTAATTGAGACCATATCAGCTATTGTACCAATTGCAACTAAATCCAATAAGAAATCAGGGAAGATTTCCAATAATGCGTGGGCTAGTTTAAAAGCAACACCTACTCCAGCTAATTTCTTGAATGGATAGTTACCTTCTGGATGTTCAGGATGAATTATTGCATATGCATTAGGTATAGTATCTTGAATTTTATGGTGGTCTGTTACAATAACATCACAACCTAATTCATTAGCTAAATCAACTTCTTCTACACCTGCAATTCCGTTGTCGACAGTAATAATTAGAGTTATTCCTGAATCAATAATCTTTGTAAAAGCTTCTTTGTTTGGTCCATATCCTTCTTCAAATCGATTTGGAATATAGGATGATACATTTGCCCCCATAGATATTAATGTCTCTACTAATAATACTGTTGATGTAATTCCATCCGCATCATAATCTCCGTAGACAAGAATTTTCTCTTCATTTTCTATAGCTTCATTTATCCTATCTACAGCTTTTTGCATATCATGCATTAAAAATGGATCATAACCTTCTTCATATTCATCAGAAAAATACTTTTTAACGGAAGTTATATCTGTAATATTTCTTGCATTTAATATTTTAGCGATATTTTTAGAAATACTATATGATTCTAATTCTTTAATAAAATTTTCATCATAATTTGGATATATCCAGTTATATTTTATGCCCATCTTTTCACCTCTTTTCTTAAAAAGTTATCATTTATTCTTTTTTATCTTCTATTTTTTCTTTTGTAAATAATAATTTTTCTGTTCTTTCGTATTTTTTTACTAAACTTTTATATTTTTGATACCAATATAAGCTGGCAGCTAATATTCCCATAAAGAAACATACGAAGAATAAAATTGTTAAAGGTAATTTAACTGTAAAAAATATTAATGATACTGGTACTGAATTGTAGTTCATAATGAAAAATGTAATTATTGATACGAATACAATAACAATACCAAAAACTTTATAAGGTAATTTATTATCCATTATTCCACCTCTCTTACCATATTAGCAAATTGTTCTTCATTTATTACTTCAATACCTAATTGCTCGGCTTTAGTAAGTTTAGAGCCTGCTTTCTCCCCAGCAATTACAAGATCAGTTTTTGAAGTAACACTTCCAGTAACTTTTGCTCCATTTTTTTCTAAAAATTCTTTTGCTTCATTTCTTGTCAATTCGACAAGCTTACCAGTTAGAACAACTGTTTTTCCTGAGAAAATATTGTTAGATTTAATTTCATTAATCTCATATTGAGGATTCATCCCAATATTAATTAAATCTTTAATAAACTTAATATTATTATCATCAGATAAATAATCTAAAATAGATTCTGCTGTAATTTGTCCTATATCATCAAGATTAATTAGTTCTTCTAATGTAGCATTCATGAAATTAGAAAGGTTCACATATTTTTCTGCGAGTATCTTTCCAGCTTTTTTACCTACATTCAATATTCCTAGAGCATAGATAACTCTATCTAATGAACTTTCTTTTGATTTTTCTATTGCGTTTAATAGATTGTCAACAGACTTTTCACCCATTCTTTCTAAATCAATAAGTTTTCCTCTGTCTAATGAATATAAGTCTATTGTATGTCCAATAATACCCTTATCATATAAAGTCGCCACTACTTTATCACCTAATCCCTCAATATTTAAAGCATCCCTTGAAGCAAAATGGATTATTCTTCTAATATTTTGATCAGGACAATCAGGATTTTTACATCTAGTAAAAGGATCATTCTCTTTCACGTAAGTTTCCTGATGACACGACGGACAAGTAGATGGCATTTGATATTTTTTAGATCCCTCAGCTCTTAACTCTTTAATAACACGAACTACCTTAGGAATAATCTCACCAGCTTTCTTAACTACTACCATATCCCCAATATGAATATCTAGTTCATCAATAATATCTTTATTATGTAAAGATGCTTTAGATACTGTCGAGCCTGAGATTAAAATTGGATCTAAAATAGCAACCGGTGTAATTATCCCTGTTCTTCCTACACTAAGTTCTACATCTAATAATTTAGTAGCAAGCTCTTCTTCAGGAAACTTGTATGCTGTAGCCCATCGTGGGCTTTTTTGTGTAAATCCTATTTGCTCTTGAACTTTATATGAATTAACTTTAATTACGATACCATCAATATCATATGGTAAATCTTGTTTGTGTTCAGTCCAGTAGTTAATATAGTCAAGTACTTCATCAATACTTTTACAAAGTTTAAAATTTGGATTTACAGGAAGTTCACATTCTTTCGCTGTCTTTAAAGCATTCTCTTGTGAAACAATGCTATCATCACCAACAATTGAATAAATAAAAGCTGATAACCTTCTTTTCGCTGTTATTTTAGAGTCAAGTTGTCTTAAAGATCCCGCTGCTGCATTACGAGGATTCGCAAATAATACCTCATTATTTTCTTCTCGCTCTTTGTTAAGTATATTAAAAGATTTCTTTGGAAGATAAACCTCTCCCCTAACCTCAAATGATCTTTTATCTTTTAACACTTTTGGAATCGAAAATATTGTTTTTATGTTCTCAGTAACATCTTCTCCGACAGTTCCATCTCCACGAGTAGCAGCACTTACTAATTTACCATTATCATAGTTAATAGAAATGGCAAGACCATCTATTTTTAGTTCACATATATACTCAACATTTTCACTTGGAACTAATTTTGATACTCTGGCATCAAAATCTATTAAATCTTCAGTAGAAAATGTATTTGATAAACTTAACATCGGAATTTTATGAGTAATTTTCTCGAACTCATCAAGAACTCTATCTCCTACTCTTTGTGTAGGGGAATTTTCTAGTATTAATTCAGGATACTTTTCTTCTAATTTCTCTAATTGTTTATATAAAGTATCATACTCAGTATCACTTATTTGGGGATTATCTTCAACGTAATACTCATACGAATATTTATTTAGAAGTGAAACTAGTTTTAAAATTTCTTCTTGAATTTGTTTCATAATATATTAATCCTTTCTAGTTAGATTAGCATACTCAATTAATAAAGTTTTTACACCAACCTCACTAAATTCAACTTTTACACTATCCTTAGATATGTCTAAAACCTTACCTTCTCCAAATTTCTTATGAAGCACAGTGTCTCCCACACCATAATTTGTACTTACTAAAGACTTAGGCTTCTCTGAAATTTTAATTTTTGGACTAAGTTTGCTAATAAATTTATTAGCTTGGTCTATATTTGAATCTGTACTTTCAAAACTTCCTCCAAATGAAGACTCAAAATGCATTAGTTTGTTAGGAACTTCATCTAAGAATCTAGATCGTTTATTCATTTTAATAGAACCAAATTGCATTCGTCTATTTGCATAAGACATAAATAATCTTTCTTTTGCACGAGTAATAGCAACATAGGCTAATCGACGCTCTTCTTCCATTTTATTTTTCTCATCAGCACTACTCTCAGCATCTCTGATAGACGGGAATAAATTCTCCTCTAACCCCATTATAAAGACTACTTTATACTCTAATCCTTTTGAAGCATGAACTGTCGATAGTACTACTGCATCTTCTTGGTTTTCATCATCAGCATCAGAAGTTAATGACATTTCAGAAATGAAATCAATAAGACTATCATTCATACTAGAGAATTGTTTAGCAGAAGATACTAATTCAGAAATATTTTCTATTCTACTTTCTGCATAAGGATCACTAGATTCTTTTAACATACTTTCATAACCTGAATCTTTATAAATTCCTATAATTAACTCATCTATTGAGTACTTTTCTACTTCCGAATATTTTTCGATTAGATTAGTTAGCAATTTAATATTAGTTACTATTTTTTTGGAAACTCCTATTGCTTCGATATT
Source organism: uncultured Gemella sp. (assembly GCA_963528605.1). GTDB lineage: Bacteria > Bacillota > Bacilli > Staphylococcales > Gemellaceae > Gemella. The sequence continues at coordinate 18,397 of CAURVX010000001.1, forward strand.
TTTTAAAGCATCGAATAAAGATATACTATATTGCTCTGCATACTTATCAATTTTATCCATTGAACTAGCACCAACACCTCTTTTTGGTACATTAATAATTCTTCTTAAGCTAAATTCATCAGCTCTATTAACAATAACGTTTAAATATGCAAGTAAATCACGTACCTCTTGACGTTGTAAGAATTTTAGGGAACCAATTAATTTATACGGTATTCCGAAAGATAAACATGAATTCTCCATCTGACGTGATAGGTAGTTAGCGCGATATAAGATTGCAATATCTTTATAATCTGTACCTTCTTTTTTCAATTCAAGTATTTTTTTAGCAATATCATCTGCTTCATCTTTATCATTAGAAGCAGCATAAACAGATATTTTGCCTCCACCTTTATTTTCAGACCACAGCGCTTTTTCTTTTCTATCAGTATTATTTTTAATAACCGCATTAGCAGCATCAAGAATTGTAGAATTAGAACGGTAGTTCTGATCAAGGAATATAAGTTCAACATCATCAAAATCTTTTTCGAAGTTTATTATATTATCACTACACGCACCACGCCAGCTATAAATACTTTGATCATCATCTCCAACAACACATACATTTTTATGAACTGCTGATAACATTTTAATTAATCTATATTGAATAACGTTTGTGTCTTGATATTCATCAACATGAATATATTGAAATTGATTTTGATAAATTGCTAAAACTTCAGGAAATTTTTTAAATAAAACGATCGTTTTAAGCATTAAATCGTCAAAGTCTAAAACACTATTTTTCTTTAAATAACTTTGGTAGTGTGCATAAATTTCTGCTACATTTTTCATAAATCCAAAACGAGATTGTTCTCTCATTTTTTTTACAGAAACTAAACTATTCTTTGCATTTGAAATTATTTTTAATACATTAGCTGGTTGATATGCATCTTCTGATAAGTCTAAAGTCCTAACAATGTTTTTTATAATACTTTTTTGCTCACTTGTATCAAGTATTGTAAAGTTTTTATTATATCCTAAAAGTTCTATATGTTGACGTAAAATTCTTACACACATAGAGTGGAATGTATTTATCCAAATATATTTTGAAGTTTCACCAACTAGAGCATATATTCTTTCTTTCATTTCCTTAGCAGCTTTATTCGTAAAGGTAATAGCCAATATATTATTTTCTATTATATTTTTTTCAGAAATTAAATAAGCTATTCTATTTGTTAAAACACGAGTTTTACCACTACCTGCTCCAGCTATAACCATTACAGCTCCTTCTGTTTTTAATATAGCTTTTAGCTGATTATCGTTCATATTTTGTACTAAATTCACTATTATTTCTCCTATCCATTCTCTAATAATATTTTATCATATTTTCAAAATAAAAGGGAGTGACTCAAAAATCGTGATTTCAGAGAAATCGATTTTGTCGAGTCACCCCCGCAAAGTTTATTTGATATCTAAAAAACTTTTATAAAGCGAGTTTAGATATCAATAAACCACTGCGTCTATGAGTTCTCATATAAACTTTTTTAAAATTTATGACTTTTGGGGCATCCCCTTTTATTTTTATTTACTATGTATTTGGATTATAAGAATATTGCTATAGCTGAAATAAATCCACTAGCTAATATAATAAATATCATTAACCATAATACAATTTTAAATAATTTTTTATTCATATATTACTATTCAACCTCACCTAAAGTTTCTATCCCTAAATCAAGCTCATCAATATTATCATTTGCTTCTTCTTCATCTACTGAGTTATTTTTTTTCCCAGTTTTACTCATAATTTCATCCCTTACAAGGCCGTAAATTTCATTGTAAAGTTCTTCATTTTCTTCGAATACTTTTTTAACATTTTCACGTCCTTGCCCTAATCGTTCTCCATTATATGAGAACCATGATCCAGATTTGTTAATAATATCTAAGTCAACCGCAAAATCAAGAGTTTCTCCGATTTTTGAGATTCCTTCACCGAACATAATATCTACTTCAGCGACTTTGAATGGTGGAGCAACTTTATTTTTTACAATCTTAATCTTAGTTCTATTACCTAAAATTTCACTATCAGCACCTTTAATTGCTTCTCCTTTACGTACATCAATACGTACAGTTGAGTAGAATTTTAATGCACGTCCACCTGTTGTAACTTCAGGACTACCAAACATAACTCCAACTTTTTCACGAAGCTGATTAATAAATAGTGCAATAGTATTAGCTTTATTTATTTGACCAGTCAATTTACGAAGAGCTTGTGACATAAGTCTAGCCTGTAAACCAATATGGTTAGCTCCCATTACTCCATCAATTTCAGCTTTTGGCACTAATGCAGCTACTGAGTCAATTACAATTATATCAATAGCACCAGATAAAATAAGTTTTTCAGCGATATCAAGTGCCTGTTCACCACTATCAGGTTGTGATAAGAAGAATTTACCAGGAGTAAAGTCAACTCCTAATGCTTTAGCATATTCAATGTCTAAGGCATTTTCAGCATCTATGAATGCTGCAATTCCTCCAGTTTTTTGTACTTCAGCAATTGCATGAAGTGCGATTGTTGTTTTACCTGATGATTCAGGACCGTATACTTCTACAATACGTCCTTTTGGATATCCTCCTATACCTAAAGCAGAATCAATTGCTAATGATCCAGAAGATACTGCTTCTACTTTAATAGGATTTTCTGATGAAATATCCATTATAGCACCTTTACCGTATTCTTTTTCTATAACTTTAATAGCTTCATTAATAGCGGCTTGACGTGCTTTTAAATCGTCTTTTTCAATATGTGTAACTTGTTTGTCTTTTGTTTTCTTTGCCATTGTATTTCCTTTCTACTTAGTCTCCAATAACAGTAGTTAATGTACCAATTCCTTCAACAGTAATTTTAATTTCATCTCCTGGTTGTAGGAATCTTGGTGGTTTTTGAGCAGATCCTACTCCTGCAGGCGTTCCAGTAGCAATAATATCACCAGCTTCTAAAGGAACTACTTTACTAATTTCAGCAAGAACATCATCTATTCTAAATAGCATTTCAGATGTCATAGCATTTTGTTTAATTTCCCCATTTACTTTCGTAACAATACTCATAGATTCAGGTGAACTAACTTCATCTTTAGTAACAAGGTAAGGTCCAACTGGCGCTGATTTTTCCAATGATTTTCCTAAGAAAAATTGTCCATGTTTGTATTGTAAGTCTGTAGCTGTTATATCATTCAGAATTGTATAACCGAAAATATAATCTAAAACTAGAGGTTTCAGTATGTTTTTCCCTGGTTTTGCTATAACTACAGCTAATTCTCCTCCAAAATCTAAACTATCTGTAATATCTTTATGAGATGGCACTACTTCATTATTCCCAGCTAAAGCTGTTGTGGCTTTCGTAAAGATAAGAACATCTTTAGGAGTTTTTGCCAACTCATCACCAAGTTCATTAACATGAGCTTCGTAGTTGTGCCCAACACAAAGAATATTTTTTGGTGTCCTCGTAATAGGTGCACGCCAAATTATTTTATCAAATGGTACTTTATAGTTATCAGCATTACTACTTTCTTCAACTAATTTTAGTACTTTTCTAACTTTTTCTATAAATGAAACACCATATACTTCAATTGCTTCTCTTAACGATTGTGGAATAGTTTCATTGTTATCAAAATCTTCAAGTACTTTAATTAAGTCCCATGCACTTTCTTCACGTTTTACTTTTACTCCATATAATTCTTTATCGTTATAACTGAATGATAAAAATTTCATAGTTGCCTCCTCGACTTTTATAATTTCTTTACGTTATTATACCATACTTTTAAGAATATTACTATAGAATAATCCAAAAAAATTAAGTTATCCGTATATTTAATTAAATTAAAATATGGATAACTTAATAAATTATAATTTTTTCTTTAAATTTTTTATTACATCTTTAGGAATACCTAGTCTTAAAAGCTTTTCATCTGGCGCATTCTTAATTTCTTCTAGTGAAGAAAATGATTTTAGTAATAAGTTTTTTCTAACTTTTCCAATTCCTTGTATATCATCAAGGCTAGATTTATACATATTTTTATTTTTTGTTGCTCTATGATAAGTTATAGCAAATCTGTGCACCTCATCTTGTATTTGTTTTAAGAATAAATATTCTGCCGAAGTTTTAGGGAATTCTATAATCTCATAATCATCAGTAACAATGTATTCAGTAATATGTTTGTCATTTTTTGCTAATCCAATAATCTTAATTTGTTTTAAACCAAGAGTGTTATGAACTACATCAATGGCTACATTAAGATGGTTCTTCCCTCCATCGACTATTAATAATTCCGTATTAGTTTTCTTATCTTTATAATTTCTGTAAAGTACTTCTTTCATAGTTTGAACATCATTAATACCCATAGATTCATCAATCTTGAATTTTCTATAGTTGTAAGTATTCTTTTTTCCATTGGTGAAATTTACTTTTACAGAAACTGCATCTACTCCCATTATATTGGAGTTATCAAAAGCATCAATGCTATTAATAGATTTTACACCTAACTTTTCAGCAATATTATTAAGTGTAACTTGTAACTTTCTTTCTTTAAGTTCTTCAATAGCAAGATTATTGTTTAAGTAATAAGTTGCATTTTCTTTAACCGTATCTAATATTTTTCTATGATTACCTCTTTTTGGAATTATAACTTTACAATCTACTACATCAGAAAGGAGATTACCATCAACTTCATCAATATATATTTCTTTTGGTAGTTTGTTTAGAGCGTAATATTGTAACAAGTAAGAATATAAAATTTCTTCAGGTGTATCATATAAATTAAAGTATTCTACCTTATGTTCTATAATATTTCCTAATCTAGATAAAAATATTTGAATACATATATAATCACTATTAAACGTAAAGCCAATATAATCTCTATCTACATTCGTACTATCTGCAACAACTTGATTTTGAACTGAAACTTCTATTGATTTAATGTAATTATGTATTTGTCCAGCAGCTTCGAACTCTAAATTTTTAATGTGTTCTTGCATTTTACTTTTTAAATCAGACAAAATTTCTTTTGTATTTCCAGTTAAGAAAGATTTAATTTTAGAAATCTGCGCCTTGTAATCATCTGCAGTAATTTTTTTAGCACATGGTCCTATACACTCTCCAATTTGATAATACATACATGGTCTTTTTTTTACTGGATTACATTTTCTTAAAGGATATATTTTATCTAATATTTTCTTTACCTCTGTAGCTGATTTTATATCAACATACGGTCCAAAATATATATTTTTATTACTTTTTTTATATTTCCTAGTCATCAGTAATCTAGGATGTTCTTCTTTTGTGATCATTAAATACGGATAACTTTTATCATCTTTTAAACGAATATTAAAATATGGTCGATATTTTTTTATTAAATTATTTTCTAATAACAATGCCTCTTTTTCAGAGTTAACTATTATATATTCAAGATCTTCTATTTTTGATACTAAGGTCTGAGTTTTTTTATTATGAGTACCCGTAAAATAACTTTTTACTCTATTTTTTAAATTTTTAGCTTTACCTACATAAATAATCTCTCCTATATTATCTTTATATAAATAACATCCGGGATTATCTGGAAGTAATTCTAATTTTTTTTGTAATGTTAAATTCATATTAATCACCATATAATAAATTTATAACTTTTGTAAAAAAGCACAGTTGAAATAGATATCTCCCCTGTGCTTTTATAATCACTAATTAGTTACTATTGTTATTTCTACTACTATTAGAATTATTTCTTGTTGAGTTACTTCTGTTAGTTCTTTCATCATTTGATCTAGAGCTTACACTCGAATCATCGTTAGATTCATCGCGTGAAGAACTTCTTTCTTTTCCTTTTGAGATTACTATTTCTAGAGATTCATCGCTAGGAACTATATTTGATCCAGTTCTGATACTTTGCGAGATAACAGTACCCTCCTCTTTGTCAGAGTATTCTTCTCTATAAGTGACATTCTTAAATCCATATGAAGCAACTGTACTTTCTACAGTTGTACTATCTTCACCGATAAGATTAGGCATAGTCACTTTCTTTTTACCTGTAGATACTTGAATTATTAATTCTTTTTCTTTTGGTATTATTTCCATACCAGCTCTAATATTTTGAGAAACAACTTTCCCAGTATCATAAGAGTTACTTTCTACTTTCTCAACTGTTATATTTTTGAATCCTAATTTTGAAGCATTTTTCTTAACAGTTTCTTCATCCATACCAACAAAATTAGGCATATCTACTGTCTTTTTCCCAGAAGAAACTCTTAAATCAACCTTCGAACCTTTTTTCACTTTTTTACCTGCTTTAGGATCACTGTCTATTACAGTCTTTTCTTTTACATCATCGCTAGCAACTTCTGTAACATCCCCTACCTCAAGTCCTGCTTTAACTATTGCAACTTTAGCTTCATCTAAAGTCTTATTACGAACATCAGGAGCAGAAACGCTATTAGAGCCAATAACGTAATTATAAATGAAAAATGTACCTACTACAATAGTAACGATAGCTAGTATTGCAAGAAATATATGCTTAGCTTTAGATGTTTCTTCCTTTTCATCTCTCTTACTTACATTATTATAATTATTTTTTTGAGTATTAACTTGTTGATAACGTCTATTATTATGTCTATTATCTTCTTCATAATCATAATAATCATCTTCATTGTTATAATCATTATACCCGTATTGATTGTTATTGCTACTATTATCGAGATACTGTGTTTGATTATAATTTTTTACTGGTTCAGTTGGTATTTTAAAACCTGTATACTTATTTTCATATAAACGCTCTGGATTAAGAACCGTACTTAAATCTTCAAATAACTCTTTAGAGCTAATATATCTTTCATTTGGGTTCTTCATAGTTGCTTGTAGAACTATATTTTTTACACTTTGAGGAACATTTTCCCTATATTTATCTATATCTGGAAGCTCTTCTTGTAGGTGTTTTAATGCAATCGCAACTGCCGATTCTCCTTTGAATGGAATTTGTCCAGTAATCATTTCAAATATTAAAATTCCTAATGAATATATATCACTCTGAGCTGTAGCAACATTACCACGTGCTTGTTCAGGAGACAAATAATAAACTGTTCCTAACATCTGGTTTGTTTGAGTAAGAGTAGTATCACCATATGCTCTTGCAATTCCAAAATCAGTTATTTTACAAGTAAGATTCTCATTCATAAGAATATTTTGAGGTTTTATATCTCTATGTATAATCCCGTTTTGATGTGCATGACTAAGTCCTGCAGCAATTTGTTTAGCAATATGAACTATTGTTTCAATCGGAATACGTGGATTTTTAACCATATAATCTTTTAAGGTCATACCTTCTACATATTCTAAAATAAGATAATAAAATTCTCCCTCATTTTCTACATCATATATAGAAACAATATTAGGATGAGATAAGCTCGTTACAGCCTTAGCTTCTCTATTAAATCTTTTTACTGCATCTTCATCATTTGCATCTATCTTAAATGTTTTTATGGCTACTTGTCTATCTAAAATCGTATCATATCCAAGCCAAACTGTAGCCATTCCTCCAGTTCCTAAGTGATCAAGAATCTTATATCTATTGCATATAATTTTATTAATCATGGTTTTCACCCCCTAGATTTTTTATTATAGCCACTGATATATTGTCTACTCCCCCACGTTCAACACATTTATCAATTAATTTATTAACAGCAATTGATAATTCATCATTTCTTACTATATTTTGGATTTCTTCTTTTTCTATCATATTTGTTAATCCATCAGAACATAATAGAAAATAATCGTAATTATTTAGATCATCAATAAAAGTGTGCAAGTCAATATTATCTCTAGTAGCTAATGCTTGTGTTAACACATGTTTTTCAGGATGACTTTTAGCTTCTTCTTCAGTAATTGCTCCAGCTGAAATCAATGCACCGACAAATGAATCTTCAACTGTAACAACATTCATAACATTATCCTTTGTAAGACCATATGCACTGCTATCCCCAATATTATAAACAACAACTTGGTTGTCAAAGATAGCAACAGCAACTATAGTTGTTCCCATCTTTTTTTGATTATTCTTAGATTTAGTATATAATTCTGTATTTAGTTTTTCAATCCTATCATATAACCAATTTTTCATATTGTTAAAATTAGCAAATATTAAATCTTGCCATTCTTTTTCTAATGTTGATACGATATAGTTACTAGAATACGCTGCATTGCTGTGACTACCAACGCCATCACAAACAATTCCAATTACAGCACCTTGTTTATTTTTTGATACACTAACGGCATCATCATTTTTTTCTTTTCTCCCTTTATTACTATTATACGAATATACTAGTGGCATCTGGAATTCCTCCTTTTACCTCTTCCTTACGTTCTTTAGCACGAAGTTGACCACAAGCAGCATCAATGTCATCACCTTGTGTTCTTCTTATTGTTACATTAACCTTATTTTTCTTAAGAACTTTTTCAAAAGCAAAAATATCACTCTTACTAGTTCTGACATAGTTACGTTCAGGTACATAGTTAATCGGAATTAAGTTAACATGGCAGTTTAAACCTTTTATAATTTCTGATAATTTTTCTGCATGTTCTTTTTGGTCATTTACTTTACCCATTAAACCATATTCGAATGTAATACGACGATTTGTAGTTTCTTGGTAGTATTTCAACGCTTCCATAAGTTTATCTATATTATAAGCTCTGTTTACAGGCATGATTTTACTACGTAATTCATTAGTAGGTGCGTGTAAAGATACCGCAAAATTAATTTGAACTTTTTCATTCGCAAAATCATAAATTTTCGGTACAATACCAGAAGTTGAAACAGTAATATGACGAGCACCAATGTTAAAACTCTCATCGCTATTTACAATTCTAATGAAGTCCATCATTTCATCATAGTTTTCAAACGGTTCACCGATACCCATGATTACAATACTTGAAATACGCTCACCTTTTTTATCTAATTCTTGTTGTACTTTTAGTACTTGTGATACTATTTCTCCTGCTTCTAAGTTACGTTTTAAACCACCAAGTGTTGAAGCACAGAACGTACATCCAATTCGACAACCTACTTGTGTTGTAACACATAACGAGTTACCATATTTATTTTTCATAAGTACACTCTCAATAGTATACTTATCTTGTAGCTCAAATAGGAATTTCATAGTACCATCAGCAGATTCTTGCTTAATAATTGTTTTTAAAGTTGTAATTTCGAATTCTTCAGCAAGTTTTTCTTGTAGACACTTGGGTACATTTTTCATTTCTGAAAAATCTGTAATTCTCTTTCTATATAACCAATCAAAGATTTGTTTTGCTCTGAATTTTTTCTCACCAATACTTACTATATATTCTTCTAATTGATCAAGTCTTATAGAATATATAGACATTTTATCGAAATCTTTTAACCATCTAGACTTTTTATAGCCTTTAAAATCTGAAATTAACATGTTACCTCCATTTTTTTAGTTTTGCGATAAAAAATCCATCGCAACTATACTCATCAGGTAGTATTTCTAATACACCATTTTCTCTCGTTTTTACAATACTATTGTTTAGAGAAATACTCTCTAAACTAAAATCTTTGTTCTCTTTTAAAAACTTTTCTATATTTTCTATATTTTCTCTCTTATCTATCGTACAAGTTGAATACATTAAAATTCCTTCTTGTTTTACATATTTTTTGCTATTTTCTAAAATATCGTATTGAAGTTTAGCGATATCTTCAACATATGAATTTGTGATTTTATATTTAATTTCAGGTTTATTTTTGATAACCCCTATTCCCGAACATGGCACATCACAGATTACTATGTCAAACTTATCATTAAATGAATTATTGTTTAGAGTAGCATCTTGTTCTTTAACCTCTATATTGGTAATTCCAAGTTTCTCTTTATTATCTTCAATTAGTTTTAGCTTATGTATATATTTATCACATGAAATTAAACTAGAATTAAAATACTTACTAGCTATATGCAAACTTTTACCACCAGGAGCAGCACAAGTATCTAATATTTTATATTTTTTATCTAATGGCAAACCAATTGACGCTGCAACTAGAGCACTTGCCTCATCTTGAATAATATAATATCCTTTTGTGAATAAATTACTATCTAGGTTTAATTTATTTAAAAGTAGGCTGTCTTCACAAATTTCACTTTTACTAACAGCATCACCTAATTTTTCTATTAACTCTTTCTTAGTAATTTTTAATGGATTATATCTAATACTGTTTTTGCTCTTTTCATTAAAAGACACAACTATTTTTTGAGCTTTTTCAACTCCGTATTGCTCTTTAAGTATATTATATAATTCGCTAGGGCAACTATTTTCTATATAAAACTGCTCGGTTTTATTTTTATACTTAAGTCCTAAGTTACTTGCATTTCTCTCAATATTTCTTAAAATACCATTAACAAATTTCCCTGTGATATTTCCTACAATTTTTTTACTTAATTTTACTGCTTCATCAATAACAGCAAAATTTGGTGTTTTATCCATGTAAAGCAATTGATAGATACTCATTAATAAAATAACTTTAACTTTAGGTTTTACTCTACCCTTAGAGTAAGATTTAAGAATGTGCTCAAGATACAGTTTATTTTTTATAGTTCCATATACTACTTCACTGATGAATCTCTTATCTTGTTCTTCAACCTTATACTGATTAAAATATTTATTTAATGTAATATTACTATAACCATCTTCTTGGATAATTGTATATAAAACCTCGTAAGCAATATGTCTAGCATTAATGCTACTCATTTTCTTCACCTAATACTGTTCCTACATAATCCTTCTTATTCGATAAGAAATTAACTACAGGCATGCGTTTTTTACCAGAAACTTGAAGTTCATTTACTTTTAAGACAGTCCCATTACCACATAGAACATAGATATTTTTCTTATCTTGTTTAATAATAGTTCCAACTTTGTCGAATTTAGCTTCAACGTCTTGATTGACTTCTTCACTAGACCAAATTTTCAGTACATTACCTTCTAGATAAGTAAATGCTCCAGGTGTTGGATCTAATGCACGAACTTTGTTAAATACATCTCTAGCAGAAGTATTCCAGTCAATCTTCTCATCTTCTCTTAATATATTGCGAGCAAATGTAGCCTCTAAATCGTCTTGTTTTTCTGGGCTGATATCTCCACTAAATATTTTTGGAAGAGTTTCATTTAATAAATCACGCCCCGCGATTGATAGTTTGTCATGTAGAGTTTCATAGTTATCGCTATCCAGAATATCAACCTCTACTTTTGAAATCATATCTCCAGCATCCAGTTTTTTAATCATATACATAATTGTTATACCAGTTTTTCCATGATCCTCAAGTATTGAATACTGGATAGGTGCTCCGCCACGTAATTTTGGTAGTAATGAGCCATGAACATTAATACATTTGTACTTCGGAATCTCTAATATTTTTTCTGGTACTAGCTGACCATATGCTGCAGTAATAATAATATCCGGATTCAACTCTTTTAACGTATTATATGTTTCGTCATCTGTCGATATTTTTTCAGGTTGTAATACTTTAATATTATTTTCTAAAGCCACAACTTTTACTGGAGGTGGAGTTAGCACTTTCTTTCTGCCAACTTTTTTATCTGGCTGAGTGATAACTAAATCTACACCGTAATTTTCTATTAACATTTCTAAAACAGGAACAGCAAACTTTGGAGTTCCCATAAATACTATTTTTTTATCGTTCATTTATTTCTCCTAAAAAAGAATTTAATCAAATTAATTATACCATATTTTCATATATACTTCTATTGCTGGACGGTATTTCATCCTTTAATTAATAATTATTATTATCAGCTTCTAGATTTAAAAGGAATCTCTTATTTTTAAGACCAGCAGCATAACCTGTTAAACTTCCATCTACACCAATGACTCTATGACATGGAATAAAAATTAATAATGGATTATGCCCAACTGCTCCTCCAACAGCTTGTGCTGACATAGTTTTTATACCTCTATTCTCAGCAATTATTTCTGCTATATATCTATATGTAACTACCTTCCCGTAAGGAATTTTTTTTAGCACAGCCCATACAGTATTTCTAAAGTCTGTTCCATTAAAATTCAATGCGATTTCATCTATACTTGGATTTTCACCATTAAAATATTTTTCTAACCAATCTTTGGATTTCACAAATATATCTAGTTCTTCATTTAAATGATAGTTATCAATATTATCAGGAAAATACTTCTGCCCTTCTAGATAACATCCACTAAGGCTTTCACCGTCTGAAATTAAATATAAAGGCCCCATATTGCTTTCATAAGTACAATAAAACATTTAAAACTCCTTTTTATTTATATTAATATACTTTTATTATAACAAAAAAAGAGGGAGTGACTCAAAAATCGCGATTTCGAAGAAATCGATTTTGTCGAGTCACTCCCGCACAGTTTATTAGATATCTAAAAAGCTTTTATAAAACAAATTTAGATATCAATAAACCACTGCGTCTATAAGTTATCTAATACACTTTATTCAAATTTAGGACTTTTGGATCAGCCCCTTTATTATTATTTATCTTCTTTATAAATCTTAAATAGTAAAAATAATACTCCTACACAAATAAAACAATCTGCTAAATTAAATATAGGAAAATCATAAGCGAATATTCTAAAATCAAGAAAATCAACAACCTCATGTCTTGTTAATCTGTCGATAAAATTACCTATTGCTCCACCATATATTAAGGCAAAAGTACCCTTATCAAAACTAGATAAAGTATTTTTTTGCTTAAATAGATAATATGTTAAAATAGCAATAAAAATAACCGTAACAACTAAGAAAAATAAACGACTATCTTGTAAAATTCCCCATGCAGCACCTCTATTTCTATGAGATGAGATACTGAAGAAATTTGTTATAACTTCCTTGCTTTCTCCTAATGAGAAATGATTAACTATAAAATTTTTACTAAGTTGATCTAGTAATATTAGAAAACACACTAATATAAATATAATTAACATATTCCTTCTCCTCTTATTTCAATACTAATAATTTTTCTAATTCTGGGTCAATAGTTCGCTCTCCTCTTGCTGGAAGTTTATAACGACCTAAATGAATTAGTTGATGATGTATTTTCCCCCAACTTTCTATAGGAAAAACACTCATAAGACTCTTTTCTACTTGAAGCGGAGTATCAGTTATTTCAGCTAATCCAAACATTTTTGCTACACGTTCAACATGCGTATCAACAGCAATAGCAGGGATATTAAATCCAACTGAAAGAACAACATTAGCAGTTTTTCTTCCTACACCAGGTAGCTTTTCTAACTCTTCTCTAGTCTGTGGAATTTCATAATCATAAACATCCCTTAACATATTAGCCATACCAACTATATTTTTCGATTTTGCTTTATATAAACCTAGTGTTCGGATATACTTTTCTATATCTTCTACCTTAGCATCAGCATAATCATCAATTGTTTTATAATGTTCAAATAAACCTACTGTCGCTCTATTTACGTATTCGTCTTTACATTGTGCCGATAATAGAACCGCAATAACCAACTCCAAATTATTAGAAAAATCAAGTTCACACTCTACATCAGGAAATACTTTATCTAAGTACTCCATAACTTTTTTTGCTTTATTCTTTTTTTGTCTAATTGTTAAACCAGTCATAACCTAAACTACTTCCACTTTCTGATTGTAAATCATTATTTACTTTATTATTTAATATACCATTAACATAACTAATATTTTTAGATAAAGTTAATGCTTCGTCAATTTGATGTCTTGTATATTGTTTTTCAAACCAAGAAGTAACGATATCAATCTCTTTAGAAGTTAATATCCTTCCGGTAACTCTCTCTACTAATTTCAACAAATCACGTAATGTATAATAATCATCCTTATTGTTAAATATCATGAAATCAATCTTACTTTCTGGTGATATAACTATGCATCCTTTATTAATTAAATTATCAAGCATAGAAAAAATTTCATTTTCTGATTTATTTGATTCATTCTTAAATAAATCTATTGAAAATGGTATTTCCCCTTGATTTGTCAAATAACTTATCTGAAGAAGAAACATAGCTTCCTCTCCAGATAAGTTATGAGATTTATAATTCATTAAAAAATCAGCATCAACTAAAAGACCTTCTATATTGATATTGATCATTTTAAACTCCTATGGTGTTAATCTGTTTAATAAACGAGGGAATGGAGCAGTTTCACGAACGTGTCCGTTACCTGTAATCCAAGCGACAGTACGTTCTAATCCTAACCCGAATCCAGCATGTTCTACAGAACCATATTTACGTAAATCTAAGTACCAACCATAGGCATCAAGATTTAAATCATGTTTCTTAATATTTTCTAATAATTTATCGTAATCGTCAATACGTTGTGAACCACCGATGATTTCTCCATATCCCTCTGGAGCGATTAGGTCTGCACAAAGTACTACACCAGGTTCATTTGGATCTTCAATCATATAGAATGGTTTAATATCTAGTGGCCAGTGAGTAATAAATACTGGTTTATTATAGCTATTTGCGATAAATGTTTCGTGAGGTGATCCAAAGTCATCACCATATTCAATATCGTCAAATCCGTTATCTTTAAGTAATTTAATAGCATCTTTATATTTAATACGTGGGAATTCTCCTCTAGCATTTTCTAAAGCTTCTAAATCACGACCAAGAACTTTAAGTTGTTCTTGACATTTTTCTAATACATCTGTTAGTAAGTAATTAACGTAAGCTTCTTGTAATGCTAAGCTTTCATCATGATTACAGAATGCCATCTCAGCTTCAATCATCCAGAATTCGATTAAGTGACGACGTGTTTTAGATTTTTCAGCTCTAAAAGTAGGACCGAATGAAAATACTTTACCAAATGCCATAGCTGTTGCTTCTAAGTAAAGTTGTCCAGATTGAGAAAGATATGCTTCCTCATCAAAATATTTAGTGTTAAATAATTCTGTAGTTCCTTCTGGAGCTGAAGAAGTTAAGATTGGTGGATCTGTTTTTAAGAATCCTTCTTTTTCAAAGAAATCATATGTAGATTTAATAACTTGGTTTCTTATAGTTAATATAGCATGTTGCTTCTTAGAACGAATCCAGATATGACGATTATCCGCTAAGAATTCTACTCCGTGCTCTTTTGGTGTAATTGGATAATCAATTGCTTCAGAAATTACTTCAAAGTCTTCAATTTCTAATTCAATACCAGAAAGTTCTCTTTCATTTTCTTTAATTAATCCTGTTACTTTTAATGAAGTTTCTTGTGGTAAGTGACGTAATTGTTGGTATCTTTCTTCACCTAAAGCTTCTTTTAATGCGATAGCTTGGATAAATCCAGCTCCATATCTAAGTTGGAAAAATGCAATTTTACCACTACTTCTCTTGTTTGCAATCCATGCGCCAAGAGTTACTTTTTGACCTAGTTGTTCTTTTAAATTATTAATATTCAACTTGAAGTCCCTCCTAATTTTAATTAATATTATGTTCAAAATTTAAATTGTAATAGTTATATAAAAACTATTTATATTATATCATAAAATTACTATTTTTTTAATTATGACTTTATATTTTTAGAATTTAATGTTCTAAATCACGAAATACAATTATGCAATCAAAAATATCTTTTAGATAATACCTGTACTCAAGTATATCCTTCGTAGCGTAACATCTACAAGCTAGACGATTATTATTTTTCACTTCACTATATAACTCATTAAAGTTATCTTTAATTGAAAAATTGAAGAATTTTATATAACTCTTTTTTTCTCGTTTACTAAAGTATAAATCTTTATATTTATTACTTTCAAAAATATATAATATTGATTCAGTACTTTTTGATGTTAATAACTCCTCATCTCCATTACTGTATATATATTTTACTTTAGATTTTAAATTCAAGTACTTATGTTTTTTAGAATGGATTATATTAATTAATGATTTAACCTTCTTATCATTTACTACTGTAAGTTTTAAGCTATTCTCTTGATCAAGTACTACGAATTTATATGTATTTTTGGAATTCGTTAATACATTTCTTAATTTTTTCATAAACTTATATGATATTGGTAGTTCAACCTTATATTGTTTCATATCGACTAATATTGCATCAACATCTTGTAGTATAAAACTTAAGCTATCATTATATAAAAATAGGCTCTCTGAAATATACATTTCATGAAGAAATTTCACTAAACCATCAATATTGTTTCTTAAAACTTTAATGTCTTTATTTTTTAAATTTCTTGATACAGCTACATTTAGTTCAGTAATGGCATTTTTATAAAAATAATCTTTTGTGTTTATTGAATCTAATTCTCGACCAAGTATTTTTTTATGTTCAAATACAAAAGTATAATTTTTAAAAGTATCATTTTCTATTAAATACTCAATAGAATCATAGTTTGTTACAATATTCTTACATAGTTGAGCAGCTTTATTCTTTTCGTCAAAATAATATGCTTTCGAACTAATAGATACACCTTTTTTTATACCCTCTATGTACATTTTTTCAAGATATAACAGGTTTAATTCTGAAAAATCACCGGTTTTTGTTTCTAATATCCATACATACAACTTGATTAATAATTTATCTAAATTTAAATCTTCTTTTTTTGGGAAAAGAGAAAATACATTTAGCGGAATATAAGAACTTTTCTTCTTCAATATTACAAAATCTTTTATTTTAAATTTACTAACATAATCATTCTCATAAATTGATGAAAAAAGTATAAACTTATCATTATCACTAGTTTTTGTATTATCATATGATACTTTTCTAAAATCAACACCTTGATAATTTATAAATTCATCAGAATTAAACTTCACAGATGTATCTTTATTTCTACAAAATCGAGCAAACTTATACATACTTAGATCAATTTTCTCTAAAAGATTTTCTATTATTTTATAATTATTTATATTAATCATAGATATTTTTCTAGCAATCTCTTTTAACAGTTTTACAGTAACTTTCACATCTATTGCAGCATTGTGATACTGATCACCTGTATAAAGTCCAAGAGAATTTGATAAATCAGATAGTCTATAACTTGTTTGTGAAGGTAAAAATAATCTAGATAACTCTACAGTATCTAATGATAATTTAGCTTTATAAGATATTCCTACGTCATGAAATCTTTTCTTCAAAATAACATAATCAGATGGCAAACCATGACATACAAGTATATCTTCTTTAATATAATTATATAATTCATGGGCTACATTTTCAAAAAAAGGTTTATCGTATAACATTTCATTGCTAATCCCTGTTAACTCAGTAACAAATGTAGAGACTTTTTTCTTAGGTTGGATATAATAATTAATCGACGAAATTTCTCTAAAGTTTTCATCAAGTTTTGTTGCTGAAAATTGAATAATTTCTTTATCGTCTGTTAACTCTATATCGACTACGCAAAATAATTTATTCATAAATTCTCTCACCTCTCTTTCAATATATCTATATATTATCTCTTAATTTTTTCAGAAAATCTACTATATTCTTTTCAGTATTATTTATTTTATTTAATAAGATAGCTTCTTCTAATTTTTTAGTAACTTCCTTTATCCATGGCCCTGGTGATTTATCTATTATACTAATAATCTCCGTCGAAGTTATAGCTATATCATTAAATGAACTTATTGATAAATTAATTATATCGATTTCTTTTTTATCACAGTAACCGAAATAATTAATTATAAAATGAATATCATCCTTATCATATTTATATAAAATAAGTTCTAATGGTGTATTATCAATAAATTCTAGATTTATTCTCTCATATTCTTTTATTTTTTTAATTTCTTTATTTGATAGTTTTAAATCTCTTAATTTTTCAAAAGAAATATTATTTAATTTAGCTAAAATATATAAACTTTGACAGAATGAATAACTTGATAAATCTTGAACAGTATTAACCTCGTCAAAGAATGGAATATATAAATTAAGCTTACTATCTATTAATAATTCTAAACTCCTTAAATTACCTTTACCGGCTAAAAGTTTTTTAAATTCATTTACAATACGCTCAATAGATACAAATTTTATAAGTTCTGCATTTTTTTTTATAGCATTTAATGTATCATTCTCAATTTCAAAACCTAACTTAGATGAAAAACGAAACGCTCTTAACATCCTTAAGGCATCCTCATAAAATCTCTCATTAGGATTATTTACGGTGCGAATAATTTTGGATCTTAAATCATTATCTCCGTTATGATAGTCGAATAACTTCCCCTTATAATCTAACGCCATAGCATTAATTGTAAAATCACGTCTATCAAGATCTTCTCGTAAATTACTTACAAACTCTACCTTTTCAGGAGAACGATGGTTTGCATAGTCCTCTTCAGTTCTAAATGTAGTGACTTCATAACTGTCACCATTAACTAAAATTGTCACTGTTCCATGCTGAATTCCTGTATCAATACTCTTACGAAACACCTTTTTTACTTCGTCAGGTAGTGCATTTGTCGTTATATCAATATCAGAAAAATCTTCATCTAACAAATAATCTCTTACACAACCACCAACAAAGTATGCCTCATATCCATTTTGATTAAATATCTTTAAGATATCAACAGCTCCTTTAAACTTATTATTGAAGTTATTTCTTACCATAATGTCCTTTCAAATTATTAAAGGACTGGAGAGAAACCCCCAGCCCTTGTAATCTTATTTATTATTTAGATAAGTTATAAGTATCTCTAGCAATCATAACTTCTTCATCAGTAGGAATTACGAAAGCTTTAACTTTAGAATCTGCTGTTGAGATTTCTGCAACTTTACCACGTACATTGTTTTTCTCTTTGTCAACTTGTACACCTAGGAAAGTTAATCCTTCTAACACTTCTTCACGAACCCAAGTAGCATTCTCACCAACACCAGCAGTGAAGACAATTGCATCTACTCCATTCATAGCTGCTGCATATGCTCCAACGTACTCTTTAATTCTATTGATGTATACATCAATAGCTTCAGCTGCGTAAGGGTTTGTATCTCTTACATCTTCAACGTCACGTAAGTCAGAAGATAGTGCAGATACGCCTTTTAATCCTGATTCGAAGTTGAAAATACGTACGATTTCATCAAGAGATAATCCAGTTTTTTGAGCGATGTAAGGGATAGTAGCTGGATCGATATCACCAGTTCTTGTACCCATCACTAAACCTGATAGTGGTGTGAATCCCATAGAAGTATCGTATGATTTACCATTTTTAATAGCGCAAATTGAAGCTCCGTTACCGATGTGACAAGAAATTGTTTTTAGTTCTTTAGGGTCTTTGCCTAAAATTTCAGCAACTTTTTCTCCAATGTATCTGTGACTTGTTCCGTGTGCACCATATTTACGAACTCCATATTTTTCATAAAATTCTCTTGGTACAGCATACATGTATGTTGACTTAGGCATACTTTGGTGGAATGCTGTATCAAATGTTAATACATTTGGAACTCCTGGTAATTCTTTTTGGAATGAACGAACACCTTTAATATTCGCTGGGTTGTGTAAAGGTGCTAAATCTTCGATTGAATCAACTTTGGCTAATTCTTCTTCAGTTACTAACACTGAAGAGTCATAGAATTCTCCACCATGAACAACACGGTGACCAACTCCTTCGATTTCTTTAACATCTTGTACAATACCTAATTTTGTTAATTTTTCAAGTAGCATTTCAATAGCCACGTCGTGGTTAGGAATATCTAGTGTTTCTTTATTTTTTTCACCGTTGAATTCGATAGTGAATACACTGTTTTCAATACCGATTCTTTCAACTAGTCCTTTTGTAATAACTTTTTCTTCAGGCATTTCAAATAATTGAAATTTTAAAGATGAACTTCCTGAGTTAATAGCTAAAATCTTTGTCATAAGTATAAATCTCCTCTTAATCAATTTGCATTATATGTACTATTATCTCATTAAATATAATTAATTACAAGGGGTATTTAAAATTTTTTATAAAGAAATTTACAAAAAAACTGATAACTAGAATACGCTATCTATATTTTAGTTATCAGTTTTCTGTATTTTTATTATTTTTCTTTTAATGCGAAAATATTTTACTTCAATAACTATTATGAAGTAAATGTACTACTCACTACACTCCAACCACCATTTTCATAATGTTCCAATTGACCACTTGAATTTACTCTATATTTACCTACTGTAGTTCCATTTTTCTTCAAGTTAGCATAGGCTAAATGATCGCTAGCTAGCCATACATCATAAGAAAAATCTGAATTTGCTGAACCTCTAGAGTAATCCCTAATATACATAGCTCTAGCCCAATCCCCAACTTGTGAATCAGTAAGTTCTTTTGTATTTACAGAACTATTCTCTCTTAGAACAATACTCGTAGATGATGAACTATCTCTAGAACTATCTTTAGTTTTTTCATTTAAACCTCTAACTGTATAAGAGCGTTTAAACTCACCTTTTAATTTTAATTTTTTTGCTTCAGCTGAAGTTTTACTCAAACTAATAGTAACTTCCACTTTTTCACCATTTTTTAAGTTATTAGACTTGCTATAAGTAATTGTTGGTTCCTGTAGAAATTTTGTAACTGCAGTATCCTCTGAATCTACTTGCGGTATTTTCTTAATATCTGCAGAAGCTGTACCATCTCCATCAGTTCCATAGGGTTTAAATTCTATTTCATACTGACTTAAATCTACTACCGCTTTACTATTCAAGTAATATTTTGTATATCCAAAATACCCAGAAATTGCAATTAAACCTATTACTAAAAAGCTGATTAAAAAAATAAGGCCAGTTTTCTTTTTAGGCTTATCATATTCTACATAATTAAAATTCGGAGGAAAGTTTTCTTGATTATACTGACTATTGTTGTTATACCCATTATAATCATTGTTTTCAATATTATTATAATTTGTATTCTGGCTTGAATAACTATCGTTATAATTATTCGGATTATGTGCATACTGATTAGCATAATCTGCATAATCATATTGACCAGTATAATCCATATCTTGATATTGCTGATTTGGATAGTTGTTATTTCCATATTCATAATTATGGTTATTATATCTTTGATTATTATTTTTTCCCATAAACTATCTCCTATATTTTTTTATTACAATTATTTTTTAAAAAGAACTGTTTAACTCATAATAATATTAACATAAGTTCGCTTATTTTTCTATAAGAAATAATAGTAGCATTAGTATTAAATAAAATATTATCCTAAAAAAAAGATTGTATAATATATTTTAGACAATCTCTAAATACATTATACAACCTTATGAAAATTTTAAATTTATTATTTTTAAACAGACATATATTATTCATTAAACAATCTTTCTAACTCTCTAGTAGCTGACTTAATTTCATACCCATGTTTTCGAATTTTTATATATATATACTCACTATCTAATATACGTCCATTTTTAGAAGAAAGTATCTTATCTGCCCAAAGCGGCCATTCATCTTTTAAAGATAAACTATTATCATAGTTTTCTAGAATTCTTGCAACTGGAAGGTGATTTGCTGTAACCACAGGTAAACCATTAGCTTGAGCTTCAACTAACACTATCGGTAATCCTTCAAAATTTGACGGGAAGAAAAACACATCTAATAAATTTAACATTTCTCCAACATTGCTTTTTAATCCAGTGAAAATCACCTTATCTTCAACACCATATTCTTTAGCAAGATTTGTTAAAAATGTAGTATCGCCACGTCCGATAAACACTAATCTTGAATTTGGTTCTTTCTTGACTAATTCAGAAAATACTTTTACACAAAAACTTTGATTCTTTTGTTTTTCATTCAAACGAGAGACTTGACCTACCACAAGGCAATCTTCTGGAATATTATATTCTTTTCTCATGTTCTCACGATTTTCTTCGTTATATAGAAATTGTTCTACTTCTATCGCATTATTAATAACTAGTGCCTTTTTTCTTTCCTTACCGTGATAAAAATGATTTGCGGCTTCTACTCCACACGCCCAAAACTCTGTTGCATATTTTCCAACAAATAGACGATTTATCGGATGTATAAATCTATAAAACTTGTCAGCAGTTGCACAGTGACCATGGACAATTCTTTTTTTAATACCATATTTTTTAGCAAGTCTTAAAAATTCGAGATGAGTCAATCCATTTTGATTAGACCACAAAATATCATATCGATGAGCATTATTTCTAAAGAACTTATCCCACTCTTTCAATGCTAGTTTTATATTTGATCTTAATTTAGGGATTCTATGAACGACTATATGATTTTTGCACAATTTTTTAAAATGATCACTAAATTCAACATCTTCTGCACCTTGAAGTAAAAATTCAAACTCGAACTCATCTGTATTTACATTATTATAAAAATCTACAACAATCTTTTCTAACCCCCCAATATCGGGAACTAATCCACAAACTAATACTCTTTTCATTTATTTTCTCCTTAATCTCTTTAAAAACAATATTTTTCGAATCATTTGTATAATTAATTTTCCTGCTTCATGATTTCTAAATAGATAAATATATATACTAAACAATCCTAGATATAAGATTATTCTCATCACCACAGAAATTATAAGCTCCTGCTTAGAAAAAACAAATACATCTAATAAGATTACAAAGATTATACTTATCATAAATACTGTAAAGTGTTTAAACATAGTTTTGAAATAATCTATTGCTGAAGATTTTATCCCATATTTAAACGCACTATACGGTTCATACCATATACATGTTAACACCGTAGAACAAAAAGTCCCTAATAATATACCTGCTACACCTAAATCTAAAACTATAAGATAATAAAGTGAAAGTACAATATTTAGTGTAATTTCTACTAAGACTTTCTTATTTTGTTCATAACTAAGTCCATATATTGATATTAAAATAAGCGCAGGCCTTCTATAATTTGTTAAGAAAAAATTAACAACTATAAGAATTACAACTCCTATATTAAATAGGAAATTTTTACCCAACCAAATGGTTATAAATGGATTAATAAAGATTAAGAAGCCTATACTTAAAAGATAAACCATACTGAAGACAATAAACTGAAATTTATTTATAAAGTCAAGTTTAGATATAAGTGTAGTATCTTCAGAATGAATTAAATTTCCTATTGAGGCTGTAACTGGATTAATTGTTGTACTTACTAATAGAGATAAAAATCCAAGTACGAAAATATAATTCCCGTATAAACCAATGGCGGTTAAACTAATATAAGTACCCATTAGAAGACTATCAGTTTGGAAAACAATAGTTTCTCCAATACGCCCTACAATATTACCTTTTATATTTTTAACAAATCTCGCTTTTTCTTCTTGAGTAATAGAAGTAACTACTTCATTAAATATATAATCATACATTCTATCAACAATGCTAGACATAATCAAATTACCAAGGATATTCATGAATATACCTACTAAAAGATATATAACAAAATTCTTAGTATAAATTAAGACACCTATCTGTAAAACTGCTCGAAGAACACTAAGACCAAAATCAATAGAGGTCATAACATAATTTCGTTGATCCACATATAACAATGTTCTTTTGTAAGAGAAAAAGTAACTCGAAGCAGAATTAAAAACAAAAAGAAAGTAAATAATATACACTTCATGATTTACAGGATAGTCCTTAATTATATACGGTAAAAACAATGCTAGAACAGTCCCAAATATAAAAATACCAATCCCGATCATCCTATATAACTTCTTAAACAAAATCATAAAAGAATTAATTTTTTTATAATCTTTTCTAGCTAATGGGCTATATAATGCATAGGTCATAGCCCCACCTATTCCCAATTCGGCTAAAGATAACATCGATACTAAGCTAGATAAATAATTATTTAAACCTAAATAGGTTACTCCAAGAATATTTAGAAACACTGTTCGGCTTACAAATCCAATAAGCGCTTGAAACGGTTGAATTGCGAGCGCGATACTTGTGTTTAAAGTTGCATAATCTGTTCTACTTTTCTTCATATATATCCTCTATTCATTTAGTTCTCCTTGATATAATTTATACAGATAACTATTTGGAACAATTTCTTTCTCATTGATTTTATATGTTGTTTTCATAATCGGAGTCGTTTTCAACACTTCTTTCCATTCGCTTTCGTCAAAAAGTTTATCAGAATATTCTCTTAAAAAAAATACTCTCTCAGCTGGTACCAAAATCGGTAATCCATCCACTAACCTTTTAAATTCAGGATTTGACTCATATTCAGATAAAATAAAATAATCCATCATTAGGTAATGAAGAAAAATAGTGTATTTACGAACATAATAAATATATATATCACGAATATGTTTAAAATATAATTTTTTCTTTTTTCCTGCTAGGCAGTAACCTGACCATTTATAATCACAAATTGTTCTTTCCATTTTATCAGTACTTAAAGGAGGATGATTTAGACTAAAAAAATCCCCTTCAAACATTTCTAATGTCGCATATGGGGATACAAACAATGTCGCATCCATCCATATTCCACCATACTGATATAACAAGCTAAAACGAATAATATCGGAATAATGAGCAGATGTCAATTTTTTTTTCTTATATTTCTCTGTAATATCGTTTGGAATTTCTACAAAATTATGAAGATTTTCATCAGTTAATAAATTAAATTCACAATTATTTCTTTCGGCAAAATCTTTTATAGTTTTAATAGACGATTTTACCGTTTCTGGCATCTCATCTTCTCCTTGTTGCCACATTGTCCAAATAATTTTTGGGAATTCGTTATTTTTTTCAACGATATCATTATCAACATTATCTATATTAGCTTCTTCTCTCAATCTCCTTACAAAAGTCTTGATAAGTTTTCTTCTATAATCAAAATATTTACTTTCTGACTGATTCCCGAGATAATACGCCCATGTCGCTTTAACTCCATAATATTTTAAGAATTGACGATACCGAATAATTTTTTCTTGTAATGATTGCAGTCTCATGATTTTATGATTTCCTTTCACATTTTTCTAAAGCTGTTTTTAGATAATAACCTCGACGAATTTTTTCTCCTATTTTCCTACTATTTTCTACCAATTTTCGGTACCTTTCTTCATCCATAGATTCCAGAGCATCTGTAATTTCATATAATGAATCAATGAAAATTCCACAATTATTTTTCTTTACAAAATCAGCAAGAGCCGACTGACTCCATACAATAATTGGAAAATTAGACGCTAAGTATAAAGACGCTTTATGAGGATTGTTAATTTTTAAATACTCCCCATATTCACCGCTACAAGTATCACTACTATCACCATCCCAAACTAAACCAAAACCACCTTTTAAATGATTAGGCAGTTCCTCAGGTGAGAACGATCCTTTATAGTGAACATTGTTCGGAAGATTATTATTCTCAAAGTTGATTCCATATATTTCAAAATCAGGTTTTTCAGGTAGATTTCTAGCATATTTTGTTTTACGAATATCAAAATTCCCTGCTAACAAGATCTTATCTATAACATAAGTTTTATTTGTATTAAAATCTGGAATTAAATAATCAAATATCTCTAATGTAACAATTTTCTCTGGATTAATTCCCATTTTTATTAGTTTAGACATCATTTTATCATTATGCGCTATAATTCCATCTACTCTTTCTAAAACTGTTTTATTTTGTAGATAATATATAATCGAATGTTTAAAATCTGAGAACGTTTTAATCTTTTTATTTCTAAGAGATTCAATATCATGAATGAGCAAATAAGCTTTAAAGTTCTTTCTCTTTAAAAACTTTATACGTATTTGTTTTTTTAATGATTTCCATAATAGTGGAAACTGAAGAATAATAACATCGCCTTTATTTAAATCGTTATTCTTTTGATCATCTGGTAAATAATATTCTTGATAACCATTATCTAACATAATTTTTTCAGCATCCATTCTTGCTTTTGGTCCTGCATGATTTGTTTTAACATATGTTTCTTTTAAAAAATATTTCACTTCAACCTACTCCTTTCGATAATTAGTTATTATGATATGTTTCTTTCGAAGTAATTACACCTCTTCATAAACTTGAATAATAATATTATTCACCTCTATAAAGAAGGCTTTTTAAATAATTCATCTTTCTCCATATTCTATTCACAATTGGGAATGTATATCGTAGATATAATTTTGGTGCAAGTCGATACATTCGAGCCATTTTACTACTTCTTGCTACTTCTGGAGATTTTTCAACAAGTTTTATATATTCTCTTAATTTTTTCTCATATAATTTTTGATATGGATTTCCTTTTTCTATAAAATCTTTATGATGTGTCGTTACAATTTGAACCAAAAACTTTCCTATATAAGGTAATAATTTTTCGTCTGAGGCAAAAAAATCCACTAGTTTATCACTGCAAGTAAATACATCTAGATTCTTCTTAGAAAATTGTTTATGCACTGTACTGTTTGAACGATATCGATAATAGTACCCTACATAATCAAGTCTTACCATTTTACGAATATATTTCAATAAGCCTACACCGTGATAAATATCTTCATAAATAACTCCTGTTAAGAATGGAAAATCTTTCAATAAATTTCTTCGATATAATTTACAGACTGGAGAATAAGAGACTCCATAATTACAACACTTGATAACGGATTCTTCTGAATTCCCCTCAAATATTATTTGAATATTCTTCGCTTCTTTTAGTTTATCAAAAACACTTTTTGTAACTCTATAATTACACTCTACCAAATCAATGTCTTCTGTCATGTAACGATTTAAAACCTCTAAATATTTTGAAGAAATTACATCATCACTATCCACAAAAGTTATCAATTCACCTGTAGAAGCGGTAACCCCAATATTTCTCGCAGCACTTTGTCCCTGATTTTTTTGATTTATTAAGTGAAAACGATTGTCTATACCACAATATCTTTCACATATTGCTTTCGAACCATCCGTAGAGCCGTCGTTTACAAGAATCACTTCTATATTTCTGTAAGTTTGTTCTCTAATACTCTCTAAACATTCATCTAAATATTCTTCAACATTATATACAGGTACAATAATACTAATTAATTTATTGAATTGCATTATCGTTCTCCTTTTAAATAATTTATTTTACCTTATTCATCTTTCCTCAAATTACATTCACAACTTATATTTAAAGTTTCAAAATGCGTTTTACTTCCCTTCATAACTTCTTCTCTATACATTCAATTCGCCGTGATATAGTTTATACAGATAACTTCCAGGAACAGTCTCTTTTACATCAAATTTATATGTTGTTTTCATAATAGGTGTATGTCTCAACAATTCTTCCCATTCCTTTTCATCAAAGAGTTTACTAGCATTTTCTCTAAAAAACCACACACTCTCAGCGGGAGCTAAAATCGGTAAATCAACTACTAAAGCTTTAAACTCATTATTACAATTATATTCCGATAAAATAAAGAAATCCATCATCAAATAATGAATCATAACTGGATATTTACGAATAAAGTAAATAAACAAATCCCTAATATTCTTAAAATACAGCTTTCCTTTTTTTCCTGCTAGACAATAACCTGTCCATTTAAAACCACTAACAGCACATTCCATTTTATATGTATCTACAGGTGGATGCTTTAGACTAAACAAGTCTCTCTCAAATATTTCTATTGTTGCATAAGGAGACACAAATAATGTTGCATCCATCCATATACCACCATGTTCGTATAATAAACTTGCACGTACGATATCAGAAAAAGCTGCTGAAGTTAACTCATTTCTCTTATTCTTTTCAATAATGTCTTTTGGTATATTTACAAAAGAAAGTAAGTCTTCATCTGTTAACAAATGAAATTCGTATCCATTTCTTTTTGCAAATTCTTTTATCGTCTTTATTGAAGCCTTTACTGTTTCAGGCATCTGTGCTTCTCCTTGTTGCCACATTGTCCAAATAATTTTTGGGAATTCTGTAATATCTTCTTTTTCCCCATCAGTCGAGTCGTCTATTTGAAGTTCTTTTCTCAATTTAAGTATAAATTCTAAAAAGATCTCATTACAAAAATCACTGAACTTCATCTCAAATTATTGTGCAAGAAAATGAGCTACAGTTGTTTTGACTCCATAATATTTTAGTAATTTAGAACATCGAATAATTTTTTTTGGTAATGATTGTATGGTCATTATATCTTCAATTTCCTTTCTCATCTTTATATGGTCTTTTCATATAATAGACTGGAGTTTATTTCTAATAATTTAATATTTCTAATCTAATCTTAATATTTTACTTCTCCAATGAAGTTTATATAATCTGAATTACAACTAGGGAATACACTAGTGTTTAAATTATATATTCTACTTAATAGCTTTACCTAATTTTTTTATAATATATTTTTCGAATCTCCATTGAATTGCTCCAACAACTCTTGAAATGAATACAATATTTTGTGGGAACAATCGATAAGCTCTCATTAAAAACGATCGACTTGAACCTTGTGCATATCTATTCAAATATTCCACATATTTTTCTTTATAAGCATTCCCATCAAATATATGATAATCAACAACGTGCATCAAGACTAAGTGGAATAAGCGACGATGAATGTATGGGAGTACATCTACATTCCCTTCATATAATCGCTCCACTTTATCACAAACCGTAAATAAATCTAAGTTTTTCAAATTGAATTCTCGGTTCATTATACTACCTTGTCGTACACGATAATAATATCCTATATAATTGATTTTCACCATTTTACGAATCTGTTTTAAGATTCCAATTCCTCCATAAACATCTTCATAAAATAAACCTTCTAAAAATGGAAAATTGAGAATAACTTCTCTTCGAAAAAGTTTTGCAACTGCATTTAAACGAACTATATTATCTTTACATAAAGAGACTATAGCTTCTTTAGAATTTCCTTTAAAAATTATTTCAGCATCTTTTAGTGAAGGGACAACTATTTCATGCTGATCATTCGTATACCAACATTCCACAATATCAATATCAGAAGTCACCTGTTTAATCAGTTGATCCAACATATCTTCTTTAAGAACATCATCACTGTCTACAAAAGTGATAAATTCTCCTTTAGATTCACTCATACCACGATTACGAGCACCACTTAAGCCTTTATTTTCTTGATTTATTAAATGAAAACGACTATCTTGTTCACAGTATCGTTCACATATTTCTTTTGAACCATCAGTGGATCCATCGTTAACTAATATTACTTCGATATCTGTATACGTTTGATTTATAATACTATCTAAACACTCTTCAAGATAATTTTCTACATTATAAACTGGGACTATTATGCTAATCATTGTTATTCTGACATCTTCTTTTAAATTCATTATATTACCCTTCATATTCAAATCATCAATTTTTTCCTATTTGTAATTTATCATTAAAATGATTCATTACGTTTTTAGTAGCAATCCATCTCTTTTGTAAACTTTTATAAATGGGATAAGTGATATTTGTATAATATTTTGGAGCAAATAAGTACAGTCTCAATAAACTATATTTTTGTACAACTTCCTTGGATTGCTTTGCTATAAAAGCAGCGTTACGAATAAAATTTTCATATAAATCAACATAAGGACTATTCTTATTTATCCCATCTTTTAAATAGTGTCCATGACCTAGATAAAACATAAAATATCCAATATAAGGAAGCATATCTTCATCATCTTTAAAGGAATCTATTAACTGATTTCCCACTTTAAAAATATCTAAATCTTTTTCATTAAAGGATTTCGTCATAGTACTATTTGGACGAACGCGATAATAATAACCAATAAAATCAACGACTATAATTTTTCGAATATATTTTAAATAATTAATTCCTGTAAAAACATCTTCGTAAATACATCCTTCCAAAAATGGTATCTTTTCAACAATTTCTCTTCTATATAATTTTGTAAAAGGGCAAAATTTCACTTCTTTAAACTCAATACAATTAAGAATTGCTTCTTTAGAATTTCCTTCGAATACAATTGTAGAAGTCTTATTAAGAAAGAACTCTTCTTTATTTCTTGTCATTCTACATTCTACTATATCCACATCTGTCTTCACGTAAGGAAGTAGTACTTCTAACACGTTTGTATTGATTACATCATCACTATCTACAAACATAATATATTGCCCAATAGATTCTTTAAAGCCACGATTTCTTGCGACACTTTGTCCTTGATTTTCTTGATTAATTAACCTAAAACGGATATCTTTTTCGCAATATCTTTCACATATTTCTCTTGAACCATCAGTTGAGCCATCATTGACTAATATCACTTCAATATCTGTATAAGTTTGATGTTGGATGCTTTCTAGACATTCTTCTAAATATTCTTCCACATTATAAACGGGTACAATAATGCTAATCATAAAATAATTTCCTTCTCATTTCTGTTTACTCATCTACCTTTACTTCTTTAATGTCGTTTTTCCATTTCCAAATTGCGTAATAGACTGGGAATACAATTGAATTATAATATTTGGGGCAAACATTATAGAGCTTAATCAAACGTGACGCTTTAGCTAACTCTGGATTATTCTTTGTTAAAGTTACATAGTCTGCTAATTTCTGATTATAGACTTTTGCATATGGATTACCTTTTCGAATATAGTCTTGATAATGCATAGTTGCTACATGTACTAAGAAACTTCCAATATAAGGAAGAAAATCTTCCCTATCAGAATACAATTCTATTAATTTGTCACTTACTGTAAAGACATCCAAGTTTTTTGGAGTAAATGTTCGATGCATCGTACTAGTTCCATGTTGTCGATAATAATAACCTACATAGTCCAATTTAATTATTCTTCGAATGTATTTTAACATTCCGACTCCACTATAAATATCTTCAAAAATATATCCTTCTAAATAGGGAACAGCTTCAACAATCGATCTTCTATATAATTTTGTTACAGGATTAACACTTAGCACATGTTTAGGAACAGCTTTAACCGCTTCTTCTGAATCCCCTTCGAAGATAACTGAAATAGCTTTACTACTTTCATTAAAGAATTCCTTTTTATGTACTGTAAATTTGCTTTCAACAATATCTACTTCTTTAGACATATATTTCATTAACTCTTCTAAATAATTTCTCTGAATAATATCATCGCTATCGACAAAAACAATAAACTCCCCTGTTGAAGTTGCTACTCCATTATTTCTTGCAACACTTTGTCCTTGGTTCGTTTGGTCTATTAATTTAAAACGGCTATCTTGTTTACAATATTTTTCACATATTTCTTTAGAATTGTCAGTGGAGCCGTCATTAACTAGTATAATTTCAATATTACTATACGTTTGATTTTGGATACTATCTAGACACTCTTCTAAATACTTTTCTACATTATAAACAGGAACTATTACACTGATCATAATCTATATCCTTTCAAAATTTAATTTATCTAAAATTAATTATTTTTCTATCCCGACATTTTCTAGAAGTGTCTTAGTGAAATCTATTTGAATTGAGTTTACTATTGAATTAATTTCATTTCTTTCAACATAGAATTCATCCTCAGAGGTCATGACACTATTAAGAAATTCCAATAAATCATCTAGATTACTTACAGTTGGACCTGCCATTAATCTTTTCACATCATCGAATACAAAACCTCTTTTTTCTTTATATTCTTCATAATCATTTATGGTAAACGCAACAGGTCTATTTAATAAATAGTAATCTAGAAATACAGAAGAATAGTCTGTAATCAACGCACTAGTAGTACCAAGGAACTTATACAAAGAACCATTATTTTGACTAATAGTATCTTCTGACAACATATGAATATTTGAGTAATTATTTTTAAATTTAAACTTAGACTCTTCTAACGGATGCAATTTAATGTAAAGATGATATTCATATTCTTCTAACAGATTATTCATTTTATTAAAATCTAAAGCATCAAGCGAGAAAATGATAGCATCTTGACTATCATGATAATTCTTTGAATTACGATAAGTTGGCATCCAAATAATATTTTTATCTTTTTCTTCTTCAAATAACTCGTCATTTCTAATATTCCCTACTAACAACATTTGCTCATCTTTTGCGTTAAAAGCTGCTTTCATTATCGGAGTAAATAAATCAGAAGAAGAAACTAATTTTGTAAAAAAATTATAATCAACGCTTTCTAGCCCTTCTTCGAGATTTCCAATTTTTTTCAAAGGCATTCCATGCCATAAATTCACCACCATTTGATTATTCGAAGGTTTTATAGGATATTTACCAAAAGAATAAAAGAAATATTTAGAAGTTAAAAAATAGTATAACCCATGATAAATAGAAACAAACTTTACCCTATTATCTTTTTTTAAATGATAAAAATTATTTGAAGCACAGACAATTTCATATTTTTCTT
Source organism: uncultured Gemella sp. (assembly GCA_963528605.1). Classification (GTDB taxonomy): domain Bacteria; phylum Bacillota; class Bacilli; order Staphylococcales; family Gemellaceae; genus Gemella. The sequence continues at coordinate 50,706 of CAURVX010000001.1, forward strand.
GGTATCCATTATCAACTAAATATTGGTACAATGTTCTAATATTATCTCTAAATCCCCAGTTTGAATATATAACTATTCTATTTCTTTTTTTAGGAATTAATGTATTTAATTTAGAAGTAACATCACTTATTTTGAAAAATAATGATTTTAATTTTTTATTCATATTACTTCTTCAAACCTTTCTGGTAAATTTCTTTTAAATTATTTATATTTGCATTGATATCAAAAGCCAATAATCGCTCGTCGAAATCTCTTTTGGTATTCTTAACTTGCACTCTCTCAATATAATCTATCCACTTATTCTTATCTAATGGAAAAGCAGAACAAATATTATTAACAACTTGAGTTGTTGGGTCTATTGTTTCATTCATTATAATATCAACTCCTGAACATTGCGCTTCAATCAAAACCATAGGGAATCCTTCATAAAGTGATGGAAATGCAAAAATATCAAAAGCAGAGTAAAACTTATATGCATCTTCTCTTTTCCGAGTAAATATAACATTAGTTAGTTCCTTACTATTTTCTTCTAGTAAAACACGATCTGGACCTTCTCCAACAAACAAAAAAGTTGTTTCTGGTAACTTTTTTGCAAGTTCAATCAAAAAATTCTGGTTCTTAAATCGATTTATTATACCAATCATTCCGACGACTTTTTGATGTTCCTCTAGATGAAATTCTTTTCGGATTTCTGTTCTATATTTTGGTGAAAATTTATATTTGTTGATATCAATAGCATTTGGAACTATCTGAAAAAATTTATTACCGAAAATTTTAATTCCTGCTAATTTTCCACAAGACACACGATGAGTAGCATTTTTTAAAGCTAAAAAAACTAAAAATCTATTGCGAATACTTTTTAGAATAGTATCTGAAAACTGACTACTATGATTATGATAAATACGAACACTAACACCATTTTTTTTAGCATAGTAATTATGAATAAAAGCAGTTATAGGATTATGGACATGTAGAACATCAATCCTATTATTTTCATAAAACTCCTTACACTCTCTTCCATAACGAATCATATTTGAGATTTTTAAAGAAGGAAAGATTATTCTTTTAATTCCTTTTTCATCTAAGTACTTATTAAAAGGAAAATGAGAATCGCCATTAGATTCACCAACAATATATTCAAATTCTTCATCATCTGTCTTAATGTGATTTTTTATGAAGCTTTGTACTCCACTAATAGTATTTCTAACACCACCCGTCACATGAATAACACGATATTTCATTCTATCACCTACGATTCAAATCATCTTTTATTTTAGATGTAGATATCTCCTTTGTTCGAGGAAGATAGACAACCTCTACACCAAAATCTTTCAAATAATCAAATTTGCCTTTCCAGTCATCTCCAATTACAAAGACATCAACGTTATATTTCTGTATATCAGAAATTTTTTGTTCCCAATTTTCTTCTGGAACTACAAGATCAACATATTTAACAGCATCTAGAAGCGATTTCCTATTTTCATAATCAAAATAACTTTCTTTATTTTTTTCTATATTATTAAATTCATCAGTAGATAATCCCACAATAAGATAATCTCCTAAAGATTTTGCTCGTTTTAGTAGGTTAATATGTCCATAATGTAATAAATCAAATGTCCCATAAGTAATTACTTTTTTCATATGGTACTCTTCACCTCTACTCTTTCTCTCATTTTCTTTTTATAAATTAATTTTCTCATAGAATTAGGCATCACTCTAACAATATTTCGTATAAAAATATTTCGACACAATTCAACTTTTGATATATAACCTCGTCTATAAAAATCTGCCTGTAAGAAGAATTCTGTTTTCACATAAAGTAATCCCCCTCTACGAAGATAACTTGAATTATTTGTTTGCATAATTACTAATGGCTCTTGAATATTCAGAAAATCTTTTGTAGGATTATCATGTATAAGTCTCATTGTTAAATCATAATCCTCTAAATATCTATACTTTCTATAATTCCCTACTTTTAAAATATATTCCTTTTTCATCATACTTGAAGGATTGTTAAACGGATTTCTAAACTTGGAATATTCTCTTATCTCTTCTGTTTTTTCAGGAACTCTTTTTAAAGCCGTAAATTCTGTATTCTTTTCTAGAATATTAGTTCCAACCATAATAAGATTTGGATTTTCTTTAAAGGCTTTAATTTGTTTTTCAAAACGAGTCTTTTCAGAATAATCATCGCTGTCCATTCTTGCAATTAGATTTGTATTACACTTTTCTACTCCAAAACGAGATGCTGGTCCTGAACCCATATTGGTATCCAATTGATACACTTTTAAAATTGGAATTAAATTTTTTATATTTTCAATTTCATTATATAAATCCTGAGTCAAAATCCCATCGCAAACTAAAACAATTTCTGTTGGCTTAATAGTCTGTCTATATGAAGTTAACAAACTTTTTCTTAAATTATAAGGTTTTTCTTTTTCATATACAGTCATTAAAACTGAAAACTCCATAATCTATCTTAAAACTCCTTCCCTACTAACCAATCTGTAATAACCGAGCGATATGGTACGACATTATACCATTCAACTTTATAATATACTATTACAAATAAGAATATTGAGTATACTATAATTATTAAATAAAGCAATGCCCACTTGATTCTTTTATCTGACACTTTATGTATAAACATAGGCACGTACAGAGCGGCAAATGGTGAAAAATAATGAGCAAATCTACTTAAAAGACTAGTTTGCATTGTTATGATTGTAAATATTAAATAACAGAAAAACAATATTCTAATGTATTCTTCAGATTCAGTTAGTTCACTATTCTTTAGGATTGCCTCACCAATAACAAAAAATATAATATAAACTATTGATAGCGCAACAGGTGCAAGTTTATAGCTATCTAAAAACCAAGATGATTCTAAATATGATGTATATTGAGGAAATATATTAACAAATGCATCTGAAAAATTTTTCAATAAAGGAAATGTTAATATTAAACCTAGAATAACAAGAATAAATAATTTTAAGCTCAAATGAATCTTTCTCACTAACAGAAATAATATACAAATTATACCTGTTATATGGAACAATGGAGCAATAAAAATACAAAGTAGACCTTTTATATACTTTTCTTTTACAAAATAATGGAATCCCAATAAACCAATAGAAATTGATAAACCTTGACGAATATTAGAGAAAGAATACAATAACATCCCAAGAGAACTAAAATATATCATTAAACTAATATAAATATTTTTAGAATGATTCCAAAATACATAAAACCAAATAAATAATGTTATTATAGCAAAAGAAAATAATAATATAGTATAGTTATCAGTAATTGATCTTAATGAATTATTGAAGAGGATATATCCAATTTCAAATCTCGAATTAAAAATATTTGATAGTTCTGGTATTTGTAAAGAATGCTCTTTAAATACACCTACATAAAAACTAAGATCTCCTCCTACACTAGATTTTCTAAATCCATCAAATACTAAAAACAAAATAAAAGTAGGAATTGTTAGAAATTTAATTTCATCTTTTTTTTCTTGATAGTACATATATATTGAAGACAACACTACAAGATATACAAAAATAAAAATATATAATAACATTCCTACTCCTTTCTAAGCTATTTTCTTTTTATAATTGATTTAATAATTTTATTTATAATTATAGTGGTAATAGCTATTTTCATGTAATTCTAGTTTATTGGCTATAACTCCTAAAAGTCTAGCTCCAACATTATTCAATCTTTTTTTTGCTTCTATGATCTGTTTTCGTTTACTAATTTGCATATCAACAACTAGTAAGGTTGCATCAGCAACTCTAGCCATTATCTGAGCATCTGTAGCAGCTAATAATGGTGGTGTATCTACTATTATATAGTCATAATTATCGATACAAGAATTTAAAATATCTTCCATTGTAGAACTTACTAACATTTCTGATGGGTTCGGCGGAACTGGTCCCGATGTTAAAACATCGAATTCCACATCATTTACATTTAAATGACTCACTGCATCCTCACTTATTTCTCCCAGTATTAATTTACTTAATCCTGTATTATTTCTCTTGTCTATTAATTTATGTTGAGTCGGTTTTCTCATATCAGCATCAATTAAAATAACTTTTTTACCTTGTTGAGCAAGAGCAGCAGTAAGATTTATACTAACTTCACTTTTACCTTCATTAGGATTTGCGCTTGTTATTACAATTATTTTCAAATTTTTCCCAAAATTCGAAAACTGTATATTACTTCTTAGAGTTCTATATGATTCTGAAGCAATAGACTTACTATTATGAATAACTTCAATATACATACTTTTACCTTCTTTCTTTTTCTTTCACAGTAGGAATCATACCTAATACAGAAACACCTGATAATTCTTCTAAATCGTCTAATGAATCTATTGAGTCACTCATTACAAAACGAACAAATATAATATTAATTCCAATAAATAAAAATACTATAAAAGAAATAAACATATTTTTCCATAAACTTGGATATACAGGATTAGAACTACCTACTACATCAGTAACTATAGACAAATCATCTCTTCCAATCTTTTCAGCAGCAAAAGATTTATAATCAACTATGTATTGTTTTGCATAGCGTTCAGCCAATTCCCTGTCGGTTGAACGTATTGTAAGTGTTAATAATTGTGAACCTGAATCATTAGTAAGCTTTATTGATTTAATATTCTTAATCTCATCTCCAGTTAAATCAAGTGATTTATTAGTTTCTTCTCTAATATTTGGTAATTCTGATATTTCTAGATATGTTTTCACTTGTCTTTGTAATAAATTAATTGATGTTAAAGCATGAGAATCATCATTCTTATCACTAGAACTTTTCATTATTAATGTAGATGATACACTATAAACAGGAGTAATACCAAAAACAGTATATGCACTTACTGCAGCCACTCCACTTAATATAAATATCATTAAAACCAAAAGTTTCTTCTTAAAAAAATTAAATACTCTTGTAACATTATTATTTAATAAATGCATTTTTTTCTCCTCAAGTTTTTTATATTCTTTTTATCTTGCACCGTGTCTTGTAAAAATAACTATAATAGTTTTTATCAAAATCAATAAGTCCAATTTAAACCCTCTATTTTTAATATAATACTTGTCAAATTCTAATTTTTCTTTTGGAGTTAATGAATATCCTCCATTAACTTGAGCCCATCCCGTAATACCAGGTTTCACCAAAAGACGGTCATTAAAATCGGGGATATATTTAATAAATTCTCTTATCAATTCTGGTCTTTCTGGCCTAGGACCAATAAAAGACATATCTCTTTTAAGTATGTTAACCAGTTGCGGTAACTCATCAATTCGTGTTTTTCTAATTATTCGTCCTACTTTTGTAATTCTTTCGTCATTTTCACTTGCCCATTTTGGCCCATCTTTTTCAGCATTAATATACATTGATCTAAGTTTATATATTTTAAAAACTTTACCATTTAATCCGATACGTTTTTGTGTATATATTGGATTCACGCGTAACTCAACATAAATAGCAATACATGTAAGAATACAAATTGGAACAGCAATTATTAATAATAATAGAGAAAAAATAAACTCAATAGAACTTTTAATATTTTCATAATATTTCACCTTTGCGTTCTTCTGTAAAAGCAAACTAAGTTGTGTATTCATATTACAATAATAAAAAAAAATACTTATTATTTTTAAATTTAGGATCAAATAAAGTTTAATTATACCTAACTAATAATCAGTCATTTTATTAATTTTTTTTAGTATAAAATACATATTTTATATGCTTTTAATACTCTCCTTCCACTGCATTTTGACAGTAATTGTATACAGTTTATTTATTATCTGTTTATTCTAACTATCCTATTTCAATGATTTTTTCATGTAATATTTATTACATTAATATATTAGTTATAGTTGCTATTATTTTAAATAGATTTTTTAAATTTAAGTTTTAAAATAAATTTACACTATTTATATAATTTTTAATCAAACAGCATGTTATTCACTTTACTTTTCTTAATTACATTATATCACAAAACAAAAAAATTTAACAAGATAAAATATAATTATCTTAATTAAATTTATCGAAATATAAAAGAATATATATATATATATTCTTTTATTAATGTACAATAATTTATTTAACAATTTAATATTATCCATTATTATTTTAGTTTATTTATAATAATCTAAATAAAAAACTCTAAAAATCTATTTCTAGATTTCTAGAGTTATTATTATTATTATTAATTTATCCTATTGATCCTTCCATCTCAAATGAAATTAATCTGTTTAATTCAACAGCATATTCCATAGGAAGTTCTTTTGTGAATGGTTCGATGAATCCCATAACTATCATTTCTGTAGCTTGTCCTTCATCAAGACCTCTACTCATTAGGTAGAATAGTTGTTCTTCTGATACTTTAGATACTTTTGCTTCATGCTCTAAAGATACGTTAGAATTTTTAACGATGTTGTAAGGAATAGTATCTGAAGTTGAGTATTCATCTAAGATTAATGTATCACATTCAATGTTTGAACGAGAACCTTCAGAGTTTTTACCAAAGTGAATCCATCCACGGTAGTTAACTTTACCACCACGACGAGACATTGATTTAGAAACAACAGTAGATGATGTTCTAGGCGCTAAGTGAATCATCTTAGAACCTGCATCAAGTACTTGTCCTTCACTAGCCATAGCGATAGATAGTGTACTTCCACTTGCTCCTTCTCCAACTAAAATACATGCTGGGTATTTCATAGTTAATTTAGAACCTAAATTTCCATCTACCCATTCCATAGTACCGTTTTTCTCAACGATCGCACGCTTAGTAACTAGGTTATAGACATTTGTTGACCAGTTTTGGATAGTTGTATATCTGAAACGAGCATTTTCTTTAATAAAGATTTCTACTACAGCTGCATGAAGTGAGCTTGCTGAGTAAGTTGGAGCTGTACATCCTTCTACATAGTGTAGAGAAGAGTTTTTCTCAATAATAATTAATGTACGCTCAAATTGTCCCATTTTTTCACTGTTAATTCTGAAGTATGCTTGAAGCGGCGCTTCTACTGAAACATTTTCCGGACAGTAGATGAATGATCCACCTGACCATACTGCAGAGTTTAGGGCTGCGAACTTATTATCGTTGAAATCAACAGCTTTTGAAAAATATTCTTTGAAGATTTCTTCATGATTTTTTAATGCAGTATCAGTATCTTCGAAGATGATTCCTTTCTCTTCGAATTGTTTATGCATATTGTGATAAACTACTTCTGATTCATATTGTGCAGATACACCTGCAAGATATTTTTGTTCTGCTTCTGGAATACCAAGTTTTTCGAAAGTATTTTTAATCTCTTCTGGTACTTCATCCCATGAACGTTCTGTTTTTTCTGATGGTTTTACATAGTATGTTAAATCCTCAAAATCAATTTCAGATAAGTCTCCACCCCATGTAGGCATTGGCATTCTGTAGAACTCTTTTAATGCATTTAGACGGTATTCTAACATCCACTTAGGTTCTTCTTTTCTTTCAGAAATTGTTTTAACGATTTCTTTTGTTAATCCTTTATCAGTCTTGAATATAGATACATCTTTATCTGAAAATCCATACTGATAATCGGTAAACATTTCTTCATTTTTATTCAATGCAATCACTCCTTCTTCTATTTATTTTCTTCTAAAATTTTTTCTGTAATTTTCCATGCTAAAGTAGCACACTTAACCCTAGCTGGGAGTTGAGAAATATTTTGTAATGAAATACTATCTTCTAAGTTTTCTTCATTAAATTCGTTTCCCATAATCATATTTAAAAAGTCTTTAATCTTTGCATTAGCTTTTTCTACTGATAAACCTTTTAATTCCTCAGTTAACATAGAAGCTGAAGCTAGTGAAATTGAACAACCTGTTCCTACGAACTTAATATCTTCAATAATATTATCTACTAATTTCATACTAACTGTTATTTTATCACCACAAGACGGATTTAACATTTCCAACTTATAACTACTCTCTATTTCTCCATTATTTCTAGGATGCTTACTATGATCTAAGATTACTTGTTTATATAAACTTTTCAAATCACTAAAACTCATTTTCAAAAAACTCCTTCGTTTCTTTTAATGTTTGAATAAAGAAATCTATCTCTTCTTTCGTATTATATAAATATAGACTCGCTCTTGCTACTGAGTATGTATCTAGCTTTCCTAATAATGGTTGAGTACACTGATGCCCTGCTCTTATGCAAATACCTTTTTCATCTAAGAAACTCGTTAAATCATGAGGATGAACTCCTACTAAGTTAAAAGTTATTAGTGAAACTCTCTCTTCTATATTCTTTGTTCCATAAATCTCTATGTTCTCTATCTTAGAAAGCTCAGAATACATATATTCAGTAAGTTCTTTAGTGTACTTTTCAATATTGTTTAATCCGATACTATTTAAATACTTAATAGTTGCACCTAATCCTGCAGCTTGTGCCAGCAGTGGTGTTCCTGCTTCAAATTTATCAGGAAGAATTGCCCATGTTGCTGAATTATCTTCAACAATACCAATCATTCCACCACCAAATTCAACTGGATCAAATTTTTCTAGTAGTTGTTTTTTACCATATAGAACTCCAATACCAGTAGGTCCGCACATTTTATGCGCACTAAAAGCTAAAAAGTCACAATTCATCTTTTGTACATCAATCTTTAAGTGAGGAACGGATTGTGCCGCATCTACTACAAAATAAATATCTTTATCTTTTAATAATTCACCAATTTCATAAACTGGATTAATATTACCTAGTACGTTAGAAGCATGACACATTGATACAATTTTAGTTTTATCTGTGATAAACTCTTTCAGTTGACCTATACTAATTCTTCCTTCTTCATCTAATTCTAAATATTTAAGAACAAGATTTTTTCGTTTAGCTAGCTGCTGCCAAGGAATAATATTAGCATGATGCTCCATGTAAGTAAGGATAATTTCATCCCCTTCATTTACATCTTGTTCTAAAATTCTTGCTACGAAATTTAAACTTTCTGTTGTTCCACTGGTATAGATTACCTCTTCATAACTACTAGCGTTTATAAATTCTCTAACTAACTCTTTAGATTCTTCGTATATTTTCTCTGACTCGTTACCTAAGGTATAAACAGATCTATGAATATTTGAATTATAGTTTTTATAGTAATCTGCAATAGCATCTATCACTTGGTTAGGTTTTTGAGTAGTAGCTCCATTATCAAAAAATATCAAATCATTATCCGATATTTTTCTCTTTAATATAGGAAAATCTTCTCTATATTTACTAAAATCTATCATTATTATTCACTCTCGTTATTGTTAATTTTTTCATCAATAAGAATTGTTACAAGTTCTTTAATTTTATCTACTGTCAATTCAGAGATAACTGGAGATAAGAATCCATGAACTAATAATCTACTTGATTCTTTTCTAGTTAATCCTCTACTTTGTAAGTAGTATAGTTGCTCTTCATCAATACGACCTAGCGATGCTCCGTGACCAGCCATAACATCATTTTCGTCGATTAATAGCATTGGGTTCGCATCTGCTTTTGCTTCTGAAGAAAGTGTCAGCATTCTTGAACTTTGATAAGCGTTAGAACCTGTTGCACCTTTAACTATAAATCCTACACCATTAAATACGATATGTGATCTATCTAATAATACACCATGTTGAAGAATATCACCTTTACTACTTAATCCTTGGTTAACTACTTCACTGTTGAAGTAAGTTTTTTGTTCTTTAACTCCTAAAGTCACAATTTTAAGATTTGCTTCAGAACCATCCCCTAGAATGTTCGTTGTATTATCGTGATATACATCTGCCTCATCCATTGCAGCTACATTCCAGTTAATTAATGAATCTCTATAAGTTAAACCACGACGTAGTATAGTTCCGCGTTTTTCACCTGGTTGGTTCGTAATCGAACTATAGTTAACTTGAGCTCCTTCATGTGCAACTACTTCAGATACTAAACTGAATGGTGCCTCATCCTCTTTTTGATTATTTACGTAGTTTTCAATAAAGTTGAATTTGGCGTTATTTCCAACCTGAATAGTTACATGGTTAAATAAACTTTGTTCTTTATCAGAAATCACGATATATTGAAGCGGTTCTTCAATAACAGCATTATCCTTAATATCAATGAATAATCCAGCATTTAATAGTGTATAGTGAACAGCTGTTACTTTACTTTCTGCATAGTCAACAACACTCATAAAACTATCTTTAATATGATCATCATTCATTGCAGTGAAAATATCTTTAATAGCAACTTTATCAGCATATTTTTCTGGAATATTAATATGTACAATAGTATTGTTCTTTTGAACTACAGCAAAATCATCGCTATTAATACCATATTCGGCTATATTTACATTTCCTTCATTTTCTAATCTTAGAGTTGAAAAATCAACATTAAATAAGTTCCATCTTTCTAACTCCATAGACTCTAATTTTGGAAAAGGTAGTGTATAACTCTTATATAAAGCTAATTTTCTAGTATTTAAAAACCAAGCGGGTTCATTTGTATTAGAAAAAATGCTTTGTAAAGTTTTAATACTTAGTTTTAATTTATTATTCTCCATATTAAACCTCTTCTTTTAACCAGTCATAACCTTCTTTTTCTAAACGAAGTGCTAGCTCAGGTCCACCTGATTTTACGATTTTCCCATCCATAAGTACGTGTACAAAATCTGGCTCAATATAATCTAATAATCTTTGGTAGTGAGTGATAATTAAGCAACCGAAGTTTTCTCCACGCATTTTATTAACACCTTTTGATACAATTTTTAATGCATCAATATCTAATCCAGAGTCGATTTCATCTAGAATAGCAAATTTTGGTTCTAACATCATCATTTGTAGTATTTCGTTACGTTTCTTTTCTCCTCCAGAGAAACCATCATTTACATAACGTTGAGACATTTTTAGATCCATTTCTAAAAATTCCATAGTCTTATCTAATTTTTTAATATATTGCATTAAAGGAATACTATCTTCACGTTGCGCATTAATTGCAGATTTAATAAATTCTGAAGTTGGTACTCCTGGTACTTCAGATGGATATTGCATTGCTAGGAATAGACCAGCACGAGCTCTTTCGTCTACTTCCATTTCTAATACTTCTTCACCATCTAATAAAATACTTCCACCATCTACTTCATATTTTGGGTGACCCATAATTGCTGATGCTAAAGTAGATTTACCTGCACCATTTGGTCCCATTACGGCATGTATCTCACCAGATTTAATTTCTAAATTTAGTCCTTTTAATATTTGTTTTTCATTAATTGATACTTCTAAATTTTTTATATCAAGAACTGACATTTTGTTTCCTCCATCTTTTATATTTATTACGATTAAATCATATAAAACATTAATTATCGCAAATTACATAAGTATTATTATAAAGGTTTTCAAATGTTTTATCAAATTATTGGTTCGAACGTTCTTTAGTTATACACTCCTGTTTATAAAAAATAAATCCTCAAATTTCATTTGAAATTCAAGGATTTATCTATATAATTTATTTTGAAAATTCCCACATTGCTACTATTTCAGTTTTTAATTCGTCATAAGACCATTTTTTTAGCGTTCTTGTATAGCTATTTGGATCATTAATTATAAATTTCCCTTCGTTATCTACTCCTGTTATCAAAACAATATGTCCGACAGTTGTAAACTTACCTGGATGAACAGAGGCGATAATTGGATTTCCTTTACTTAATGCAGATTTCATAGCTTCTTCATTAAGTGGTACACCAGTTGATTTAACTCCGTATTCTTTAGCAATATAATCGAAGAAACTCCATTTTGTACCAGCATCTGTAAAGTATCCACTAGTATCTTCTTTTTCAGCAATATTTTTAGGAGTAATTGATTTATCACCTAAGATTCCACTTAGTGCCATCGCTACACAAGTTGGGCCACAACCACCTATAGCAACGTTTGTCCCACCTAATTTATCATAAGCCCAACGTTTATCCCATTGGATATAGTAAGGAAACTTCCTATTAATTTCAACTGTTTCTCCTTGTTCAAACGGTGTTGCTTCTTGTCCAGCAAGATAACCAAGTATATATTGAGTAGCATCTTTATTGTTAACCAATAATTTTTGTTCTGCTTCTGGAAGATTTTCTCTTTGTAAGTATATTAATTGTCCTATAAGGCTACCATTAGCATTTTGGAGTAAATTATTTTCAACCCCGCTTGGATTGGTAATAAATGGATAAGGTTGCGTTACTCCCATAATACCATCTCTTGCGTTAGCTACATTTTCTGTTTTCAATTCAGTAGTATTTTTATTCTCATCTTTTGAATTATTATTAAACCAAGAAATCTTATTATTTTGAACAACGTATAGTACAACTGAACATATAGTAATAAATATTACTGTCAGTATTTCAATTCTCTTTCTTTTCATAATTACACCTTTCTATTTACTTTTTATCACTAAAATTATTCCTATTGAGATAACTATAATATATCCTAATAAACTTTGCAAGTCTGGTAACTCGCTAAAAAAGATAAATCCTAAAATTCCTGAAAACAATACCTGTGAATAATCAAACACAGATATATTTTTTGCTGCCGCATACTTATACGCAAATGTCACTCCATATTGACCAATTGTTGCTGATGCACCGGCTAATATTAGCATCGATAATTGATATATTGTCATTACTCTATAATCGAAAATAAGATAAGGTAATAGTAATATTGTCGATAATGAAGAAAAGAAGAATATTATAAATTCGCCCGAAACATTATGAGTACCTAAATACCTTACACAAGTATAGGCAATACCAGAACAAAACGCCCCTAAGAGTGCAGCTAGGGCTCCTGTACTTATTAATCCATCACCTGTTGGTTTGATAATAAATCCGACTCCGATAAATGCTATAACAATTGCTATAAATTGGAATTTTGTCATTCGTTCTTTAAAAAAGATATAAGATAAGATAATTATTACAAATGGTGAAAGTTTTTGTATAATTGTTGAATCAGCAAGACTAATATGAGAAATTGCATAAAAATTAAATACTAAGCCTATCGTACCAAAAATACTCCTAGAGATTAAAATACTCCAAGAAACCTTATTACTCGGTAAATTTATATTTTTCCAGTGTTTTATTAAAGGAATTGACGAAATTCCAACAGCTATAATGTTTCTAAAAAATCCTTTTTGCATGGAAGGTAAGTCACCAGACAATTTTATAAATAACGCCATCAATGAAAAACCAAATCCTGACATTATTATAAAAAATATTCCCATTAGTATATTATTCTCTTTATTCATTATTAAACTCCAATATATTAAATATTTGAACAATTGTATTTTCAAGATTTTCTTTAGAAACTTTCTTATCCATTGCCATATTTAATGATATAAATTTTCTTTGAATCGAAAATGAGGCATCGATTAATTTTTTATCATCTTCATTTAATTCGTATAATTCATCATCTAGAATATTGCCAGCTAAAAAGATAACTTTTTTATTATACTTCTTAGCTACTTTAGCAACTTCAATTGGAGCTTTCCCCATAAAGCTCTGTTTATCAAGTTTTCCTTCTCCAGTAATAACAATATCGATATCTTGTATAATTTCTTCTATCCCTAAATAGTTAATCATAAATTGTGAACCTGATTGAATCATTGCATTACTAAACGACATAAAAGCAAAACCTAATCCTCCAGCTGCACCACTACCCTCATTAAAAATATTGTTTTGCTTCACTACAGTATTTACAATATTCGCAAAATTTTCAACATACTTGTCTACTTCTTGAAATTTACTCTCAGAGAGTCCTTTTTGTTTAGAATAAACATGAGTAGCTCCGTTTATTCCTATAAGTGGATTATTAACATCACTTATTATAGTAAACTTAGCGTTTTTAAATTTTTCATCAATAAACCTTAAATCAATTTTGTTAATTTTCATTAAATCATCTATACCATGTTTACAAATATTACCATTTTTATCAGTAAACTGGACTCCTAGCTCACTTAACATACCAATTCCACAATCATTAGTTGCACTGCCACCTAATCCAATTATAAAATGATTAATCCCTTTTTTAAGTAAAAACGAAATTAATCTACCTAACCCTACTGTAGATGTTTTATACGGATCTTTCTGAATATCTTTAAGATGCTTAAGACCTATTACTTCTGCAATCTCAATAACTGCTTCTTTCCTTTTTATATCCAACAGATAGTTTACTTCGCATTCTTGGCGTGCTGCATTAAAGGTTTTGAATTTCATTTTTTCGAATCCTTTAAACAATGCTAAAAAACCATCACCACCATCTGCAATCGGCTGAACAAGTGTAGTGATATTATTATAATTACTATTTAATTTATTAGAAATAATCTCTCCAATTTCTAGTGATGATAACGAGCCTTTAAACTCATTTACCGATACTAATATTTTCATAAAGTTACAACTCCACTTACAAAATTCTTATAATCTTTTAGTTAATTTTATCATTAAATCAGTATTTATAAAAGTTATAAACTTGAAAATTAATATAAAAACATTTTCATTGATAAAATTTACACAAATACTTTAAATTTATTATTTTTTTTAGTATAATAATTATGTAAAGTATTTTACTTTATGTTTAGGGTCAAAAATAGGTCTCAATTTTTTGATTATATCAAAAAAATACAGTATTAATTTGTCAACTGTAGAAGCAAACTACTTTTAGTTTTTACAATTAATAAGTAATCCTCATGTTTGTGCCAGTAATCTACAGCCAACATTTTAAATATATTAGTTTATGAGTATCCTAAACCCTAAAGCAAAACTAATATTATTACTGTAAAAAACCACGAAGTTTACCCCTAAACTTTCGTGGTTTTTAGTTTATACTATAAAAATATAAAATTAAGATATCCTAGAAAACAAGTTCGTTTCTAGGACATCTTTTATTATCTATTTTATTTATCTCGTTTTAATAAATAATTAGCGAAATCTTCAAGCAAATTATTATTTAGACGGTTAGCTACAGTTATAGCATTAAAAGTATGTTGTTTTAATAACTCCTCGCACTCTTCAATTCCATAAAAACTAAGGTATGTAATCATATCTTCATCACTAGGTAATTTCCCAATTTTTTCAAAATCACCATAATAATCTAGAATGTCATCTTTGATTTGATAGGCAATACCTAATTGTTGACCAAATTCCTTAACATCGTCATAATCTTCTAGTTTATCAGCTACTAAACATGCAAAATCTAGTGGCAATTCTATTAAACGCCCTGTTTTTAAACTATGCATTTTTCTTAAGTAATCTGCATCAACATCATAGTTCTTTTGTTTAACATCATATATCTGCCCTGCAATCATACCCATTGCACCAGAATAATTAGCAAATTGCTTAATTAATCTTACCTTCAATTCTGGTTTAACATCTGCATCACTAAGAACTTCAAATGCTAATGTTAACATTGCATCTCCTGTAAGTACCGCAACATCTTGTCCGAAAACTTTATGATTAGTATGTTTACCCCAACGGTAATCATCATTATCCATCTCTGGTAAATCATCATGCACTAACGAATATGTATGAACTAACTCGATAGCTAATGCTATATCAAAATATTTACTATAATCTATTCCGTAATACTTCAGTAAATATAGAAAAGATAAAGGCCTAATTTTCTTTCCATCATTAACCAAAGAGTAAGTTATTGATTCTTTTAAAATATCTGGCATTTCTAGTTTTTCAACATAATCTTTTGCAAAAGCATTTAATTTATCTTTATTAGTCTCTATGAAAAGTTTAAAATTATTCATTATCTTTAAAGTCCTTAGTTAATTTCGCTACTTCTTTTTCAGCATTCTCAATTAATGCATTACAGTTTTTTATTAAATCTATTCCTTGTTTATATCTTTCCAGTGAATCTTCTAACGATAACTTTCCAGATTCTAATTCAGCAACAATTTTTTCCAAATTCATTAAACTTGTTTCAAAATTTTCTTTACTCATTACTTAACTCCTTTATCGGATATATTATTTACTTTACATTCAAGACTACCATCTACAAGTTGTACTGATATTTCATCACCATTGTTTATTTCTTTTACTGTTGTAATTTTTTTATCACCCAAGAAAGCCACAGAATATCCTTTTTTCATTATATTCAACGGTGAATTTGCCTCTAACTTATTTATTTCATTTGTAAAGTTTTCTTTAAATTTTCCTAATAGATCAATATTTAAAAATTTCTCAGTTGATATTTTCAATTCATGCTGTTTATCTTTAACAAATATTTGTAAAGTTTTATTTAGCTCTTTCTCTAATAATTCAACTCTATTATTATACTCAATGAAAACTTTTGAATAATTTTTATAATATGGATTATTCTCACTGTTAAGAATTCTAGTTTTATATGTTTGTATAATGTAATTAATAGTATTTGTTAATTTATCATAATTAAACGATATTCTATTTTTTATATCCTCAATATTCGGTGTTACTATTTCTGCAGCTGCAGTCGGTGTTGATGCTCTTCTGTCTGAAACAAAATCAGCAAGAGTAGTGTCTGTTTCATGTCCAATCCCAGTAACAATTGGTGTTGTACAATTAAAAATTGCTCTAATTACTTCTTCAGTATTAAAACTCCAAAGATCTTCTATTGATCCTCCACCACGCCCCAATATAATAACATCGTTAGTACCATCATCAGCTAGCTTAATATTTTTAACAATATCTTGGACTGAATTCTCACCCTGCACTAGAGTCGAGTAAATATTAATTTTAGCAATAGGAAATCGTCTTTGAATGGTTCTTGTAATATCTTGGACTGCAGCTCCCGTTTTCGCAGTAACTACCGCTATATTTTGACTGAAGCTTGGGATTCTCTTTTTATATTGAGGTAAGAATAATCCTTCTTTCTCAAGTTTTTCTTTTAACTCTATAAACTTCTGATACAGTTCTCCTATTCTATCTTTTTTCATATCAAGAACAACTAGGTTTACTTCTCCTCGCTTCAAGTAAAAATCAACCTTAGTTTTTATTAGTACTGTATCACCATCTTTAAAATCTTTCGATCTAGCTCCAAACCAGTTTGCTCGAATTACTGAATTTTCATCTTTTATTGAAAAATAGATATTGTTACCGTGAGGTTTAAAATTTGATATTTCACCTTTAATATATACCTCACCTAAATATGGATCTAATTTAAACTTACGTTCAATATACTTATTTAACGCTGTAACGGTTAGATATGTTTTTTCTTCCATCTAACTTTACCTCTTATTTTGTTGAGTTTTCTACAATACCTTTTAATACTCCATTGATAAATTTATAACTTTCATCTTTTTCACTATATTTTTTTGAAAGTTCAACAGCTTCATTAATTGAAACTTTATAAGGAATATCGCTATATAGTATTTCATATGCAGAAATACGTAAAATCTGTCTATCCATTTTTGAAAGACGTTCTAATTTCCAATCTTTTAAATTTTTTGAAATTATTTCGTCAATCTCATCTTTTTTCTCTAATATTTCTGTTAATGTTTTGTTAACATAAATACTAGTAGAAATTTCCTCTTGTTCTAAATCTAGTAGTTCTATAAAATCTAATTCAGTATTTTCTACTTGAAATAAAATTTTAAAAACTGCTTCTCTAAGTTCGTGTCTGCTCTTCATTTATATCTCCTAAATTAAAAATCAATTCCTATAACATTAACATTTACAGTTTTAGTACTAATTTCTGTCATATTAAAAATAGAATTTCTAACATTCTCTTGAATTTTTCTTGCTGTTTTAGTTACTGAATATCCAGCTTTTAAGTTACAGTACACATCTATAATTAATTCTGTGCCTGCAAATTCTAATTCAACTCCACGTGAATATACTTTTTTTCCTAATAATTTAGAAACACCCTCTACCTCAGTCGTTGCAATATTAGCGATAACTTCTAAAGCACTTGGGTTGATTTCTACTTTTCCTAATTTTTTTGTTTCCATTTACTTATCCTCCAAAATTATATTTAATATTAAAACAATCTAATATTAAATTATTATTTGTCCATAATAATCCTATTAATTATACCATATTTTCAGAGAAAAAGGGAGAGATTACCTCAAAATAGTTATTGTTGAAAATACTATTTTATGTAGGTAATCCCTTCCTTGTTATTTATGTATCAGTAATTAAATATTAGCTAATAATTCATCGAATGCTTTATCTATATTGTCTTTATTCTTAGCTCCTGCTTGAGCCATATCTGGACGTCCACCACCACGTCCATCACATACTGTAGCTAGTACGTTTACTAGTTTTCCAGCATTGTATTTATCAGTGATAGTTTTATCTACAGCTACTACGAAGTTTACTTTATCTTCATTTACTGAAGCAAAGGCAATAACATAGTTCTCTAATTTAGACTTAGCGTTATCAACAAGTTGTTTTAAGTGATTCATATTTTCAGATTCAACAACACTTGTCAATACGTTAACTCCATTAACTTCTTTAATGTCATTTACTAAGTTATTTAATTCAGCATTAGCAATTTTTTGTTGTAAACTTTCTTTTTCTTTAGAAAGTTTCTTAATATCAGATTGTAATGCAGATACTTTTTCTACTACATTTGAAGTATTAGCTTTTGTTAATTTTTCAACAGAACGTAAAGTTTCTTCTTGATCTCTTAGATACTCGTATGCAGCTTTTCCAGTTAAAGCTTCAATTCTACGAACCCCTGCAGCTACACCTGATTCAGATACAATCTTGAAGATTCCCACTTCAGCACTGTTAGCATTGTGAGTTCCTCCACATAGTTCGATAGAATAATCACCAATAGAAACAACACGTACAACATCTCCGTATTTTTCTCCGAATAACGCTTGAGCACCTAGTTTTCTAGCTTCTGCGATTGGCATTTCTTCTGTTTTGATTTCTAACGCATTCCAAATTTGTTTATTTACTTCTTGCTCAACTTTTTCAATTTCTTCTTTTGTAAGTGGAGCGAAGTGTGTAATATCGAATCGTAATTTTTCATCAGTTACTAAAGATCCAGCTTGTTTAATGTGAGATCCAACTTCATGACGAAGTGCTTCATTTAATAAGTGAGTTGCAGTATGGTTTTTCTCAACATTTAATCTATAAGTTCTATCAACTTCTAGTTTGTATTCTTTACCAACTAATAATTCACCCTCTACTACTTTAACAAAGTGAATGTGACGTTTGTCAGGAAGTTTCTTAACATCAACAACTTCAGCTTTGAATCCTTCAGCTGTAACAAAACCTTTATCAGCAACTTGTCCTCCGCTTTCAGCATAGAATGGAGTTTTTTCAAATACAACTTTTACAATTTCTTCACCGTTATAGTTTTCTAATAGATTGTCTTCTTTATCAACTATCGCTAGTACTTTACCTTCATCTGTAAGGTTAGTGTATCCTGTAAATTCACTATCTCCAACTATTCTGCTG
The DNA here is from genome assembly GCA_963528605.1 of uncultured Gemella sp. GTDB lineage: Bacteria > Bacillota > Bacilli > Staphylococcales > Gemellaceae > Gemella. Next base: position 70,151 of record CAURVX010000001.1, read on the forward strand.
TATAAGTCAGATTGCACTTGCATTGAAGAATCATCTTGGCGTGAAGAACGAGCACGCTCTTTTTGTTTTTCCATTTCTTCATTAAATCCTTCGATATCTACAGTTAAACCTAATTCTTCAGCATACTCTTCTGTTAATTCAATTGGGAAACCAAATGTATCATAAAGTTTGAAGGCATCTTTCCCAGAAATAACTTTAGTAGTATCTTTAACTTCTTTAGCGATATTATTTAAGATTGTTTCACCTTCATGAAGTGTTTCATGGAATCTATCTTCTTCTTTAAGAATTACATCTTTAACAAAGTTTGCACTTTCTTTAACGTTTGGATAGTAGTCTTCCATAATTTCAGCTACTACATCAGTTAGTTTATACATGAATGAGTTGTTTAAACCTAATACTTTTGCAAATCTTACAGCACGACGTAATAATCTTCTTAAGATATATCCACGTCCTTCATTTGATGGTAACGCCCCATCAGCTATTGCAAATGCTACTGTTCTAATGTGGTCAGCGATAACTTTGAAAGCTACATCTTGTTCCGCATTGACACCGTATTTAGCACCTGAAAGTTTCTCAATTTCTCTAATAATTGGGATAAATAAGTCTGTATCAAAGTTAGTTGGCACATCTTGTAATACAGAAACAATTCTTTCTAATCCCATTCCTGTATCTATATTTTTCGCAGGAAGTTCTGTATATGTACCATCAGCATTGTGGTTATATTGACTGAATACTACGTTCCATACTTCAAGATATCTATCGTTTTCTCCACCTGGATACATTTCTTCTTTTGGTGACCATGTATCTGCATCTTCTCCACGGTCATAGAAGATCTCTGTGTTTGGTCCTGATGGTCCTTCACCAATATCCCAGAAGTTACCTTCAATACGGATAATTCTATCTTCTGGAAGACCAATTACATTATGCCAAAGTTCATAAGCCTCTGTATCCTCTGGGTGAATAGTTACAGAAAGTTTTTCTTTTTCTAATCCTAACCATTTTTCAGAAGTTAAGAATTCCCAAGCCCAAGGTACTGCTTCATTTTTAAAGTAGTCACCTATTGAGAAGTTACCTAACATCTCGAAGAATGTGTGGTGACGTGCTGTTTTCCCTACATTTTCAATATCATTTGTTCTAATTGATTTTTGTGAGTTAGTAATTCTTGGATTTTCTGGTATTTCTCGACCATCAAAATATTTTTTCAGAGTAGCTACTCCTGAGTTAATCCAAAGTAAAGTTGGATCATCTACTGGTACTAAAGAAGCACTTGGTTCAATTTTGTGTCCTTTTTCTACGAAGAAATCTAAATACATTCTTCTAATTTGTGTTGATGTTAGTTGTTTCATTAAATTTTTCTCCTTTCAAGCTAACAAATAAATAAAAAAGTCCCTTGTGTAAAATTAATTACACAAGGGACGACTATAATCGTGTTACCACCCTAATTCGAGTACATTGTACTCCTCATTAGTTTTTATAACGGCTTGAATGCCGATGAAGTACTACATAGGTAGCATAAAAGTTCTATTATGAATCCTTTTCACCGCTAGATTCTCTCTGTTAAATAATATGTTTAACTTTTAATTCCTAAACTTCATAGTATATGTATGTTATTATAAACAGATAAGTTACATTTGTCAATAGATATTACTTAGAATTTCTCATTTCAAACATAGCTTTTTTTTGCCAAAGCTTCATATTTTGTTTAAGCGTATCAAAACCATATTCGAAATTTAATGTATCTAAACTATTAATTTCTTTTTTATCTGTATCTTTTTTCTGTTTAAAGTTTAATGTTGCATTAATTTTATTATCTTTTATTGATAATACTTTTACTTCTAAAATTTCATCTTGTTTAATATAACTACTTATATCAAAAATAAAACAATTTGTAATTTCAGAAATATGAATTAACCCTACCATTTTATCTCGTGTTTCAATAAAGGCACCGTATGGTTTTACCGCTGTTACTTTAACCTTTATAATATCACCTGGACGAATTTCTCTATAGCTCATTTTTAATTTTCTCTACAACAGCTTCAACTGTAAATCCGTATTCTTCGATTACTTTATTCGCAGGTGCAGATGCTCCAAATTTATCAATTCCGATAGCTAATCCATCTAAACCTACATATTTGTACCAAAGAGCACTGTTACCCATTTCTAATGATACACGACGACGGATATTTAATGGTAGTAATTCCTCTTTGTATTCTTTAGATTGCTCTTCAAATAATTCTACTGATGGCATACTTACTACACGTACTTTAGATCCATCTTTTTCTAATTCACGTGCTACATCAATCGCTAATGCTACTTCTGATCCTGTTGCGATTAAAATAGTATCAAAGTCTGATGCTGTTTCATAAACAACATATGCACCTTTAGCAACTTTTTCAAATGAAGAATTTTCTAAGATTGGTAAGTTTTGACGCGTTAGAACGATAGAAGTTGGTCTATCATTAGTTTTTTGTGATAAGTACCAAGCAGCTTGTGTTTCTGTCGCATCAGCTGGTCTGAATACGTAAGTATTTGGTATTGTTCTTAATGATGCTAAGTGTTCAATTGGTTCGTGAGTCGGACCATCTTCACCTACTGCAATACTATCGTGAGTGAAGACATATGTTACTGGAAGGTTTTGTAATGCTGATAGTCTTAATGCACCTTTTAGGTAGTCTGAGAATACGAAGAATGTACCACCGAATACACGTACACCACCATGTAACATTAATCCGTTTAATACAGTAGCCATAGCAAATTCGCGAACTCCAAATTGAACATTACGTTCTGTTCTGTGAGCATCATCTTGTAAGTTATCACCTTTAATAAATGTCATATTCGAGTGAGAAAGGTCAGCCGAACCTCCGAAGAATGTTGGTAATACAGCTGCAACACTGTTAATAGCATCTTGAGAAGAGTTACGAGTTGCTTGTGCTTCTCCCACATTTTTAAAGCTAAAGCTCTCTTTTGATAAATGTTTAATATCCTCACGTGTAAGAGCTTCTTCTAATTCTGCTGCTAACTCTGGGTATGCCGCTTTATAATCCTCATATAATTTTTCCCATTTAGCGTATTCGCTTTCTCCACGGTCTGCTACATTAGCTTTGAAATCAGCATATACATCTGCAGGAATATCAAATGGTTCATTCTCCCAACCGATTTCTTTTCTGAATAATGCAGTCTCTTCATCACCTAATGGAGCTCCATGAACACCATTTGTTCCTTGTCTATTAGGAGAACCGGCTCCGATAATAGTTTTAACTTCGATTAATGTTGGTTTATCAGATTTTTTAGCTTGTTCAATCGCTGCGTTAACCGCTTCTACACTAGCTCCATCTTCAACAAGAATTGTATTCCATCCATATGCTTCATATCTAGCACGCACATTTTCTGAGAATGCATCTTTAGTTTCACCATCTAAACAAATATCGTTTGAATCATATAATACTACAAGTTTATTTAGTTTTTGTACTGCTGCAAAGCTTGATGCTTCAGAAGCAACACCTTCCATGATATCACCATCACCACAAATTACATAAGTATAGTGGTCAAATAGATCATATCCTTCTTTATTATACTTAGCAGCTAAGTATCTTTCTGCTAAAGCCATACCTACTGCAGTAGAAATACCTTGACCAAGCGGTCCTGTTGTAGCATCGATACCTTTAGTGTGACCAAACTCAGGATGTCCTGGTGTTTTAGAACCCCATTGACGGAATTTTTTAACTTCTTCTAAAGATACATCTTCAAACCCTGATAAGTGTAATAATGAATATAATAACATTGATCCGTGTCCTGCTGATAATACGAATCTATCTCTGTTTATCCAATCTGTTTTCTTAGGATTTACTCTTAAATGTTTAGTAAATAAAGAATAAGCCATCGGTGCAGCACCCATTACTACTCCAGGGTGTCCTGATTTTGCTTTATTAATCGCATCAACACCTAAAACTTTTATCGCGTTAACTGATTTTTGTGACATAAAATGTCCTCCTATATTATAATTCTATTCTACCAGATATAGCTCTTGACAAAGTAACCTCATCCACATATTCGATATCACTACCGAAAGAGATACCTTGGGCTATTCTAGTAACTCTTATATCTGTATTTTTTAAATATCTCGAAATAAAACTTGCTGTCCCTTCACCTTCAGGAGATGAATTTGTAGCAAGAATAATCTCTTTCACTGTTTCATCTTGTGCTCTTTCAAAAAGGGATTTTATGTTAATATCTAAAGGACCAATTCCATCCATTGGAGAAATTAATCCATCAAGTACATGATACACTCCCCTATATTGTTGCATATTTTCCATAGCAACTAAGTCATTATCATTGGCAACTACGCAAATAGTCGACTTATCTCTACCAGGATCTGAACAAATATCACATACATGTTCTTCACTAAGTCTTCCACACACTTCACAATTAGTTAATTTTTCTTTAAGATTTACTAAGCTATCTGCAAAGTTTTTTATATCATTATCATTCATTTTTAAAGTGTGAAAAGCCAATCTTACAGCTGTCTTCTTCCCTATTCCTGGTAATAGAGAATAACTTTCTATTAAATCTAAAATTGGTTTTGGATATTGCATCTTATAAACCTGGGATACTTAATCCGTTTGTAAATTTACCTAATGTTTCTTCTTTTAGTTTAGTTGATTTTTCTAATGCATCATTTACTGCTGTTAACACTAAATCTTGAAGCATTTCAATATCTTCTGGATCAACTACTTCTTCTTTAATTTTAATATCTAATATTTTACCATCACCATTAGCAATAGCTGTAACCATACCACCAGATACAGTTCCTTCTACTGTTTGATCTTTTAATCCTTCTTGGGCCTCTAGCATATCTTTTTGCATTTTTTGCATTTTTCTCATCATTTGTTGCATATTTCCCATTCCACGCATAATATTTCCTCCTAATGTCTAATTATATTATAATTCTATTTAAAATTTTACAACTTGTCAATAATTTGAAATTTATTTCAAATTTTTTCATTATATTGCATTGACGCTTTCATATTATTCAGTTTCTATTATAATATCACCAAATAATTCATCAATCTTTGTTAATTTTTCTTCTTCAACTTGTTCGTTCTCTACATGTACTTCTTGTACTGGATTATCTATTTCATCTTTTAGTATTTCATACTGATGATCTTGAATCGTGTAAATTTCATACTCGACACCAATGAATCTCTTAAATAGACTCTCTAAATACTTTTTATATTTAGAATTTGGAGCCATCTTAACCATATTATCCATTTCATTAAAAACTAATAATCCACCCTCTTTTGAAGATGCTATAAGTTTACATGATTTAAATAACTCTCTCATGGTAGTTACTTCAGAATTATTTGTATTTAAACTCTCATTTATTATTTTTATAAATACATTAGATGCATAATTAGTAAGATTAGGATTTGAATCCTGTATAAGTTTAATAATCTTACTTTTATCTTTTATTATTACTTCTTTAATTTCATCTTTTGGCGTGTTAACCACTCCTGTATTTTGAAATAAATTACTATTTGTACTATATTGAAGATTATCACTTTGAACTAGCTCCGAAATATTCTTCATTTCATCTCTTAATTTAAATAGCTTATCTTCCAGTACTTTTACCCTATTTTCTAACTCAATATTTCTCGAGGTAGTCACAGAGTTTTGTCCACTCCCTATAGTTGAGTTATTTTGATTGATAGTTTCGTCTTTAGAACATATTTTTACTATACAAATTTGCATATAACTCATATATTCAGTTGAAAATCTAATGTGCTGTTCTGTTTGAGATAAGTATTCTATAATTTTATAGAAATAATCAAAACTAACACTATCTATTTCTGTAACAATTTTCTCAACATTATATGCAGTGTGTTTCGTATCTTTTAGATTTTTATATACTACAATATCCCTAGTTACATTTATTAAGTCATTAAGTAGTAACTTAGTATCTTTTGCTTGAGCTACAAATTCATTATATTTTAATAGTGATTTTGTAACGTCTCCCTGTAATAAACCTCTATAAAATTCTAGTATATCATCTTCGCTTATTGATGAAGTAACTTCTAATATGTGATTTAAAGTTATCTCTTCAGCATAATTAGAAACTTGATCTAATATACTAATCGCATCTCTTAACCCACCTTTGGCTAGTGTAGCAATTTTCTCTATTGCAGCTTCTTCAATAACTAAATTTTCTTCTTTTGCAATGTATTTTAATCTATCAATTAATTGTTCTTGAGATAAGTTTTTAAATTCAAATCTTTGGCATCTTGATAAAATAGTTGCAGGTATTTTATGAATTTCGGTAGTAGCAAGTATAAAGATCACATGTGCTGGTGGTTCCTCTAGCGTTTTTAATAATGCATTAAACGCAGCAGTCGTTAGCATATGTACTTCGTCTATGATATAGACTTTATATTTACCTTCAGTTGGTAGAAATTTAATAGCTTCTTTTATATCACGAACTTCATCAACACCATTGTTACTAGCTGCATCTATCTCAATTATGTCAACATTTTCTTTTTGATATATTTCATTTCCATTAACCTCATTAGCAAATATCTTCGCTATAGAGGTTTTACCAGTTCCTCTTGATCCATAAAATAAATAGGCGTGACTTATTTGATCTTTGTCAATCGCATTTTTCAACACAGAAACTATATGATTTTGACCAACTATATCATTAAAAGTTTGTGGTCGATATTTCCTATATAATGCTTGAAACATACAAACCTCCTAAATTATTTTAACTAATTTATTATAACATATTTTTAATATATCTTATAGTAAAAAAGAGAAACAATAGAATCATATTATTATATAAATATGATTCCTTGTTTCTCACTTAATTCCTATATTTACTCTTAAACTTTATTATATTGATATCTTAATTAAAATGGATTTTCTGTTAAATACCATCTTCCGTTATATTTTTTTACTTTAATTGTTCTTTGACTATCACTATCAAGTAACTTAGATAAATCTAAGCCTTTTGTTTTTAACATTACTTTAGCGGTATTATCATCAACCATTTTTACATCTGACACTTCTGCTAATTCAACAATTGATTTTGCCATATCAAGTTTATACTTTTCAGTACGTTCTACTTCTTTTAATTCTTCTAGTGCAGCTTGCTTAGACTCCGGACTTTCAAAATGAATATAATCCATCATTTTATTAAAATCACCTTTTTTAATAGTATTCATCCAACCTTCAACAGCATCTTTTGGAGTTAATCCTCCAGCTCTACCACTACTTCCAAAAGCAATAAATACTACGACTAATACTGTAACTATGGCAGCTATTATACCTATAGTTTTATTATCAATTTTTTTCTTACCATACATCGGATGAAAATTCGGATTGTTTTGTCCAAGTTGTGGATTGAATCGATTAGGATTATTATATCTATTTTGATTATTAAATTGTTGCTGGTTATTCACATTATTGAACTGAGGATTTGTCTGTTGATAATTTTGATAACCTTGTTGAAAATTAGTATTTCCATTTAAATTTTGTTGAGTATATCCAGGCCCTCCGTAATAATTATTTTGTTGATTAGTATATTGTTGATTCTGTCCTACATATCCATTCCCACTATATGCAGAATTTTGTTGATTACTATAACCCTGATATTGCTGATTATTAAACTGATGATTACGATCAAAATTTTCATTCTTTTGATACTGCGACGGTTGTCCTTGTTGGTTTTGATAACCTGATTGATTAGTATAATCTTGCTGATTTTGCTCATTATAGCCATTTTGACGATATTGATTATTCTGTTGAGGATATCCTTGTTGCGGATAATTATTTTGAGGTTGATTATTAGAATTTTGCCCCCTATTGTTATTCATAATAGTTTCTCCATTTCTAAATTTTCGTCTAATAACACTAATATAACTTTTTTAATTTATTATAACTCTGTTAGTTTATAATTATACTAAAGCTTTACTCCTTTTGTCAATGATATAAAGTACCTAATAATAACAATCAAATAACAGCGTATGCTACTAAAAAAATTAAAAAGATTATCCGACTAGATAATCTCATTATTAAACAGAATATTTCTTCTTTTCAAGATAAATTACTACCATAATTGATTTTTCTTTAAATACCATCTTCCGTTATGTTTTTCTACAGTTAAAAAACTTCTACCCTCATTTATTAAGTATTGTTTATCCAAATTGTCTTTTTTATTTATTTTCTTAAATCTAACTATAAACGTATCCAAATCAATCATTTTAACTTCATCTATTTCATTATCATTAACAAAGGACTTTAACATATCTAACTTGTATTTTTCTTCTTTGGATATTTTCTTGAATTCTTGAGCGGATTCATCTTTATCTCTTTTATTGTCATAGTAGATATAATCAAACATTTTTTCAAATTCATCATTTCTTACAGTTTTCATCCATCCTTTTACAACTTCTTTAGGTGTAGCTCCACCTTCCCTTTCAGTTAAAACAATTGAAAATATAATTATCAATACTAATATGATTACAGCTAATAACCTTTTATTTTTTAATTTATTATTTGATTGTCTCTTAAAACTACTACTTAAACCATAAGTCATATTCATTTATCCTTTTCTATAAACTTTATAGAGTATTAATTAATCTATATTTAATTTTGTCCGTATGAATTAAAATAAAATATTATATAATCCAACTACTAGGCAACCAACACCAGTTATTTGCAAAATTCTCCCAGTTCTTTTACTATCCTTTGCGTACTTTTCAATATTTTCTGGTAACTTTGCTTCTTCATAACTTATGCTGATACCAGTAATTAAATGAGCATTATCCCCCCTTAGAATATACTTGGCAACAATAAATAATACCCCCGCGATATAAAACATTATAATAGCTATTGCATAATCTATATAATCACTAGGTAAAAGGATAGACGAAAAAATTAAGATATCTCATGGTAACATGAGGAGAATCAATGTACCTACTCTCATAGTAATGCACCCCTTTTTGCACTTCACTTAGATATACTATATTTCAGTTTTATTATACAATAACAAAACAACGATGGTCAAAACTTACCAAAAAAGAACTCTCCTTACTTTAATTTCTAACAAGTAAAGAGAGTTATATATTTACAATATAAATTCCGTATAATATTAATATTAAATTGTATTTTCCCTTGACTATATATATATATATATATATAATATTAGTATAAAAATTTTATGGAGGAGTTATTATGTCAAAAAAAATTACAGATCAAGATGGGAATGTATATATTCAAAAAAAACCTATCTATAAAAGAGTTTGGTTTATAATTTTAGCAGCAATTGTACTTATATTAATTATTCAGCAAACAACTGGTAACAAGAAAAAAGATGTAGAAGTTAAAAATTCCACTCAAGAAACACAAAAAGCAAAATATGAAGTTTCTGATATTAATATCGAAAAAGATTCATTTTCTAGCTATGTTACAGGAGTATTAAAGAATAATACTGATAAAGAGAAATCATATGTTCAAATTACTATTCCTGCGTATGATGCTAATGGTAACAAAGTTGGTGACGCACTAGCTAATGTAAATGATTTAAAACCTAACTCAACATGGAAATTTAAAGCAATGTATATTGGTTCTGAAAAAAATGTTACATTCAAAACTGAAGAATTAAAAGTAAGTGGTTTTTAAGAGTATTCACACAACTTTTTAATTATGGTTGTATACTAAATCCGGGGCATGGAAAAATTCCAGCCCCGGATTACAATTTT
>CAURVX010000002.1:0-74810 GCA_963528605.1 uncultured Gemella sp.
GACTAAATGTTTATCAATAATGATAAAAAGAAGAATTTATCGTAATGACTAAATGTTTATCAATAATGATAAAAACAAGAATTTATTGTAATGAATAAATATTTATCAATAATGATAAAAACAGAAATTTATTGTAATAGATAAAAATTTATCAATGATGATAAAAACTAAAATTTATTGTAATGAATAAATATTTATCAATAATGATAAAAAGAAGAATTTATTGTAATGGATAAAAATTTATTAATAATGATAAAAGAACCTTGTAGATTTTTCTACAGGTTTTTTATTATGCTAAAGAGAGGAGAAAGTAATGCCGAGAAAACCTAAGAGACCATGTTCATATCCAAACTGTCCAAGGTTAACAGATAAACAGTTTTGTGATGAACATGAAAAACTAGAAAATAAAAGATATGAGATGCAAGATAGAAATCCTGAAACAAGAAAAAGATACGGATCAACGTGGAGAAAAGTTCGAGCAAGTTATGTTAGAGAACATCCTTATTGTGAACTATGTTTTTCAGATGGATTGATGAGAGAAGTACAAGAGGTTCATCATAAGATACCTTTATCAAAAGGTGGAACACATAGTAAGAGTAATTTAATATCTCTTTGTAAAAGTTGTCACGCTAAAATTCATGCGAGCGATGGAAGTCGATGGAACAAAAAGAGGACACTATTAAAGTGCCCTCTTTAGAAAAGGGAGTGTGTAGGATTCGAACCTACTAGCGCTTACCCAGTGAGATATTGATTTTTAGGTGCTTTTACCATTTTATAATACCGGACACTCCGTAAACGCCTTTTACCACTCTTGTATTATTAACTGTCATAGATTTGCCCTCCAAATATGAATAAGTTATTAAATGAATAATCGCAACTATTAGTGAAAGAAAATCCAAAGGTAAAAACATAGTTCCTAAACATATCAATATCATCACCAACAGCAGAAAATAATTTAAAGTATTTTTTCCTGTTGATGATGATACTTAAATTATATCATATTTTTAGAGGGAGGGGAAGCAAAAATCTTTAAAAACAAAATGAAAATATAACGGGTGTGGGCAAAGATGCACAAAAAGTGCGAATTCAAAAGGGTAATAGGAAAAAGCTTGAGATAAGCGAGTTTAGTAAAAAATAAAATGAGGGAAGGAGACACTTTAAATGCCGACTAAATCGAATAATATTGGCGGACGTGGTGGTAAAAGAATAGGTGCAGGTCGAAAGAAAAAATCAGTTGTAGAAAAAGCACTTAATGGAAATCCTGGAGGAAGAACACTAGAAGTATTAGATATTCCTGATCTTGAAGGTGTAAAAATGCCTGAACCACATGAAGTATTATCATCAACACAAAAAGATGGTAGTGTATTACAAGCTAAAGAAATTTATGAAGAAACGTGGAAATGGTTGGATAGCCTTAGTATGGGAAATCATGTTCCAAAGCCACTCATTGAAAGATATGCTATGAGTAGTGCAAGATGGTTACAGTGTGAAGATATGACTAGTAAGCTAGGATTTTTATCTAAACATCCAACTACTGGAAAACCAATACCATCACCATTTATAAATATAGGAATAAATTATATGAATCAAGCTGTAAGGTTGTGGAATGAAATATATCAAATCGTAAAAGAGAATTGTAAAACTGAATTTGATGGAGTAATACCTCAAAATGATTTGATGGAAAAACTACTAAATTCAAGAAAAAATTTATAAGAATGGAGATTAAAAATGATAGAAAAAGTAAACCCAAAACATCCAGATAAAATTGCGGATAGAATCGCTGGAGCAATTGTAGATTTGGCATACAAACTTGAAAAAGAACCTAAGGTAGCTGTAGAAGTGCTGATAGGTCATGGAAAATGTCATGTCATAATAGAAACATCAGTTGATTTTGAGAAAAAAAGTATTCATAGAATAATTAGAAGAATAGCGGGAGTAGTTAATCCTGATGTAAATATTGTATCGCAAGATAAAAAATTAAATAAAAATCAAAATGACAAAATACGATGCGGAGATAATGGTATATTCAAAGGTATGCCTATTACAAAAGAACAAAAAGAACTCTCAAGAATAGCTAGAAATATTTATTCACAGTATCCTTATGATGGGAAATACATACTTGATGGAGATAAGTTGATAATTTGTCAAAGTAATGTGAAAACAAAAACACTAAAAAAATTGTATCCAAATGCTAAAATCAACCCTTTAGGAAATTGGACTGGAGGAACGGATGTTGATACAGGAGCTACTAATAGAAAACTTGGTAGCGATATGGCTGATTCTGTGACAGGTGGAGGTCTTCACGGTAAAGATTTAAGTAAAGCTGATGTATCGGTAAATATATATGCGTTCTTAAAAGCACAACAACTTCAAAGTCCTGTAGAATTTAGCTGTGCAATTGGAGATGAAAATATTGGCGATATGCCTTACGAAGAAATTGTTAGAATTGCAAAAGAATATATAGACTCCGTAGGTGGATTTGAAAAATTCGCTGAGTGGGGTCTTTTTTAATGAGGTATAGAGATGAAGAATAAACTATTAGAATATGAATTAAGAAATGTTGACGAATTAATACCATATATCAATAATGCAAGGACGCACTCAGATGATCAAATATCAAAAGTGATGGCTTCAATAAAGGAATTCGGATTCTTAAATCCTATATTAATTTCAGAAGAAAATGTAATAACTGCAGGACATTGTAGATTAATGGCTGCAAAGAAACTGGGAATGGATAAAGTACCTTGTATAAAGGAAAACTATCTAACACCTGCACAAAGAAAAGCATACGTTATTGCGGATAACCAACTCGCACTTGGAGGAGGTTGGAATGAAGAACTTCTAGCTATCGAATTATCAGATTTACAGGGTGCTGATTTTGACCTTGATGTACTTGGATTCGATGAAAAAGAATTATCAAAAATATTTGATGAAGGTCTTGAAGGAGAAGATGATGATTTTGATATAGAAGCAGAGTTGAAAAAGCCATGCATAACAAAAGAGGGAGATATATGGCATGTAGGTAGACACAAAGTAATATGTGGAGATTCTACTAAAGATGAAACGTATCTAAAACTATTAGGAGAAACTAAAGTAAATTTAGTATGTACTGATCCACCTTATTTAGTAAATCTTGAGAGTGCTTCTGGAAAAATTAAAAATGATGATTTAAATGATAAAGAAGGATATGAGTTTTTATTTCTAGCATTTAGTAATTGTAAAAACTCAATGGCTAAAGATGCATCCATTTATGTCTTTTATGCGACCATGAAAGCACGTATATTTTATGATGCATATGAAGACGCTGGATTTAAAGTTGGGGCTGGTCTGATATGGAAAAAACCAAGAGCACCGCTTATGAGAACAGATTGGAAATTCAACATGGAACCTATTATTTGGGGTTGGAGAAAAGATGGAAAACATATCTGGTACGGAGATCAAAAACAAAAAGCAGTGTTTGAATTTGATAGTATTAATAATTCAAAAGCAGATGGGCATGGGCATCCATCAAGTAAACCTGTTCCGTTGATTGTATATTTGATAAAGCAATGTACACAAACTAATGGATTAGTACTAGATGCATTTTTAGGATCAGCATCTACTTTAATAGCTTGTGAACAAACTGGAAGAGTGTGCTATGGAATTGAACTAGAAGCCAAATTTGTAGATGTTGCTGTGAAAAGATATATTGAATTAACTGGAACTTCTGATGACATATATGTAGAAAGAAACGGAGAAAAGATTCCATATGCTGAGGTGAAAATAGATGAGTCAATTAACAGTAGGTAGTCTATTTTCAGGATCCGGGGGTTTTGAATTAGGTGCTACGATTTTAGGAATGAAAGCAGTTTGGGCGAGCGAAGTAGAGCCATTTCCAATTCTTGTTACAAAGAAGAATTTTCCTAACTTAGTTCATTTAGGAGATATTAATAATATTAAAGGTGGTAATATAAATCCAGTTGATATTATAACGTTTGGTAGTCCGTGCCAAGATTTATCAATCGCAGGACAAAGAGATGGACTAAGTGGAAGTAAATCAAATTTATTTTATGAAGCAATAAGAGTTATTAAAGAAATGAGGGAGAATACAAATGAAAAATATCCAAGAATTATCATATGGGAAAATGTCTGTGGAGCTTTCTCAAGTTCAAAAGGAGAAGACTTTAGACAAGTCCTTGAACAAATCTCAAAAATCAAATGTGAAAACATATCAATTCCTAAACCTTCAAAATGGAAAAATGCAGGATGCATTATGGGAGGAACATTTAGTATTGCATGGAGAGTCTTGGATGCACAATATTTCGGAGTCCCCCAAAGACGTAAGAGAATCTTTCTTGTCGCAGATTTTACAGGAGAAGGTGCAAGAGAAATATTATTTAACGAAGAAAGCCTGCCAAGGTATTTTGAATCGTGCTCAGATAAGAAACAAGAAGTTACCGGAGTTATTGGAAAATGCACTGAAATATCAAAGTACTGTTTAATGGATCAAGGAGGAGAAAGGTTAGATGTAACATTAAATAAAACAGGAACTTTAAGAGCCCAAAGTAACCATCCACCACTTGTTTTTGAAAATCATGGACAAGATAGTAGATTTAAAGGCCCACTAGATATTACACCAACTTTATCAAGTAGTTTAGGAACAGGTGGAAATAATCAACCTTTTGTAGTTGAAAATATCGCAAATTATGATGTGAGATTTACAAGTTTAAATACTAAGAATAGTAGATACAAAGTGTATGAAACGGCTACATCAAGAACTTTGGACACAGGAGGAAATAATCCGAATGCAAATCAAGGTGGGGTAGCAATAGTTTCTATATATTCAACTAGCAAAAATTATCATCATACAAAAGCTATAAAGGACAAGGTATCAACATTAGTCGCAAGTGATTATAAAGATCCTCCTATTATAAATGATAAATATTCTGTTCGAAGAATTACTCCTCTTGAATGTAGTAGATTGCAAGGTTTCCCAGATTATTGGTGTGAAAGGTTAGAGCTACTCAATCCTACAGATGAAGATCTAAATTTTTGGAGAGAAGTATTCGAAACAAATAGAAAGATAAAAAATGGAAAAAAACAAAAAACTGATAATAATATAAGAACATGGTTAAAAAATCCTTATTCGGATGCAGCACAATATAAGATGTGGGGGAACGGAGTAGCTCTACCATGCGTATTATATATTTTTAGTGGAGTGAAGAAATACTTAGAAAATAGCGAATAATACTTGATAAATATGATGTTTAGAGTGATATATATAGTATCAAAACAAGGGAGATTAAGTATATGAAAACAAGATTTGAAAAAGATTATAAAGAAGCAAAACATGGTAATGGAATAGAAATTCTATCAAGTAGAAAAACTCAATTAGAAGTTCTAAGAAGACAATTTAAATCTTGTAGAAATGCTTTTAAACGAGATTGTTTGAGACAGGAAATAACAAAGCTTGAAGAAGAATATAAAATAATTGATGAATTATTTTAAAATAAGACTTGCTATTTAAATGGTTTAGAGTGATATATAGTGTAAGGAATTCTAAGGAGGATTTAAAATGTTAAATACAACAGAAAGATTAGAAGCAAAAGAACAAGCCTTACATGAAGTAGACAGAACAAAAAAGTATATAAGTGGAGCTAGAAAATTTTTAGGAGAAGGGAAGATAGGACTTGCTATTGAACGTTATGATATTGCAGAAGATGCTCTAGAATCTGCAAATTATTATCGTGAACTGTTATGGAAACTTTCAAATGATGATCCAACTCAAGAAGAATTTGAAGTGATTTGTGTAGTAGAGTCAATGAAGATAGTTTTATATAAATTAGCAAAAGATCTATCAGGTAAATAATTATGGATGATTTAAAAAGAAAAATTATAAGATTAAAGGAGAAATTCCCAAAAAACACTAGGCTTAAACTAATTTCAATGGATGATATTCAAGCACCTCCAAGTGGGACTTTTGGAACAGTATTAGGGATTGATGATATTGGTATGATTCTTGTAAAATGGGATAATGGTTCAACTTTATCTTTAATTCCCGAAGAGGACAAATTTAAAATAGTAAGACAATAGAATTAATAAATGTCTTGACTTTATAGCCTTTTAGAGTGATATATGTAATAAAAAAAAAGGAGGTCATTAAGATGACTGAAAATAAAATAATAAGACAAGAAGCAAGAGAACAAGCACTACAGGAAGTAAAAAGATTAAATAAATATATTGAACAATCAAGATATAATTTTAAACAGGGAAGAAGAACGTCAGCAATTAATTTATTTTCAATAACTAAAGACGGATTAGCAAGTGCAAGATATTGGGTTAATGAAATACTAATATTTTC
Organism: uncultured Gemella sp.; assembly: GCA_963528605.1. Lineage (GTDB taxonomy): Bacteria > Bacillota > Bacilli > Staphylococcales > Gemellaceae > Gemella. Next base: position 6,341 of record CAURVX010000002.1, read on the forward strand.
TGAAAATAATCCAACGGATAATGAATTAGAAATAATTAATTTGGTAGAATCAAGAGTGATTCCAATAGAAGAATTAGCAAAAGAGTTAGAAGTTTGCTAAAACAAATAGCTAAAAGTATTGAGTAAATATCTTGATAAAAGCTTGACTTTATAGCCTTTTAGAGTGATATATATAGTAACGAAAACAAAAGGAGATAAAGACAATGAACAACATCAAAGAACAAAACGGAATTAAATTTTTTAAAGAAACAACAATGGAGGAATTAGAGGAAAAAGGATTCTTATCAAGCAAAAGTGTATTTTTAAAATTTGGAGACAACGTTCTAATAGGAATTACAAATTGGAAAAATGAGTGTGTAGGAGCTATTTACAAAATCAAATATCAAGAAGGAGAAGTAAAAAGAAATCATACTTTTAAAAAATTAGAATTAAACAAAATTTCAAAATCAACTTTTGAAGACACAGGACACGCGATTGAATGGGCGATGAAAAACTGTTAAAAGAATAAAAAGAAAGTAGACCGAAAGGTCTATTTTTTATGCTCAGATGAGGAGGAGATTATGGGAAGAAAAAAGAAATATAAACCTACTAGATTCAAAGCTAAAACATCAGTATATAGTGAGGAACGTGCAGATTATGCGGTAAATTTTATTCAATGTTTAAGTCATACTAAAGGAACATGGGCAGGGAAGAAATTTGAATTATTACCATGGCAGGAAGAAATAATAAGAGATTTATTTGGAATAATAAAACCAAATGGATATAGACAATTCAATACAGCGTATATTGAAATCCCTAAAAAGATGGGTAAGAGTGAACTTGCGGCTGCTATTGCACTTCTTCTTTGTTGTGGGGACGGAGAAGAACGTGCTGAAGTTTATGGATGTGCAGCGGATAGACAACAGGCTACCATTGTATTTGATGTTGCAGCTGATATGGTTAGAATGTGTCCAGCTTTAAATCGTAGAGTAAAGATTTTAGCTTCGCAAAAAAGGATAGTGTATTTACCTACTAATAGTTTTTATCAAGTGTTATCTGCAGAAGCATATTCAAAACATGGATTCAATATACATGGAGTAGTCTTTGATGAGTTGCATACTCAACCAAATAGAAAGTTATTTGATGTTATGACAAAAGGTAGTGGAGATGCTAGAACGCAGCCACTTTATTTTTTAATTACAACTGCTGGTACAGATACAAATAGTATTTGTTATGAAACTCATCAAAAAGCAAAAGATATACTTGAAGGTAGAAAAATAGATCCAACATTTTATCCAGTAATTTATGGTGCAGATGAAAATGATGATTGGACTGATCCTAAAGTGTGGAAAAAAGCTAATCCCTCACTAGGAGTAACTGTTGGGTTAGATAAAGTTAAAGCTGCTTGTGAATCTGCAAAACAAAATCCAGGAGAAGAAAATGCTTTTAGACAATTGAGACTTAATCAGTGGGTGAAACAATCAGTACGCTGGATGCCTATGGATAGATGGGATAGTTGCAATTTTAATGTTGATGAAGAGGAGTTATTAGGTAGGATATGTTGCGGAGGTTTGGATTTATCATCTACGACAGATATAACTGCTTTTACTCTGGTATTTCCTCCTTTGGATGAAGAAGACAAGTTTGTAGTTCTACCATATTTTTGGATTCCAGAAGATACGTTAGAACTAAGAGTAAGACGCGACCATGTACCTTATGATCTATGGAATAAGCAAGGTTATATACAAACTACAGAGGGTAACGTAGTTCATTATGGATATATCGAGCAATTTATTGAAAAACTAGGTGAAAAGTACAACATTAGAGAAATTGCATTTGACAGATGGGGTGCTGTTCAAATGGTTCAAAATTTAGAAGGGATGGGTTTTACAGTAGTACCATTCGGACAAGGATTTAAAGATATGAGCCCTCCGACCAAAGAACTTATGAAACTAGTTCTTGAACAAAAACTAGCCCACGGAGGTAATCCAGTACTCAGATGGAATATGGATAATATTTTTATAAGACGTGATCCAGCAGGAAATATTAAGGCGGATAAAGAAAAATCAACAGAGAAAATCGATGGAGCAATCGCAACAATTATGGCACTAGATCGTGCGATAAGATGTGGAAATCAAAATACAGAAAGTGTTTATGATGACAGAGGCTTGTTATTTATTTAGGAGGTATGTATGAATTATTTTATGAAATTATTTAAATCTAGAGATAACCCTAAAAATAGATTAAATGGAAGTTCATATAGTTTTTTTATGGGTGGAAGTTCTAGTGGAAAAAGAGTAACAGAAAGAAGTGCCATGCAGATGACGGCGGTATATAGTTGTGTAAGGATACTTTCAGAAACATTAGCTAGTCTACCTTTACATGTGTATGAGGTAACCGATACTAGTACAAAAAAAGCAACAGAACACATGTTATATACGTTACTTCACGATGAACCAAATAATGAAATGACAAGTTTTATTTTTAGAGAAACACTAATGACTCATTTGCTTTTATGGGGTAATGCTTATGCACAAATTATAAGAAATGGTAAAGGAGAAGTATTAGGGCTTTATCCATTAATGCCAGATAGAATGAAAGTTGATAGAGATGAAGCTGGTAATTTGTATTATGAATATCATATAAGCGAAGGGGATGCAAACTCTAAAACTAAAGGTGCTGTTAAGCTGTCACCAAGTGACATATTACATATACCAGGTTTGGGGTTTGATGGTTTAGTTGGTTATAGCCCAATAGCTATGGCAAAAAATGCGATTGGAATGGCTATTGCAACTGAAGAATACGGAGCAGCATTTTTCGCAAATGGAGCGACACCAAGTGGTATACTTGAACATCCGGGTGTAGTAAAAAATCCAGAGGCAATGAGAGAAAGTTGGGCTAGAGGATTTTCAGGTAAGAATAACCATAAAGTTGCGATACTTGAAGAAGGTATGAAATATACTCCTATTTCAATAGCACCAAATGAAGCACAGTTTTTAGAAACAAGAAAATTTCAAATAAATGAGATAGCTAGAATTTTCAGAGTTCCACCACATATGGTAGGTGATCTTGAAAAGTCTAGTTTTTCTAATATTGAACAACAATCTCTTGAGTTTGTTAAATACACGCTTGATCCGTGGGTGAAACGTTTTGAACAAGCTATGACTAGGAGATTACTTACAAGTGATGAGAAGAAAAAATATTATATAAAATTCAATGTTGATGGGCTACTTAGAGGAGATTATCAAAGTAGGATGAATGGATATGCAACAGCACGTCAGAATGGTTGGATGAGTGCTAATGATATAAGGAGTTTAGAAAACTTAGATTTGATATCAGCTGAGGAAGGAGGAAACTTATATCTAGTAAATGGTAACATGTTACCACTTAAAAAAGCTGGTGCTTATGCAGAGCGATTAACAGATTATAAGGAGGAAAACACAGATGAAGAAATTTTGGAATTGGAAGATAGTACAAAATAATAATGACAAACCACCAGAGAACATATTATTTTTAAATGGAACAATAGCTGAAGAATCGTGGTTTGATGATGAGGTCACTCCACAGATTTTTAAGGAAGAACTAATTAAACATAGTGGAGATATTACTGTATGGATAAATTCACCCGGTGGAGACTGTATTGCAGCCGCACAAATTTATAATCTCTTAATGGAACACAAAGGAAATGTTAAGGTGAAAATTGATGGGATAGCAGCAAGTGCTGCAAGTGTGGTTGCTATGGCAGGAACAGAAGTTATTATGAGTCCTGTTTCAATGCTTATGATTCATAATCCTATGACAATTGCATATGGTAGTACAAGTGAAATGCAAAGAGCTATAGATATGTTAAGTGAGGTGAAAGAATCAATAATTAATGCTTATGAAATAAAAACAGGATTATCACGAAATAAAATATCAAAACTTATGGATAATGAAACATGGATGGATGCAAGAAAAGCAGTTGAACTTGGTTTTGCTGATTCTATCTTAAAACGAGATGAGATTCAGGATATTGAGATTCCAAATGTTAGTATGCTTTATCAAGAAGCAACAGTTAAAAATTCAATGATGGATAAAATCAAAGAAACTTTTAAAAACGTAAACGAAGAAAAAATAAAAGCTGATTCTTTAATAAATAGATTAGATTTAATAAAAAACTGGAGGTAAGAATTATGAATAAAAAAATACAAGAATTAATTGAAAAACGTGCTAAAGCATGGGAAGGTGCAAAAGCCTTTGTTGAGAGTAAAAAAGATAGTGATGGACTATTATCAAAAGAAGATGTTGAAACTTATAACATGATGGAAGAAAAAGTTAAAAACTTTACTTTTGAAATAGAGAGACTACAAGAGATGGAAAATATGGAAAGAGAATTATCAAAACCAGTAAATGATCCGTTAATCTCAAAACCAATGGTGTCTGATAAAGAAGATAAAATTCAAAAAAATCTTCAACACAAAAAAGCAATGATAAAAGCCCTACGATCTAATTTTAGACAAATTGAAAATATTCTACAAGAAAAAGTAGATACTGATGGAGGATATTTAGTTCCAGACGAGTATGATAGTAGATTAGTTGAAACGTTAAAAGAAGAAAATATTATTAGAAAACTATCTCACACTTTAAAAACAAATGGTAAACATAAAATTAATATAGCTGCGTCAAGTCCTGCGGCTGCATGGGTTGAAGAAGGTGGAGAATTGAAATTTGGAGAAGCAACATTTAAACAAGTTTTATTAGATGCTCACAAACTTCATGTAGCTATTAAAGTTACTGAAGAATTATTATATGATAGTGTGTTTGACTTAGAAAGCTATATCTTAGAAGAATTCGGTAAAGCACTAGCGAATGCAGAAGAAGATGCTTTCCTAAATGGTGATGGTAGTGGAAAACCAATAGGAATATTTGCACAAACTAATGGAGGAACGTACTTAACTGAGGTGGATGCACTAAAAGCTGATGACATTATCAATTTAATTCATGCTTTAAAACGACCATATAGAAAAAATGCAGCATTTATTTTAAACGATAAAATCATAGCTAATATCAGAAAACTAAAAGATAATAATGGAGCATATATTTGGCAACCATCATATCAATTAGGAGAGCCTGATAAATTAGCAGGATACCCAGTGTATACTTCAGCTTTTGCACCAGAAAATAAAATTGCTTTCGGTGATTTTAGATATTATAACATAGGTGATAGAGGTGCTCGTTCATTTAAGGAACTCCAAGAATTATTCGCTGGTAATGGTATGATTGGATTTGTAGCTAAAGAAAGAGTTGATGGTAAGCTAGTATTACCAGAAGCAGTTCAGATATTACCAATTAAAGGATAATATACATTATGGAACTAAAACTTGAACAAGTTAAAAACTATTTGAGAGTTGATACAACAGAAGATGATGAGTTAATCTTATCACTTCTGTTTACAGCTAAAAAATTATGCTTAGGAATACTAAGGGTGAGTAGTTTTTCAGAGTTAGGTGATGAGCATGATTTTGATGAATTTAAAATACCTATATTATATACAGTTGCTTATCTTTATGAACATAGAGAAAATGCTGATTTTAGAGAATTAACACTAATTCTTAGAGCGTTACTATTTAATCATAGGAAAGAGGAGTTTTAAGATGGATATTGTAGAACTAGATACTAGAATTATTTTTCAAAAGGTAGTTTTAGAATTTGATGAATTACATCAACAATTAGAAACATGGAGTGATTTTTTTACTTGTTGGTCTAATCTAAAATTAGTAACTTCAAGTGAGGTAGAAAGACATGGTGTTAATAGAAGCTCAGAAGTGATTTCTTTTGTGGTTAGAAAGATGTCGGAATTAAAAGAACTTAATACGTTAGAATATAGAATAAAGTATAACAATAAATTTTTTGACATACTAGAAGTAGATGTGTTTAGTAAAGATAAAAAGTTCTTAAGAGTTAAGGGAGTTAATAGCTATGACTAAGAGGACAACTATTGATTCACTCGCTGCTGAGATAACAAAGGGTTTAAAGGAATATTCTAAGCTAACTGAGGAAAGTTTAAAAGGTGCAGTAGTTGAAGTGAGTAATGAAGTTAGAGATAAAATAAAAGAAGGATCACCTAAAAAAAGTGGAGATTACGAAAAAAGTTGGAAAGTGACAAAAGAAAGAGAAACAGCACACTCTATACAAACAGTAGTTCATTCAAAAAATAGATATCAATTAGCACATTTACTTGAATTTGGACATGCGAAGAAGAATGGAGGGCGCACTAAAGCAATTCCACATATAGAACCAGCAACAAGAGATATTAGCGAAAAAGTATTAGAAAGAATAAAGAGGGATTTATCGTGAATAAAAATGAAGTATGTGAAATGTTATATAAGCTAGAAATTCCATTTGTTTATAGTCATTTTAAAGAAGGAAGTGCTCCGAGATTACCATTTCTTATATATTATTATGACGGTGAAAATACTTTTAAAGCAGATGGTAAATTATATTATAGTGTGAAAAATTTAATTATAGAAATGTATACAGAGAAAAAAGATTTTAAATTAGAAAAAAAGATAGAAGATCTTTTACAAACTTATTCTTTAATCTATACAAAAGATGAAGTATGGATACCAAGTGAAGAAATGTTTGAAACAATTTATAAAATGGAGGTTTAAGTATGGAAAATAAAGTAAAATTTAATTTGTCTCATGTTCATTATGCAAAATTAACTGAAGGTGATACAACAACTTATGAAAAGCCAGTACCGATTCCAGGAGCTGTAAAAATTAGTTTAGAACCTAATGGAGAACCAGAGAGCTTTTATGCAGATGGAGGATCATATTACACAATCAATAACAATATGGGATATGATGGAGATTTAGAGATTGCGATGATTCCAGAAAGTTTCAGAAAGGATATTCTCCAAGAAAGAGAAGATAAAAATAAAGTTCTAGTTGAAGATTCAGGATCAGAAACAAAGAACTTTGCACTACTTTTTGAATTTGATGGAGATCAGAAAAAAATACGTCATGTACTTTATAATTGCTCAGCAGGTCGACCAAAAATTGAAGGTCAAACAAATGAAGAATCAAGAGAAGTGCAAACAGAAACACTTTCAATAAAAGCAAGACCTATCAAAGAAGGACTTGTGAAGAGTAAAACTGGTAAAGAGACAACAGAAGAAACATATAAGAATTGGTATCAAACAGTGTATATGCCAACACATGAAGGAGAAATGTAATGGGAGTTATTAAAGATATAAATGTAGATGGAAAAATTGTAAGATTTAAAGCGTCAGCAGCAATACCTAGACTATACAGAATGAAGTTTAGTCGTGATATTTATAAAGACTTACTTATATTAGATAAGATTAATAAGAATAAAGGAAATATCGATATTGAGAGTTTAGAAATATTTGAAAATATCGCATATATTATGGCTTACCATGCAGATGATAAAATCTCAAATGATGTAGGAGAATGGTTAGAACAGTTTGATACTTTATCTGTATATAAACTTCTACCAGACTTAATAAAATTATGGGGTATAAATGTTAAAACTATGAGTACATCTAAAAAAAAGCAAAAGAAACTGAGCGGACGTTAAATACCGCTCTTTTTTTACTGCGTGCAGTTGAATTAGGACTTTCAATGAATGATTTATCAGAGTTAACAATAGGGCTAGTAAATGATATGTACATTGAAAAAAATAATGATAGTTATGACTATAAATTAATAGCGACACAAGAGGATATGGATAATTTTTAGGAGGTGATTGTATGGCAAGTAGAATAGCAGGTATTACTGTAGAAATCGGAGGAGATACTCTTAAATTAAAACAAGCATTAAGTGAAGTTGAAGGTAAGATTAAGCAAACTCAAAGAGAACTTAAAGATGTTGAAAGACTATTAAAACTTGATCCACATAATACTGAATTACTTACTCAAAAACAAGAACTCTTAAATACAGCCATAGAAGAAACTAAGAAAAAATTAGAAACACTAAGGCTTGCTGAGGAACAAGCTAAAACTGCACTGGCAAATGGAGATATTTCAGAAAAGCAATTTGATGCATTAAAAAGAGAAATTATTGCGACTGAACAGGAACTAGATAAATTCACAGAAAAACTAAAACACACTGATAGTTCGATGCAGGCTACACTTAAAGAAGTTGGAGGTAAATTTAAAGAAACTGGAGAGAAGATATCTTCAGTAGGTACAACTCTATCAAAAAATGTGACAGCACCAATTGTAGCAGTTGGAGCTGCAGCAACATTAGCCTTTCGTGAAATTGATGAAGGATATGACACTATTATCAAAAAGACTGGAGCAACTGGAGAAAGTTTTGAGGGATTAAAAAATGTTGCGGATAATATTTTTAAAAGTTTACCTGTTAGTATGAGTGATGTAGGTGTTGCGGTAGGTGAGGTCAACACTAGGTTTAAAGTTACTGGTGATGAGCTTCAAGAACTATCTACTTTATTTCTTAAGTTTGCAGAGATAAATGAAACAGACCTAAATACCGCTATAGGAATGACAAACAAAATAATGGTTCAGTGGGGGATTGACGCTAAAGAAACTGCCAATGTGTTAGGATTAATAACACAAAAAGCACAGGATACAGGAATAAGTGTTGATACTCTTATGAACGGGGTTCAGCAACACGGAGCAATTCTAAAAGAAATGGGGTTAAATTTAGGTCAGAGTATTAACTTACTTGCACAATTTGAAGCAAATGGTGTAAATGCAGATCAAGCATTAAGAGGGTTTAGAAAAGCAGTCGCAGCATACACTAAAGATGGACTTTCTATGGATGAAGCTCTTAAGAAAACAATTGAATCGATAAAAAATGCAGGAAGTGAAACTGAAGCACTAACGATTGCGACTAAAATTTTCGGAACTAAAGGTGCTGCAGAGATGACTAGGGCTATAAGAGAAGGCAGATTTTCTATAGATGATTTATCAAAGAGTATGTCTGAGTACGGGAATGTTGTAGACAAAACATTTGAAGGAACAGAGGACGGTATAGATAAATTTAAAGTAGCTAGTAATAATGCTAAGTTAGCATTAGGTAGTTTGGGAGAAGCAATTTCTGATGTTTTAGGTCCAATCTTACAAGGAGTCGCTACTGTACTTGGAGGAATAGCAACTTGGTTGAATAGTCTAAGTCCAACAGCTAAACAGATAGTCGTAATAATTGGACTTATAGTAGCTGCGATAGGTCCACTTTTAGTAATAATTGGTACAGTCATTGGTTCAATAGGAAATATAATAACGGGTGTTGCAGCAATTTCTGGTGCTTTTAGTGCGATGAGTGGTGTTATGGCAGGTTTATCTGGTGCGGTAGTACCAATACTCGCTATAATAGCTGCGGTTGTAACATTGATATCTATAGGTAGTTATTTAAAAGATCATTGGAGTGAAATAAAAGATTTTTTTATAAATCTTTGGGAAGGTATAAAAACTTACTTTTCAGAAACATGGACAGCTATTAGTACTACTATAACCGTTGTATGGGAAGTTATTAAAAATTATTTTTCAACAACACTCACAGCTATTAGTCTCATATTTACAACTGCTTGGGAGGGTGTTAAAACTTATTTCACAGAACTATGGCAAAGTATAACCTTAGTAGTGACTACAGTTTGGGAGAATATAAAAACATATTTTACAACTACCTTTACAGCAATTCAAACTCTCTTTACAACCGTGTGGGAGAGTATAAAAAATTTCTTATCAACAACTTGGGAAACAATAAAAACAATTTTCCAAACAGTTCTTGATGTAATAAAAAATATCATTACAAGTTACTGGGATTTTGTATTCCAAACTACAAGTACAATTTGGAATAGTATAAAAGATTTCTTATCTACTATATGGCAAAATATTAATAACTCTATAAATACGATAGTACAAGCAATTAGTGATTTTATAAGCACCTCTTGGAATAATATAAAAAATGTTATAAGTAATATTTTAGATGCTATTTTTAATACAGTTTCAAATATCTGGAATAATATTTATTCAACAATCTCTAATCTAGTAAACTCAGCTTATAACTATGTCCAAAGCGTATTTAATAATATGTTATCAGCTGTGGGAAATATTATAGGAAATATTAGTTCAACAATCCAAAATGGATTTCAAAGTGCAGTAGATTATATTTGGGGACTAGTAAACTCAGCTTATTCTTGGGGGAGTGATTTAATTTCAGGAATTGTTAATGGAATTAGGGATAAGATAGGTGCGGTTGTTGATGCGGTAAAAGGTGTAGCTGAGACAATTTGGAGTTATTTACACTTTAGTGTTCCAGAGGTAGGACCGCTTACAGACTATGAGGATTGGATGCCAGACTTTATAAAAGGATTGTCTAAAGGCTTAGATAGTAGTAGAAATCTTTTGAAAAATTCGGTAGCTAAATTATCAAATGATTTGATGATAAATCCAGATTTAAAAGGATTCACACTTCCAAGAGTCAATGCAACATCAGGTATAAGTAGTGATGATTTAAACAAATTAATTCAAGCTATAAATATACCACACGAGACAACTGGCGATATAGTTATTCCGGTTTACTTAGGTGGAACATTACTTGATGAAATAATAATAAACGCACAAAACAGACAAATTATAAAATCAGGAGGAAGGTAATATGAAAAAATCATATATAAAAATTAATAATGAAACAATACCAACTCCTGATGAGATAGACTTTGAGTTTAGAGATATTGAAGGTAGTAGTAGCGGAGTTACCGAAGCAGGAATAACACATAGAGACATTGTAAGGGAAAGTGTGATATCTATATCTTTGAAACTAACTCTAACAAGTCAGTATCTTTTAAAGTTATCAAAAATGTTAAAACAAACTACAATACCAGTTAAATATTTCGATCCTTATTCACTAGAAGAAAAAGAAATAAATACTTATTGTACAAATTTTAAGGTTAGTCTTTTAAATAAAAACGGTAGTCTTGGAATTTGGAGTGTTAGTTTTAAATTGGAGGAATACTAGATGTATCAGACAAGTGTTAACTTCAATAAAATGATAAAAAAGAAAAGTAGAAAGTATTTTTGGACAGGGGAGATATTATTAAAAACTGGAAAAATAATTAATTTTGATGATAAACATATTCTAAAAGATAGTGGCTATATAAGTAATTCGTGTTCAGGAAGTAATGAAATAGAACTAGGTTCTGTTTATGCTGCGGAGATGGGCATTACCTTGAAACTTGATGAATTAAGAGAAATAACATTAGACGGAAGTATTATAAAACTATATTTCAACTTAGTCTTGGAAAATAATGAAATTGAAAAAGTACCACTAGGAATATTTGAAACAACTGAAGCTAATAGAACGAAGAAATTTGTTGAAATTAAAGGTTATGACTTTATGGTTAAGTTTAATAAAACTCTGAGTTTTAAAGAAACATCTGGGACTATTTATGAACTTCTAGAATTTTGTTGTAAGAAGTGTAGTGTAGAACTTGGAATAAGCAAAGAAGAAATTGAAAAATTACCAAATGGAGTAGAAAGAGTCGGGATTTATGCCGAGCATGATATAGAAACGTATCGTGATCTAATTCATTATATAAGTGCAACTACTGCAAGTTTTGCGACTATAGATCGTTTTGGTAAGTTAACATTAAAAAGATTTAATACGAATTCAAATTATGAGATAAAAGAAATAGATAGGTATGGATTAAGTATCTCAGATTTTACAACTAGGTATACTGCAGTACAAAGTACAAATCTTAAAACAAAAATATCAGAGTATTATTCAAAAGAAAATGACAATGCTTTAACTATGAATATTGGTGTTAATCCTCTGATGCAGTTAGGACTTCCTGAAAAACGAGTAAGGATGTGTAAAGCAATTTTAGAAGAGGTAGCTACATTTGACTATACTCCGTTAGATAGTGTAGTCGTAAGTAATCCAGCATTTGAGGTTGGAGACAAGATTACTTTCAAGGTTGGTGTTGAAAGTTATCATACTATAATTACATCAATTGAGTATAAAATTCATGGGAAATATAGAATTAAGAGTGTAGGTAAAAATGCATTACTATCTAAAGGTAAGAGTAAACAAGACAAGAATATTCAAGGTATATTACAAACTATTGAGTCTGACAGAGTAAAGGTGAATGCTTACGTTAATGGAACTGAAATAAAAATAGGACAGAATTCACAAACAATAATCGATATAGAATTTGCATCAAGTAAAGAAACTGATGCTTTTTTTATAGCCACTGTGTTATTTGATGTTAAAAGTTTAAAGAAACATATTGAAGAGACTGTTACCTTAAAAGATGAAAAAGAAGAAAAGAAAATAACCTTGATTAGAGAAGTTGACGAAGATCAAAGGCTTAATATTATGTACTCATTAAATGAACTTACAATAAAAAATCACGTACCAAAGTTTATAGCTAAAGTAGGAAGCCAAATGGTTACATTATTCTACCCACTAATAAACTTAAAAGAAAAAGTGATTAATAGATTCACTGTTGATTTTGAGTTAGAAAAGGGTAGCTTAGTTATTCCAATAGAGGGGATAAGTGCTGCGATCATAGGTAGTGCGCTAGGAGGGGATGTACCTTGGGACGGTAAAATAAAAGTAAATGAGAACTTAAGAAAATTAACACTATCTCATAGAAAACAAGTAGATTTAAGTGAGGGTAGTATAGAGGTTGACACTTATGATGTTCCTAAATATGAATTTAGTGATGTGATTATAAAAAATGATTTAAAACGAAAATTTGTATTTGGAAATATAACTGAGAATGTAGAAGTGGAGGAGAAAAATGAAAGGTAAGACAATAATAGAATTAACCGATGTTAAAACAAAAAAGAAAGAGGTTTTAAAAGATGATAACCTCGTAACAGATGTTTTAGAAAAGATTCTAACATTAAATCCGAATGGACTACTTACAAATATTAATAAAGATACCTTTTATCCAATAGTTGAAAAAATAGTAGGAGGAATCTTGTTATTTAAAGATAAAATAACAGAAGATAAAAATACTAGCTTTGTAAGTACAAGTAATGAATGTATTGGCTATGCAGGACAAGTAGAAGGAGTTCAGGAAAATCCACTGCAAGGTAGTTTTAATAAACAAGAATCAAAAGCAACGTCAAATGGTTATAAGTTTGTTTGGGATTTTGGAACATCAAAAGCAAATGGTAAAATATCGAGCGTTTGTTTAACTAATGCCAAAGCAGGAGGTGGTTATTTTGGAACAAAGAGTAATGGTGAAACAAATCGCATAAAACTAGGTGAAGATAAATATCTTATTAAGAATACAGATACTGAGATGAAGAAAAAATATGTCAATGTAGTAGAAGCTAACTTCGAAGAAAATTATATAGTATCAATAGTTCCTGAAAGTGATCATCTTAGAATAATAAAATCAAGAGAACCACTACTTAACTTTAGATTAGATGATTCATTATCATTTTTATCTGAGAAGAATATAACTGAAACGAAGATAAAGTATAAGAAATCTTACGGAACATATGGAGTGTGCATTTATGTGGATGCAGAGAATTATTACTTATTAAAAACTAGTACTAGCGGAGGAAATACGAATGTAACTAAGTTGAAAATAAATAAAGCAAATAATTCTATTGAAGAAACTGAATTCACATTAGAAAATGTGAAAATAGAAAATATAGGTTCATACTCATTAGACTATGATTACTATAGAACTATTAAATCAGTATTGAGAGGAGGGTATGTGTATGCAGTTAGCACAGATGAAAAATATGTTGTGAAGTTTGCGATAAATAACCCAGTAGATGTAACTAAAATAGAACCTAAGTTTACTTTGAAAACAGGATCAGTATCAAGCCATACAACAGGTTGTGGAATGTATATATTAGGAGATATTATAATAGGGACTAATTTTACTATTGATAAAAATGATAGAGTTACAGAAATAGCACAAAGTGATTTATCAACAATAGAATGTATTCCATTAAGTTATGGTCCATTTTTACTTGGATATTTTGCGAACGGAGAAAGCTCAGGGGATAAGTATTTAAGAAAAGTTTTATACTTAATTACACCATACTCAGCAACAATAAATAATTTATCGAAGACAGTAGAAAAAACGGCGGATAAAACAATGAAAATTACGTATTATTTAACGGGAGGTAAATAAAATGAATACATTATTAAATTATAAACTTATAATCTCAAGTATAGGTGGTGTTTTAGGAGTATTTTTAGGAGGTATGGACGGACTTATCTATGCACTTTTAGCATTTTCAGTAATTGACTATGTGACTGGAATAATGTGTGCGATTGATAAAAAAGAATTATCTAGTTCAGTTGGTTTTAAGGGAATAGCTAGAAAAATTATTATCTTCTCATTAGTTGGGGTAGCTAATATACTCGATGTTTATATTCTAGGTCATGTAGGAGTATTAAGAGCAGCAGTAATATTTTTCTACCTATCTAATGAAGGTATTTCTATACTAGAAAACACTTCAAAATTAGGACTACCAGTACCTGAGAAATTACAAAACATTTTACAACAATTAAACAAGGAGGAAAAATAAAATGGTACAAATAATAAATGAAACACTAATGAACGCAGGTCAACTTGACGGCATAGACTTTGTAGTAATTCATAATGACGCAGGAAGTATGACACCTGAACAATATGTGGAATGGTTAAGATATCGAGATAAAGCACTGGGAATAGCTCACTATTATTGTAATCGATATAGTATAGCAAGAGTAATAGATACATACAACATTGGATATCACACTGGTGAGTGGTGGAGTAATACCCACTCGATAGGTTATGAAGTATGTGAGAGTATGAAAGTCTCAGATGAGGACTTTTTAGCTAATGAAGATATGGCGTTAATGCAGGCGACAGAAGACTTGATTTATTATGGCTTGCCAATTAATAAACAAACGGTAAGACTTCATCATGAGTTTAGTCCAACAAGTTGTCCACACCGTAGTTTAGCTTTGCATGGTGGAACAACTGATAGTGTTAAAACTTACTTTGTAGAACGTATGAATTACTTTGCGACTTTAGGAGAAACAGTTGATGAAATGTTAGGTAATACTAGTATCTCTGAACCAAGTACATCTACAAACTCAGTATCAACTGGTGATAAAAGTAATGAAGAAATTGCACGAGAAGTTATTTCAGGAGCATGGGGTAACGGAGAGGATAGAGTGAACAGATTAACTAACGCAGGATATAATGCAAGTGAGGTTCAAGAAGTAGTGAATAGATTACTAAATGGGAATTATACATCTAATAATTTAGATGAAATAGCCCAAGAAGTAATTCAGGGTAAGTGGGGTAATGGACAAGACCGAGTTAACAGACTTACTAATGCTGGATATAACTACAATGAAGTTCAGCAAAAAGTTAATGAAATATTAGGATAAAATACGAGCCTAGAGGAAAATTAATTCTTCTAGGCTTTTTATATATTTTATGTAAAGTGTATAATGCTAAATAATTGATTATAATTATATGTATAATTATTAATGATATTAATGGATACTAGAGCACTATCCTATAATTCTCCAATTTATAGAATTTTAAATTGAACATCAATCAATTTAATTATATCATAAAAAAAGAAAAAAATTTAGAAAATGTATTATTTATGTTTTCTTATTGTTATCATATTATTTTCATATTATAATAAAACTGTAAAGATTTATAACGTTATAAAAATAAAAAAAACAAAAGGAGTAAAGACAATGAATACCAAATTTAAAATCACAGCAGCAGTGTTATCTGCAGGTTTAATTATAACACCTTTATCAGGATTAGTTCAAAATAATCAAAATATAGCTAAAGCTAGTGATTTAGTATCTAAAAAAACAAACTCTGAAAATTCTATTAAAAAGCATATAGACTATATTGATTCTCAAATCTATCTTACAAATAATCATTTAATTGTAAATAAAGAGCAAGTGTTGAAATATTTAAAACAAAATTGGAACGAGATAAATAAGAATACTAAGGTTAATACTCCTGAAGAGTACTTAAATAGTATTGAATTATCTATATCTAATATTAATGAAAAAGTTTCTTCTGGTTGGTATGAATTTGATAATCAAAAAGGTATAAAAGAAAGGTTTAAAGCTAGATCTAATGGAGGATTTGAAGCGTATTATTATTGGTGGGGTTCTCAAGTTTATATACATAATAAATGGGAATTAAATAATTTCAAAAGAGAGATAGAGGATTATATATATAGATTAGATACTTTAGCGATAGTAACCACTATTGCTTCTCTTGGAATAACTGTATATCATTCTAATGAATTGAAAAGAATGTTAACTCTAGTTGATAGAACGTTTAATGATTATGGTTCTGTAAAAATAACTAGTCATGATTTTAGGATAGGTGATATGTTTGAGGTGGAACCTATACAATGATGCACATTTTAGTAAATATCTTGATATTACTATCAGTAATAAGGGGAATAAAAACTTATAAAATTATTAATAAGAAGAGAAAATAGAAACCAAACCCATCACAGAAATTTTCCGTGGTGGGTTTATTTTTTTTTGTCTAAATTTCGCTCTAAAGGTTAAATTTTTCATAGTTTTCTTTACCTGTGATGTATAGATATTTGTAAAATTTGAGATGTATTTTTTTTTGTATAATAATTTTTCAAGAATTATTATACAAAAACATCATTTTTTAAGAAAAAATAGGTTGACATAAAAGCGGTTACATGGTAAAATTTAATTATAATAACATATAAACGGAGGTTATTCCTATGAAAATTTTAAAAATAACAGGCTCTATTTTAACTGCTGGAATCCTAGTGACAGGTATTACTAGTGTAGTAAAAGCAAACGATGATTCTATTTCTGTACAACCTAGATCTTATTATTATTTTAACAATTATTATACTAATAATCCCAATGCAGCAAATCCAGGCAATCAAAATTTTTACTATGTAAGAAATATAAAAAATACTATGAAGGGTAAATATTTATATGGAGAATATAAACGATTAGTTATAAAACGTTATGGATATGTTGATAAAAATAAAAATTATGTATTTTTATATGATAATAAAATATATCAAAGACACATATATACTCATAAAGGGCAAATAGTTAATATTAGACTACTTTATTAATTCTTAAATTGAATTTGAGTGGAGGTTAAGCATATGATTAAATTATTAGTGGTAATATTTACTGTTTTTGGAGTAGTTAGTTCCGCAATAGCAAGTTCAAAATGGCAAGAACAGAATAAAGAAAGTAAGTAAAGCAATGAAATAGCCCGAGAATTGATTCAAGGTAAGTGGGGTAATGGACAAAATCGAGTTAATAGACTGACAAATACAGGATTTAACTACGATAAAGTTCAAAAAAAGTTAATGAAATATTAGGATAAAATACAAGCCTAGAAGAAAATTTATTCTTCTAGGCTTTTTTTAAAATTCCAAGGGAAATACTCACCTGTTCTATAATCTATTGTATACCCACATTGAATATTCCAAACGAAGTAAATTTTATTAATCGTATAGTCATTAGAAACTATAATCATAACTATAAATATAGGAATAATATCTTTGGGGTCTTTATATATTACACGACATTCGTATAGTAGATAATTATCTTTATTTAAATATGTTCTCATTTCCGATTCAATATCGTACATCCCCAATGATCCTATTACTCCAACATTAGCACATATAGTAGCTATAAATCCATTGTGATATCTTTTTGATGTTTGTCTGTCTAAATAAGTTTTTTGACCTCCTGATGCTTTTGCTATAATGTGAGCTTTGTGATATATATTATTATCTTTAATTGCTTTCCAACCAGGTAAGTTTTTTAATTCCTTACCATTTCCTAAATCAGTATAATAGATTTTTCTTTTAATTAGTAATGTTTTATATAGTAATGTATTAGGATCTATTTCTTCACTTTGTTTATAATTTTCATCCATTTTAAAATATTCTATTAACGAATTTTCATTTAAACTTCCCACTTCCGTAAAATTCTCAGGATATTTTATACCTAAATTTCTAACTTCAGATTCAGATGAGAAATTTATTTTCTTTGATTCCTCTATAAGTAAGTCTATGTCTGTTAAATTAAGTTTATTTTCATTCATAATGCTATACCACCTTAATAAAAATTTTATAAAAATAATAGTAATTATTTGCTTTTTAATTTATATATTAATTATTTATACCTTTATTATACTTTAACATAGATAATTTTAATAATAAAGTAGAATATAATGAGAATTTCACTCTAAAGGTTAAATTTCCCATAGTTTTCTTTACCTGTGATGTAGAGAATAAAAACATCATAGGAGTGAAAAGTATGGAACTGAAAGATGAAATAAAAAAATTAAGAGAAAAAGGATTAGGTTATAAGAAAATAGCTGTATATTTAAATGTATCAGCCAATACAGTTAAGTCAATAAAATTTAATATTTTCGTGTTCTAGCATGGCCTGTAATAGATTTTTTAGTCTACGATAAGTCTTTTTTTATTGCGAATATATTTTTTGTACAAATATCTATAATATGTTATAATCAATTTTTAAAAATTAATAAAAAAGGAGGATAATATGCAGAAATGCAGAAAAATTTTTATAGTACTATTTAGTGTATTTTATGTAATTTTTTCACCAGTAGCATCTGTTTTCGCCTTAGATAATAATCAAAGTGCTAGTAATATAGAGAAATCAGACGAGAAAGAAAATAAAAATCAAATAAATTCACCGAATAATAGTGCCATCATTGGTTCAAAGAATGAACGAACCGAAAAACCAAAACAAGAAACAGAATCACCACCAGTTTCAAAAGAACCAACTATTACTAACGTAACGGTCACGGGTGATTTTGACAAAGATGCAAAAGGTGTAGATTTTTTCAAAAAAATTCAAATTAATCTTATTGGAGAAAATTTAACAGATAATAATTTTCTAACAAAAGAAGGATTACATTGGTCAGATAAAACAACAGTAGAACTGATTAAAGGTGTAGAAAATGGTTTTATTAATAGTGAAACTTACTTAGGAAAACAAAACAATCCAACAACTTCAGTAAAAGCGTATAGTATGAATGTTGGAGATAGTGGTCGTATTAACTATGTAGGTAAAACAAAATCTGGAGTAGATTTAGATCTTATTTGGACAGTAACAGGAAATGATTCAGCAGATTGGAAGAAAAACTCTGGTTATTATAGCTCAAGTCGAGCAACTGGTCTAGCTTTTACTGGAGAACAAAGTATTCCAAATTCAACAGGAAACTCTATTGTTGTGTTATATACTGAAGCAAACACTTTAGGATTACATTATAAAATTGTAAAACATGGTACACTTGATGAACAACCAGTAATTCTTAGTTTTATTTCAACTGATATTGACGCAGCTCAAGGTGTTCAAACAGATTTAGCAAATATTGTAGAGTTAATTCCTGAAGAATCTGGATTAAAGAAAAGCACAGATGGAGTTATTTATGATGCGACCCCAAAAATGATGGCTCTAAATGGCTCAAGTGATTTACCAAAAGGTGGGTATTTAGGTGCAGGTTTTTTATCTAGTTTCAATTATATATTTTATTCACCTGCTCCACCAAGATTTAATAATTCATATGATTATGCTTTAGGTGTTCGTTATGACATATTTGGAAGTAGTTTACAGGCAGATATACTAACACGTATTACTCAACATATACGAGTAAAATATGTTGATAGTAGTGGAAAAGAATTAAAAAAAGAAGAACATTATTCAGGTTTTACAGATAAAAGTTATAAAGTTGATTCTATAAATATTCCAAAGTATAGATTAGTAAATATTGACAAAAATGTTACAGATAAAAATAATCCAATAATTACCTTTATTTATCAGCCAGAACATAAAGTTACATTACACTTTGTAGATGAACAAGGTACTAAAGTTCAAGAGAGTAAGACATTTACTGTCCTAGAGGGGCAAACAATTAGTTATACCCCAAATTCAATGGATGGCTTCATTACACCGAATAAATTAAAACAAATTGCGGTAAAAGATGTAGATTATCAATTTGTATATAAAAAAGTACCTAAACAGGAACAAAAGCCAAGTGAAGAGACAAAGAATCCCGTAAAGACAACTCCTAAGAAAGAAGTAAATAAGCAAAACACGGGAAACGAGGTGGTATCAAATGTAGGCTCGGTCGTAGCTAATCATTCAAGTGCTAAGAAGACAAAAAATGTAGAAGAATCTCCTGTTTTCAAAAACACACCTTCAATTCAATCATCATCTCATACGGGAACTGGGGTGGTATCAAATGTAGGCTCGGTCGTAGCTAATCATTCAAGTGCTAAGAAGACAAAAAATGTAGAAGAATCTCCTGTTTTCAAAAACACACCTTCAATTCAATCATCATCTCATAATGTAAGTTATAATACTGAAGAAACAGGAGTTCAGGAGAAAAAAGATCCATTTTTAGAAAATACTGGTATGACTCAAGAAGAAAAGAAAAAATTCTTGAATTATATTCATGAAGTTGCGAAAAATGCTCGGACAAAATATGGAAATGATCAAAATAAAATTAATCATGCAGTAGCGAATGCTATATCGTATAGTACGTATCATAATAATTTTTTACAAAAGAGTACTAATGACTTCGGAGAAAAACCAAGGAACTTAAGTGAAGATATGGAAGAATTATTAAGAAAAATTTATAAAGAAAGTTATTATAAAATAGATTTTCCACATTTAGCAATGCCTTTAGCAACATCAGAAAAAAGTGTTTGGTATAAAGAATTAGGTAAATTTATAGCTGGATCATCTCCATTAAGTATTGTAGGAATTACGCCTAGTGATACATTCTTTCAAGCGAATTCGTTACTAGGTGATGAATTAACGATTATTGATAACAAGGATTTAATTACAGATATAGATGCGTATGTACTTAAATATCATCCTAAATTCAAAGACTTACCTTTAAATGAAAGAATAGAAAAATATTATAGTACGGATAACTTGAACAAAAAACGTGGAGAATACTATAAAGAAGTTCTGGAATTAAAATCAGAAGGTACTGGGGCGAATAATTATTCTACAATCTTAAAATTTGGAAGCATGATTACATTAGCAGCGTTAGGGTTATTTTTATTGAATATAAAAAATGGAATTTCAGATTTTCTTGATGCCCCTAGGGAAATGATTAAAGAAAAAATAATTCCAAGTTTAATTAATAATTTTAAAGAATTGAAGAAAGATCCTTTAGCATATGTAGCAAAAAAAGCATCTGCCTCCGTAGGTAATTTTGTTGCAGATGCTATAGTAACTACTAAGGCAGTAGTAACATTTACTGCAAATAAGATTAACAATAAGATTATAAAACCTATTGTTAATAGAGTAGTTAAGCCAATTTATAATGCGGTTATTCGTCCAGTTTCTTCATTTATGTACAATAAAGTAGCTAAACCAATTTACAATAATGTAGTAAAGCCCGTTTATAATAAGGTCATTAAACCAGTTGTAAAGTGGGGATATAGTAATATAGTAAAACCAGTTTATAATAAAGTCATTAAACCAGTTGCAAAATGGGAATATAATAATATAGTAAAACCAGTTTATAATAAAGTTATTAAACCAGTTGTAAAATGGGGATATAATACAGTAAAACCAGTTTATAATAAAGTTATTAAACCAGTTGCAAAATGGGGATATAATAATGTAGTTAAACCTTTTGTAGAGCCTATTTATAACAAAGTTATTAAGCCAGCAAGTAATTGGATATCAGGTAAATATAATAAAGCGAAAAGTTGGTTAAAAAAATGGTTTTAAGAAAGGAAATAAGAAAAATGATAAAAAAAATTATAATGGTAATATTGGTGTTAGCGACAATTTATTTTATAGGGGATACAAATTTAAAAGGTAAGTCAGTGTATTATGCGAAACATTCATCAAGTAGTAATGTCAGAGATTTAGAATTGATGATGTTTACAGAGAATTTAGATCATCTTGGTAAGAAAGATGGTTTTAAATATAAACATAAAATTCAAGAAAATAAGACAGTTCAAAATGTTGAAAAAGATGTTTATTTTTCGTACGAGTTTTATGAAAATATGAACATTTATATATATGGGGATGAAAAAAGAAAAGATTATTATTTTGATGAAAATTTTAAGTTGAAAAAAGTTGTAGATTTTGGCAATAATATGCAACATATAGATATATCAACAGTAGATGAAAATAAACTCAAGGAAGATATTTACGAGAATTTTAAACCTATATTAAAAGAATCAGAAGAAAAGAAGCCATTTATTAATTTGCAGTGGATTTTCAACTGGGTATACAGAGATAGAATAAAGTAAGTTATAACTATGCATTGAACGTATATATAAACAGTTTATCATAAACGGTTTAAATAATAAAATAGAATGAAAAATCATAACTCATCACAGAAATTTTTTGTGGTGAGTTTATTTTTTTATCTAAATTTTACTCCAAAGGTTAAATTTTTCATAGTTTTCTTTACCTGTGATGTAGAGAATATAAAGATCATAGGAGTGAGGAAATATGGAACTGAAAGATGAAATAAAAAAACTAAGAGGAAAAGGATTAGGTTATAAGAAAATAGCTGTATGCTTAAATGTATCAGCCAATACAGTTAAGTCAATTTGTAGAAGAGAAAAATTAGAAAAGTTAGATATAGAAGATTTTGATACTTGTAAAGTGTGTGGAGAAAAGTTAACTCATTTAAAAGGGAAAAAACAAAAGAAATATTGTAGTGATGCTTGTCGAATGAAATGGTGGAAGAATAATCAAGACAAGATGAATAAAAAGGCAATTTCTACACATCTATGTAAATGTTGTGAAAGAGAATTTATATCTTATTCCAATAATAAAAGAAAGTACTGCAGTCATGAATGCTATATTAAACATAGATTTGGAGGTAGCTATGAACACTAAAAATGAGGTAACCTACCAAATCACAATTAAAATACTGCGTAACTTGTTTAGGAAAAATCTAATCACAAAAGATGAATTTGATTCATTTAAACATAAGATGTTAGAAAAGTATAATCCAAAAATATCTGAACTTATGGAGTTATCACTTGATAAATAGTTTCTTTAGAGTGATATATAGTAATGACGAAAAGGAGGATACAATAATGAAAACAATAAAAAAGTTAGAGGTGCTAAATGTGACTGATGTTAAAAAACAAAAGGTCGCAGCTTATGCAAGAGTATCACATCGAGATTTACTACAATCACTATCTGAACAAATAAGCTATTATAGTAAACTTATACAAGATAATCCTAGTTGGGAGTATGCTGGAGTCTATTTCGATAACTCAGTAAGTGGAAGAAATACAAAAAATCGAAAGGAGTATTTAAGATTAATAGATGACTGCAGGAAAGGAAAGATTGATATAATTCTTACAAAGTCCATATCACGATTTGGAAGAAATACTATTGAGTTGTTAGAGACAATACGAGAGCTAAAAAAATTAAACATAGGGGTTCAATTTGAAAAAGAGAATATCGACACACTCACTACAGATGGAGAGTTACTACTAACGTTACTTGCTGCCGTTTCAGAAGAAGAATCAAAGGCGATAGGCAGTAATGTAAGGTGGAGTGTGAAGAAGAAGTTTGAACAAGGATTACCACATAGCCCACAACCTATATTAGGATATAGATGGATAGGAGATTCCTATAAAATTGAAGAGTCAGAAGCCGACACTATCAGAA
The DNA here is from genome assembly GCA_963528605.1 of uncultured Gemella sp. Classification (GTDB taxonomy): domain Bacteria; phylum Bacillota; class Bacilli; order Staphylococcales; family Gemellaceae; genus Gemella. The sequence continues at coordinate 30,001 of CAURVX010000002.1, forward strand.
AGATTTATGATTTATACATATCAGGAATAAAACCGACACAAATATCAAGGATATTAAATGATGAAGGTAAACGTACAAGAAGAGGAGAAAAGATTTCAAGACTAGCTATTTATAGAATATTATCCCAAGAAACTTATACAGGGAAACTTATATTACAGAAGACATTTAATGCAAAAGAAAAAGGTCGTTCAGTAAAAAATACTGGAGAGAAGACTATGTACATTGTAGAAAATGCACATGAAGCAATAATTTCTCAGGAAATATTCAATAAGGTTCAAGAAATAAAAAAACAAGGTAACCTAAAAAAGGAGTAAAAGATGAATAGAAAAATTACAACTATACAAGCCAATAAACAACTCAGTCATCAATCAAAACTACCTAGTATAAAAAAGAAAAAGGTCGCAGGTTACGCCAGAGTATCAACAGATAATGAAGATCAAACAAGTTCTTATGAAACTCAAATGAAGTATTACGAAGAGTACATATCAAGTAGGAAAGATTGGGAGTTTGTGAAAATGTACTCAGATGAGGGAATAAGTGGAACAAATACCAAAAAACGCCTAGGATTTCAAGAAATGGTAAATGATGCGCTGGCTGGTAAGATAGACCTCATACTAACAAAAAGTGTAAGTAGGTTCGCAAGAAATACGGTGGATTCACTATCAACTGTAAGAAAACTAAAAGATGTTGGAGTAGAGATATACTTCGAAAAAGAAAACATCTGGACATTTGATTCAAAGGGTGAATTGCTTATTACAATAATGAGTTCCTTAGCACAAGAAGAAAGTAGATCAATATCAGAAAATATAACATGGTCTAAACGAAAACAAGCTGCTGAAGGTAGAGTGACATTTGCATATAATAATGTACTAGGCTTTAAACCAAAAGAGGACGGAGGATTTGAAGTCGATAAAGAGCAAGCACAAATAGTGAGATACATATTTGGACAGTTCTTATCAGGGAAAAATCCTAATCAAATAGCAAAACATTTAACTGAAAATAAAATACCGACACCAAGAGGAAAAGAAAAATGGAGTTATAGTAGTGTAAGAAGTATTTTAACAAATGAAAAATATAAAGGTGATGCCTTACTTCAAAAATACTATGTAGCAGACTTCTTAAATAAAACACAGAAAAGGAACAACGGAGAGCTACCTCAGTATTATGTAGAAAATAGCCATGAAGCAATAATTGATAAAGAAGTCTTTGATGCGGTTCAAGTGCAGTTAAGTGAAAATAAAAAATGGTATACAGAGAAAAACTACTTTGGAAAAATTAGGTGTGGATGTTGTGGTAGTTCATACGTCAGACATTTATGGCACTCAACTGACAAATATAAAGAGACAATATATAGATGCAAAGATAAGTATAAGAACGAAGAAAAATGTGATACTCCTCATATAAGAGATGATGAAATTCAAAGATGGATAGTATCAGTACTAAACAAGGTAATTGATAATAGAAAAGAAATTATAGGTAATATAAAACTTCTAATGAAGATCATAAAAGAAGACAGAGTATTGGATGATGCAATCATTCAACTCGAAGAAAAATTAGAAGACATCAGAACTGATGTAGAAAAGTTGATAATAACAAATTCCAAGATAGCACAAAATCAAGAAGAGTACACAATAAAATATAATAAACTGATAGAAGAATATAAATTGTTAGAGAAAGAATTAGAACAGAAAAACTTAGATTTACTGAGTAAAAACAAGAGAGTAAGAGAACTGAAAATATTTATAGACTCATTAGAAAAACAAGGTGAGTTAATAACAGAATACGATACTAAGTTGTTTAATTATTTGGTAGATACGATAATAATTCATAAAGGAAAAAGAATAGAAATCCATTTGAAAAACGGAGAAGTCATATCAGATTGGTACTGCACCCAAAAAGTTGGACAAAATATTAAGTTATTTTGGTTTAGTATTTTAAACTTTAAAGTCAGTAAATTTTATTACTTTTAGTGACTTTCATTCCTTACAGTTATTTTAGATTTTTCGAACTATTTAGTCAAGGATTTTTAAAAGGTGCAGCCCTTGTCCTTGACTAAATAAGAGAAAAATCTAAACTGTAAAAGGGAATGAAAGTTTCTTTTTATTTATATTAGTTTCTATTCATTTTCCTGTAATTTACAGGACTTAATCCACCTAAGTTCAATTTTATTCTCTCTTCATTATAATACTTTATATAATCTATAATGGCTTCTTTTAATTCATATTTATTCTTAAAAGTATCTTCGAATCCGTAATACATCTCAGATTTTAAAACTCCAAAGAAGGATTCCATAAATGCATTATCTGCCGATGTTCCTTTTCTAGACATTGATTGTGTAATTCCTTTTACTTTAAGGAATTGTCTATATTCAATATGTTGATATTGCCAACCTTGATCACTGTGTAATATCATACCATCATATCTTTCATTTTGAAGTTGTGATAACATTTCATGTTGTTGTTTCATGTTAGGTGAGAATGAAACACTATACGCTATTATCTCCGCGTTATATCCATCAATTATAGGTACTAAATAAACTTTATCCTCTCCAACCTTGAATTGAGTTACATCTGTATAACATTTCTTTAACGGTTCTGGGGCGAAGAAGTCTCTATCTATTATATTATCTGCGATTTTTCCAATTTCTCCTTTATATGAGTTGTATTTTCTAGTAGGTCTTACGAATGATAATACACCTAGTTTTCTCGTTAATCTTAAAACTTTTTTATGATTTACTACAAATCCCATATTATTAAGTTCTAATGTTATTCTTCTATAACCGTATCTATATTTGTTTTTTTCCTGAATTAATAGAATTGCTTCTTCTATATTTTTATTTTTTTTATCTTTGTCTTCTTTATTTTTTGTATAATAATATGATGAACGAGATAAGCCTAAAATCTTTAATAGTATATTTAATCTATGTGTTTCCTTTAATTCTTCTACTATTTTTGTTTTCTCTTCGTTTGAGATTGTTTTAACCTTATCTCCCTCAACTTTTTTAAAACTGCGTTTTCCGCACGTAGGTACTCAAGTTCCTTCTCTAATTGTTCTACTTTTGATAATTCATTTTTTTCGATCTTTTTATTATTATTTTTCATTTTACTAGTTCTTCCTCTCGGTTTCTCTAGTATATTATACCCGTTTTCTTTAAATTTTGAAATCCAATTATGTAGTAAACCGGGATTTGGTAATGCGTACTTTAATGAAGTAGCTTTTATAGAGTTTCCTAATATTAAAACTTCATTGATTATATCTAATTTCAATTCTGGTGGATAGTAATTATTTTTTCCCTTAATCAGCACTGTTTCACCATGTAAATCAGCTAATCTGACCATGTACTTCACATTACTAGAATCAATTTCAAACTTTTTAGATAGTTCCTTGTATGAGTATCCTTCTTTCTTAAGTCTATACATTTCTATCCTATTTTCATCTGTTAATTTCATAATAAATAGCCCTCCAAAATTTGTCCAAATTTTGGGGGCTATTACCATTGATATGATTTTTTCTTTTTTACTATGAGAGATTAAAGTTATCTGATATAATATATTGAGTAAACGAGGGCTAAACAGATTTGTAGAATATGATTAAATCAAGGATAGAACAAATCGTCAAATGATGCACCCCCTAAGAGGGTTTTGCACCCCCCTAGTGATAAAAAAAGGAGCTTTTGTATGATAAAATTAGTTGTTACAGATATTGATGATACGCTATTAAATAGTGATCGTGAGATTTCTAAGAAAAATAGAGAAGTAATTGAAGAGTGTAAGAAACAAGATATTAAAGTTATTTTAGCATCGGGTAGACCTGATTTTGGAATGATGAGTATAGTAGAAGATTTACAACTTGATAGTTATGATAACTACTTGCTTTCATTTAATGGAGCTAGAATTGCTAATCTTAAAACGAATGAAGTAATCTATGAGAAGTTTCTATCTCCTGAGAGAATTAAGTTCTTAATAGACGTTGCTTTGGAGAATGATTGTGACATTCTTACTTACCAAGGTGGGAAAGTTCTTACAAATCGTGATAATGAATATGCGCGAATTGAGTCTGGTTTAGTAAGTGCAGAATTAGTAATTAGTGAAAATATGAAAGATGATATTAAAGAAGGTGCTGCCAAGGTAATAATTCTTAAACATCCTGATGAAGCTGTTGCGGTGAAAGATAAACTTGTGCTTGAATTAGGTGATGAGTATGAGGTTGCTATGTCTAAACCGTTCTTTATCGAGATTAACGATAAGGGTATTTCTAAAGGAGTATCATTAGACTCATTATGTAAAAAACTTGGTTTAACAAATGAGAATGTAATGGCGTTAGGTGATGGGCTTAATGATTTAAGCATGATCGAGTTCGCAGGTATGGGAGTAGCGGTTGATAATGCTAATCCTACTTTAAAAGAAGCGGCGAATTTTATTTCTAAATCAAATGATGAAGATGGTTTTGCTTATGCTATTGAAAAATTTGTTCTTGGTAAAGATGTGTAGATAGAAAGAGGTTCTGATGAAAGTAACTTTGATTTGTGTAGGTAAAGTTAAGGAGAAATTTTATAGAGATGCTATAAAAGAATATGAAAAACGTCTTGGAGCATATATTAAGTTAAATACTATAGAAATTTCTGATGAAAAAGTAAAAGTAGAAAATGATTCGGAAATAGCTCTTGCGATGGAAAAAGAGGGGAATAACATATTATCAAAAATTAAAGATAATCAGTATGTTATTACTTTAGAAATTTTAGGTAAGAATTTATCAAGTGAAGAATTTGCATCAAAAATTGATAATTTAATGCTTACAGGTAAGAGTGATATTGCATTAGTAATTGGTGGGAGTTATGGTCTTTCTGATAGTGTGAAAAAGCGTAGTGATTTTGCATTATCGTTTAGTAGAATGACGTTCCCACATCAAATGATGCGTGTTGTTTTACTTGAACAAGTGTATAGAGCTTATCGTATAATAACAGGAGCAAGTTATCATAAATAATTATAAAGAATGAGGTTGTCTTTTCAGACAATTTCATTCTTTTTTTTACTATTAATTCATAAAGATTTTTAGTATAATAAAGGTAGAAAAGGAGGAAAGTTATGTTTAATTTGGATAATTATATGTTAGAACGATTATATAATATCTTTGGAGGGATAGCTATTCTATACGGTAGCATTGGATATATTGTTTCAGTTATCTTTTCAAAAATTATGTTTGATATACTTGGTGTTAAACCGATTTTATCGCTTATACCATTTTATAATACTTATAGGATTTATAAAGAGTATAAAGGTCGTGTTTGGAAGAGAAATTGGGGAGTTGCATATCTATTAACTTTTGCGTTACCTATGGCAGTCATAGGAGGATTCGTATTTACATTAATTAACTTACCGATAATTACAGGTGATAGATTTTATGACTATTATGCACTGACACTATTTTTAGGTTTGGTAGTATTGGTAGTTGGTGGATTGATAATCTCAGTGTTTAATTTTATCCTGTTATTCACTATGTATTTACCAATATTTGATACAAAAGGTAGAAGAGTGGTATTGTATATTCAAGCAGCACTAACATTGTTAGTTGTACTTGGAAATAGTGTTATTCTTAAAATAGATCCTCATTTTGATTCTCTATTGTTAGTGAAGATACAAATGATTTTTTCTGTTGTATTTACGATTGTTTATCTTTTATCGGCAAGAGAAGTTAGAGCTAGAATTAGAAGTGGAGAATATGTTCTTCAGGAAAAATTAGATTACGGGATTATGGATAGTTTTGAAGTATATGCAACTTTAAAAGCTCGTGAGAGAAAGCTAGTCGTACCTAAAATCTCTAAAATAACGAATTATTATGTAATGGATGATAATGTAATTTAAAATAATGATATAAAATAAAGGAGGAATTATTTATGTTTAATAATATTGATGAGCATATGATATATCAAATAGGGGTTATAGTTTTAATTGTGGCGTTTATTGTATTACTTTTTGGATATATTATTACGGCGATTTTTTCAAAAATTATGTTCGATATACTTGGGGTTAAAGCAGGACTAGCGTTTATACCATTTTATAATACCTATAGGATTTACAAAGAGTATAAAGGACGTGTTTGGAAGAGAAATTGGGGAGTTGCGTATATAATAACTTTTGCGATTCCTATGGCAGTCATAGGAGGATTCGTATTGGCTCTAATTAACTTACCGCTTACAAGTGATAGATTTTATGAAGAATATGCAAAGACACTGATTTTAGGTTTGGTAGTATTGATAATTGGTGGATTAGTAATCTCAGTGTTCAACTTTATTCTGTTATTTATTACATATTTACCAATATTTGATACGAAAGGTAGAAGAATAGTATTATATATTGAAGCGGGATTAACAGTTTTATCTATGTTTAGTGCATTTATTTTCCAGGGGAACACTACCTTAGCGAATATTTTCTCAATTGGTCAATTTATATTCTCTATTGTCTTTATGGTTGTATACTTTGTTGCTGCTACAGACATTAGAGCTAGAATCAGAAGGGGTGAGTATGTTCTTCAGGAAAAATTAGATTACAACGTGTTAAGCAGGTATGAAATAAACTCTATATTAAAAGCTCGTGATAGAAAATTAGTTGTTCCTGTTATGTATAATGGAATGGATAACTATCCGATGGGGGATTATCCTTATCCTGTGAATAATTATCAACCGATCAACAATGAAGAAGTAAATAGAATTGAATATGTTTAAAGAAAAAAATCGTGTGATTTAATTATTATGTTAAATCACATGTTTTTTTGTGTAAGATTTCAATGGTTTTCTATAGTTTCTTATAAAAGTATTAAAAGTATTGTTAATTTATGATACTATCATGTTAGATTTTCTAACGTATATTTACAACTGTAGTGTTATTTAAAGTATAATAGAAAACGTAATAAAACAAATTTAATGAGGAGTTGACTCTTAATGGATAGATTTTTAGAATTATTAACTACCGTTAATGACTTTATGTGGACTTATTTCCTAATAGGGTTAGTAATGGTAACTGGTATTTATTTTACATTTAGTACGAAGTTTGTTCAATTTACTTATATCAAAGAAATGTTCAGACTTATTACTGAAAAGCCAAAAGTAGGTGAGGATGGAGAACAAAAAGGGGTTTCAGCATTCCAAGCATTCACTATTTCGGCTGCGTCAAGAGTAGGTACTGGAACAATTGCAGGGGTTGCTATTGCGATTGCAATGGGTGGTCCTGGATCAGTATTTTGGATGTGGGTAATGGCGCTTTTTGGTGGAGCTTCATCTTTTGCCGAATCAACATTAGCCCAAGTATATAAAGTTCGTGATAGAAAAGGTGTTTACCGTGGGGGACCTGCTTACTACATGGAAAAAGGTCTAGGACAAAAATGGATGGGTGTGTTATTCGCGATTGTTATTTCAATAACTTATGGTATAGCATTTAATTCAGTTCAAACTAACACTATAGCACAAGCATTACAAGTATATAACATTAATTCAAATATTGCAGGGATTGCTTTATTAATTCTTACTATTTTCGTAATTTTTGGTGGAGTAACAAAAGTTGTTAAAATTACACAATGGTTAGTACCAGTAATGGCGGTAGCGTACTTATTTATCGTATTAGTTATTATGGTTATTAACATTGACAAGTTACCTGGTGTTCTTGCTCAAATCGTGAAATCAGCATTTGGTCTTGAACAAGTAGGTGGTGGAGTAATTGGTATGGGAACATCTATTCTTTTAGGAATTAAACGTGGTATGTTCACTAACGAAGCTGGTTTAGGATCAACTCCTAACGCAGCGGCCACAGCTGATAGTACTCACCCAGCTAAACAAGGATTTATCCAAACTTTAGGAGTTTACTTCGACACATGTTTAGTTTGTACAGCAACTGCTTTCTTAATCTTACTATATCCTGGTGTTGAATACGGAGCTGGTAAGTTACAAGGTATCCAACTTACACAAGCTGCTTTAACTTCACAAGTAGGAAGCATTGGAACAATTTTCTTAATCGTTGCTATTTTCTTATTTGGATATAGTTCTGTAATTGGTAACTACTACTATGGTGAAACAAACATTCAATATTTACTTCCTAAAAAATGGGCTGTAAATGTCTATCGTGTTATCGTATGTATCTTCGTATATGTAGGAAGTGTATTAGATTTAAACTTAGTTTGGGGAATTGCCGATGTAACAATGGGTATTATGAGTTTACTTAACTTAATTGCAATTATCGGTCTTTCTGGTGTAGTTTATGTAGTACTAAAAGACTACGTGAAACAACATAAACAAGGAAAAGATCCAGAGTTCTATCTAGATAACTTACCAATTAAGTTAGATAATGCAACTGCGTGGAAAAATAAAAAAGAAGACTAATATTTAAAAAAGTACTTCGATGATGGAATTTCTATTCATCAAAGTACTTTTTTGTTTATAGTTAGGAATAATATTTTTATTTAACTTGCAATATGAAAAGAAGTGTGTTATTATATTAAACATATTTTAATTATAAAATATATGCGATGAGCCGATAAGTAAAAGTTCTTGCGTACCGTAGGATACAGAAAAGAAATCAGTGGTTGAGAGATTTCTCCTAGGCAGGACTTTGAAGTAGCCGGTGAGCATTTAGAGTGAAAGTAAGTAGCTTTAAACGTGGTTAGAGCGTTAATCTTATTAAGTGCTAATTTATATAATTAGAATAAAGGTGGTACCACGGAAACTTTCGTCCTTATGTAGGGATGGAGGTTATTTTTTTTACCTAGAAAAAATTTCACAAATATAACTAGTAAAAGTAAAAATAATTACTAATAAAATAAAAATTTAGGAGGAACAGTCATGACTGAAATGTCTACAAAATATAATCCGACCGAAGTAGAAAATAATCGCTACAACTGGTGGTTGGAAAAAGAAGTTTTTAAAGCTGATAACAAAAGTAAAAAGAATCCATATACAATCGTAATTCCACCACCAAACGTAACTGGTAAATTACACATTGGGCATGCATGGGACACAACTCTTCAAGATATGTTGACACGTTATAAACGTCTTAAAGGATTTGATGTACTTTACCTTCCAGGGATGGACCACGCTGGTATCTCTACTCAAGCTAAAGTAGAGGCTAAAATGCGTGAAGAAGGATTAAGTCGTTATGACTTAGGTCGTGAAAAATTCTTAGAGCGTGCATGGGAATGGAAAGAAGAGTATGCTGGATATATTCGTGCACAATGGGCTAAACTTGGATTAGGTTTAGACTATTCAAGAGAAAGATTTACATTAGATGAAGGATTAAATAAAGCAGTAACGAAAATTTTTGTGGATCACTACAACAATGGTACAATCTACCGTGGTGAGAAAATTATCAACTGGGATCCAGTTCAAAGAACTGCATTATCTAACATCGAAGTAATTCACAAAGACGTAGAAGGTGCATTCTATCACCTTAAATATTTCTTAGCTGATGAAAGTGGAGACTATCTAGAAGTAGCAACTACTCGTCCTGAAACTCTATTTGGAGATACTGCGGTTGCTGTTCATCCTGAAGATGAAAGATATCAAAAATATATTGGTAAAACAGTTCTTTTACCAGTAACAAATAAGGAAATTCCTGTTATTGCAGATGAATATGTAGAAAAAGATTTCGGAAGTGGAGTAGTTAAAATAACTCCTGCACACGATCCAAACGACTTCGAAGTAGGTGAACGTCATAATTTAGAACGTATTATCGTTATGGATGAAGGTGCTGTTATGAATGAACACGCTGATAAGTATAACGGTATGGATCGTTTCGAATGTCGTAAAACTCTTATCGCTGATTTACAAGAAAGTGGAGTATGCTTCAAAATTGAAAAACACCTTCACTCAGTTGGACACTCTGAGCGCAGTGGTGCTGTTGTTGAGCCATATCTTTCTAAACAATGGTTCGTTGATATGAAGCCTCTTGCTGATAAAGTGCTAGAAAATCAAAAAGATACAGATAGAAAAGTTAACTTCTATCCACCTCGTTTTGAAAATACGTTAAATACTTGGATGGAAAATATCCAGGACTGGTGTATTTCTCGTCAATTATGGTGGGGACACCGTATTCCAGCATGGTATCACAAAGAAACTGGTGAAGTTTATGTTGATGTAAATCCACCAAAAGATATTGAAAACTATGTTCAAGATGAAGATGTTCTTGATACTTGGTATTCTTCAGCATTATTCCCATTCTCTACATTAGGATGGCCAGATTTAGAAAGTGAAGATTTTAAACGTTACTATCCAAATAGCTGTCTAGTAACTGGATATGATATCATCTTCTTCTGGGTTGCTCGTATGGTATTCCAAGGATTAGAATTTACAGGTACTCGTCCATTTGAAGATTGTTTAATTCATGGTTTAGTACGTGATGAACAAGGTCGTAAGATGAGTAAATCACTTGGTAACGGTGTAGATCCAATGGAAGTAATCGAACAATATGGAGCTGATAGCTTACGTTACTTCCTAGCTACTAACTCAACACCAGGTCAAGACTTACGTTATTCAACTGAGAAAATCGAAGCCAGTTGGAACTATATCAATAAAATTTGGAACGCTTCTCGTTTCGTAATTATGAACCTTGAAGGTTTCGAATACAGTGATATTGATCTAACTGGAGAAAAAACATTAGCTGACAAATATATCTTAACAAAACTTACCAAAACTATTGAAGACTTTGAAAGATTATTCGAAAAATATGAATTTGGTGAAGCCAGCCGTATTCTATACAACTTCGTATGGGAAGAATTCTGTTCATGGTATATTGAAATTGCTAAGATTTCATTAAATGGTGAAGATGAAGATGCGAAGAAAACTACTAAATCTATTTTAGTGTATGTACTTGATGCTTCTCTAAAAATGTTACATCCGTTTATGCCATTCGTAACTGAAGAAATCTGGCAACACATTCCTCACATAGGAGATAGCATTGTAACTAGTGAATTTGCTAAGGTTGAAGAAGGTCTAGTATTTGAAAAAGAAACTGAAGATATGCAATTCATCCAAGATGTAATTACAGCAGTTCGTAACATCCGTAGTGAAGTGAATGCGCCAATGTCTCGTGAGATTCCTATTAAGATTAAATACTCACAAGATAGCGTAAAAGAAGTACTATTAAATGGTAGTGCGTATTTAGAAAAATTTGCTCGTCCTAGCGAACTTATTATTGAACGCGAAGTAGGAGCAAGTGAAACTGATATTAGTCGTATTTTATCAGGTGCTGAAATCTATGTTTCATTAAGTGACTTAATCGATGTAGACAAAGAAAAAGAACGTCTAGGAAAAGAATTAGAAAAATTACAACAAGAATTAGATAGAGTAAACAAAAAACTTTCTAATGAAAAATTTGTTGGTTCTGCTCCAGAAGCGATTGTAGCTAAAGAAAAAGAAAAACAAGCAACATATCAAGAACAATATGATAGTGTTAAAGAAAGAATAGCTACATTAGATAATTTAAAATAGTATAAAATAGATAGTGATTTGAAAATCGATATGATTTTCAAATCACTATCTTAATGTATGTTAAAAACTCTAAGCTAGGTAAAACTAGCTTAGAGTTTTTAATTATCTTTATTATTCTTTTTTCTCCAGATTAGGAAGAAAATTACGGCGATTATTATGATTATACCGATGTATGCACCATAATTCTTAACTACTTCGCCTGTGTTAGGAAGAGTATTTAGTAATAGTAGATTCATCTCAAACCCTCGTTATATTATTTTTCTTCTTTTTGTTCAGGAGTGTTGTTTAGAACTTCAGTTTCAACACGTTCTTTAACAGATTCTAAAGTTTCAGTTGATTTATTAGCGAAATCTTCAACTTTTTCTTGAACACTTGATTCGTCAACATCTTTTTTGATGTTAGAAACTTGTTCTTTAATTTTTTCGAAAGAAGAAAGAGCTTTTTCTTTGTAAGCTTCTACTGAAGGTTTGAATTCTTCAACGATTTTTTTTGCGTCTCCTAAGTTTTCTTTAACTTCTGCAGTGTATTCTTTTACGTTAGATACATGACTTTTAATATCTGTTACATTACTAGATAATTCCTTTCCGTAATCAACAGCATCGTTGTATTTATTCTCTAAAGCATTTTTAGCCTTTTTAAGATTTTTTACTAGGTCGTTGTATAGATAGATTGCCGCTTCTTCAACACCATTTTTCTTAGTGTAACGAATCATACAACGTGTGTAACCATAGTAATCTTTAGATTTTTTCTTAACGTATTCAGTGTGATCTTCTACTTTATTTGGATTTTTTGAATAATAGTTAGCAATGGCTATTCCTGTACCAATTGCAAATAGTTTTGATAATTTTGACATACAATTTTTCCCCTCAATATATAATTAAATTAATTATAACATATAAATATTTAAATTTAAATAAATAGATATTGAGTAACTCTATTTTAATAACTTGGTAATAAATATTATTAATATCACATAATATATCTATTTTAAAAGTAAATAATAGAATATATTAAAAATATTATTACACATTAATTAACAATAATCCTTGAATTAATGTGTAACATATTGTATAATAAAAAATATAATACAAGAAGGAGGAGCAATGAAACTTACTGAGAGACATAAAGCTATAATTGAAATAGTAAAGAATTTTGAACCGATAACAAGTGATGAAATTGCAGAAAAGCTTTCGGTGGGGAAATCTACTTTAAGAAATGACCTTGCGGTCTTAGGAATGTTAGAGATTTTGGAAGCAAAACCTAATGTTGGTTACTATTATAATTATAATTTTTCACCAGGAGAACAACGTGAAGAAATAAAAAGTAAATTAGTTAAAGATGTAATGGGAATAGCTATAACTGCTAAGAATACAGCAAATTTTTCTGAGGTATTATCAAAATTATTTATTTATGATGTAGGAACTATTTTTATTGTTGATGAGAATAATCACCTTTCTGGTGTAACATCTAGAAAGGATATGCTGAAATTATCTAGAAATGCCGATGGACAAAATCTTCCTATAGTATTAGCGATGACCCGTGTGCCGAACGTTATATACACATATGAAGATGAGCTAGTTACTGATGCACTAAGAAAATTAATTTTACATGAGATTGATTGCTTACCTGTTGTAAGGGACGAAAAGGATGGTAAGGTAATCGTCGGGAAAATATCGAAAACTACATTAATTAAGTTATTATTGGAAATACTGGAGGGATAATATGTTAACTGTACATATAATTTCAGATTCAATAGGAAACACTGCAAAGGATGTGGTTGATGCAGCACTTGTGCAGTTTTCTTATGAAAATAAGAAGTATAAAGTACTTAAAAACTCAAATGTTTGTACAAAAGAAAAAATAGATTGTATTATATCCAATGTAAATGAGAGAGATGTAATTGTTCAAACATTAGTTGATGGTACTTTAGCAAGCTATGTAAAAGAAAAAGGGTTAGAAAAAAATATAAAAGTTATCGATCTATTAAGTGAAATGCTTAGTACTTTTGAAGAAAAATTAGGAGTAAAAGCAGAAGGGAATCCTGGTTTAAATAGAAAGATGGGAGCGGAGTATTTTAAGAGAATAGATGCTTTAGAATTCGCTGTGAAGTATGATGACGGGAAAGATATAAATGGTCTAAAAGAAGCAGATGTTATAATTTTAGGTGTATCAAGAACATCTAAAACACCATTAAGCTTATATTTAGCAAATAGAAATATTAAAGTTATGAATGTTCCTATTATTCAAGACTTGATACTTCCAGAACAGTTATATGAAGTAAAAAGAAAAGTAATTGGTTTAACAAATTCAGTAGAACAACTTAATAAATTGAGGGAGGAAAGATTGAAGACTCTAGGAGTATCAGGGAATTCGGATTATACTGATGAAATACAAATTTTTGAAGAGTTAGAATATGCTCTAGAGATTATGGAAAAACTTGGATGTCCGATAATAGACGTTCAAAATAAAGCTGTGGAGGAGACAGCTGAATTAATAATTGGGATTATGAGAGAAAGAGGCCTAAAGGTTTAAACAAAATAATAAAAAGAAGTAATTATATAAAACAATAATTTGTATATGGGGGAATTTTACAATGTCAAAAAAATATGTTTACAATTTCAGTGAAGGAAATAAAGATATGAAATCTTTATTAGGAGGAAAAGGAGCAAACCTTGCGGAGATGAAAGGTTTAGGGATTAGTGTTCCTCCTGGTTTTACTATTACTACAGAAAGTTGTAATAGTTATTATGAAAATGGGGAAAGAATTAAACCTGAGATTTTAAAACAGATTAACGAACAACTTGAAATTTTAGAAAAAAATATTGGGAAAAAATTAGGAAGTATAGATAATCCTTTATTAGTGTCTGTTCGTAGTGGTGCAGTATTTTCTATGCCAGGAATGATGGATACTATTTTAAATCTTGGATTAAATGATGAAACTACTATAGCATTGGCTAAGAAAAATAATAACTATCGTTTTGCTTATGATAGTTATAGAAGATTTATTCAAATGTTCTCAGATGTTGTTATGGATATAGAAAAATATAAGTTTGAGGAAGTTTTAACTAGAGTTAAAAATGCTAATGGCTATGAGCAAGATAGTGAATTAAATGAGAAAGATTTATTCAATATTGTTGAAGAGTTTAAGGCAATTTATAAAAAAGAAGTAGGTCGAGAGTTTCCTGTGAGTGTAAAAGAGCAGCTTATGCTAGCTATTGAAGCTGTTTTTAAATCATGGAATAATAATCGTGCAAAAGTATATAGAAGACTACACAATATTAGTGATAAACTTGGTACTGCTGTAAATATTCAAGCTATGGTTTTTGGTAATATGGGAGATAATTGTGGTACTGGAGTTTCATTTAGTAGAAACCCTGTTACTGGAGAGGATGAACTTTTTGGTGAATATCTAATTAATGCACAAGGGGAAGATGTTGTAGCAGGTATAAGAACTCCTAAAAATATTAGTATCCTAAAAGATGATATGCCACACTTATATAAAGAATTTGTTGAGATTTCTAAAAAATTAGAGAAACACTATAAAGATATGCAAGATATCGAGTTTACTATTGAAGATGGAAGATTGTATATTCTTCAAACAAGAAACGCAAAAAGAACACCAAATGCAGTAGTTGAAGTTGCGGTATCACTAGCAGAAGAAGGGATAATTTCTAAAGAAGAAGCGATTCTAAGGGTGGGAACAGAGGAAATTAATAAACTCCTTCATGCTACATTTGAGGAAAAATCATTAAAAGAAGCTAAACAATTAACTCAAGGTTTAGCAGCATCTCCTGGAGCAGCAGTCGGTGGTATTTATTTCACAGCGCAAGAAGCTGTAGAAGCGGCAAAAACAAAACCTGTTATTTTAGTAAGGGAAGAAACTTCTCCAGAAGATATTGAAGGGATGATTAGCTCAGAGGCTATTGTAACTTTACGTGGAGGTATGACATCACATGCTGCTGTAGTAGCAAGAGGAATGGGTAAATGTTGTGTCTGTGGTTGCCAAAACATGATTATAAATTATGCTGAAAAAACACTAAAAATTTCTGGGGTAACATTACATGAAGGTGATACAATCTCAGTTGATGGAAGCAGTGGTAAAGTATATCTTGATGAAGTAGATAAAGTTGATGCTAAATTTAGCGATAGATTCAATAAACTTTTAGAATGGGCTGATGGAATTAGAGAACTTAAAGTACTAGCAAATGCAGATAATGAAACTGATGCTAAAGTTGCTTTTGAGTTTGGAGCTGAAGGAATAGGACTTTGTAGGACAGAGCATATGTTCTTTGAAGAAGATAGAATTAGTCTAGTTAGAAAAATGATTTTAGCAAGTGATACTAATGAGAGAGTTAGATTCTTAGATAGATTACAACCGATTCAAAGTGAAGATTTCTACAAGATTTTTAAAGAAGCTCAAGGTAAATCTGTTAATATAAGATTATTAGATCCACCACTTCATGAATTCTTACCAAAAGATGAAAATACTGTTAAGCTTATTGCCGAGGAAATAGGGGTAAGTGTTAATCAATTAGAAGCGAAAATAGCTAGCATTGCAGAATTTAACCCTATGATGGGACATCGAGGCTGTCGACTAGGTATTACATATCCAGAAATTTACTTAATGCAGGCGAAAGCTATTAGTTCAGCAGCGATTAGAGCTAGTAAAGAAGGTATTGAAGTAAATGTTGAAATTATGATTCCTTTAGTAGGATTAGAAAAAGAATTCGCTGTGTTACGCGAACAAATCGTTGAACTTGTGGAAAAAGAAATTCAATTGTACAATGCAGATTTCAAATACAAAGTAGGAACGATGATTGAAATTCCGCGAGCTTGTCTAATTGCTGATAAGATTGCAGAACATGCAGATTTCTTCAGTTTCGGTACTAATGACTTAACTCAATTAACATTTGGTTATTCTAGAGATGACGCTGAAAAATTCATTGATATTTATAAGAAAAAAAATGTCTTAGCTTCAGATCCATTTGTTCATCTTGATGATAGTGGAGTACTAGAACTTATGAAACTTGCAGTTGGAAAAGCAAAAGCTACGAAACCAGCTATTAAACTTGGAATTTGTGGAGAACATGGTGGAGATGAAAGATCGATATTATTATGCTCTAAAATAGGATTAGGATATGTATCATGTTCACCATATAGGGTAATTATTGCCAGAATTGCGGCGGCTAAAGCAGCTATAAAAAACGTTGAAGCAGCAGTAAATAAATAATATATTTGTTAAGAAGCTATCAAAACAAGATAGCTTCTTTATTTTTGTATTACAATGAGCTGTAGAGTATAATAGTAAATTATTTAAATTTGATATTAATTAGTAAGCTTATAATTGAAAGAGCTTGGCTTATATTACAATATTGTTAAATAATAGTTAATATATGCAAAGTAAATTGATTTTTTTCCCAATATACATTAAAATTAGTGTAGTATATTATGACATTTTATTATGAAAAATTAATATGAATAACGTGAAAGTTTAAATATTTAAAAAGAGAGGATATACTATGGCAGAAAATAATAACAATCGGTTATCGAGAAAAGATAGACACTCTCAAGAAAGAAAGAGTGTTATGCCAGGTGGATATATATCTAGAGGAAATACTAATCCAACGAATAATGGTCAACAAAGAAGGCCGTTAACAAATGAAGAAATAATGAGAAGAAGTGAACAAGGGCAAAGTCGTCCTATCCAACCACAAAGGCCTCAAGGTACAAATCAAAGACAAGGTGTACCACCAGTGCAACCAAGAAATCCTCAGCAATCAGCTAGAGGTAATAGAACTGGAGGTCCAGGTGGGCCAAGAAGACCTGTAGGTCCAAATAGAATAAGTAATCCAAATTCTAAAAAGAATAATAAAGCATTATGGATGAAGATTATTAGATATGGTTTATATGTAGCGAGTGTTGCTATTATATCGATTTTCTTATTATGTGTGTTTTGGATATATCAAGCACCGGCATTTGATTCTAAGATATTAGATAATAATTCAAGAACAATTGTTTATGATACAAATAATAATGAGGTAGCGAAATTAGGTAACCAAATTGGTGAGAACCTAGAAACTGCAGACATACCGCAAAAAATGCAAGATGCTATCTTGGCAACAGAGGATAATAGATTCTTTGAGCATGGTGCGGTAGACTTTAGACGTTTAGTAGGAGCAGTGGTGTCAAACTTAACTAGTGGTTTTGGATCACAAGGGGCATCAACTATTTCTCAACAGTTAATTAAGAGAACATTCCTTGATGATAATAAGAGTGTAAAACGTAAAGTTCAAGAAGCATATCTTGCATATAAACTTGAACAAAACTATGACAAAGAATCAATATTTACAATGTATGTAAATAGAATTTATTATTCTGATGGTGTATATGGGCTAAAAACAGCGGCTAAATATTATTATGGAAAAGAATTAAATCAACTTACTCTTCCACAAATGGCTCTTTTAGCAGGGATGCCACAGCACCCTAATACATATAATCCTTATGATAACCCAGAAGCGGCTAAAGCACGTCGTGATACGGTACTTTACTTAATGCAATATCATGGTAAAATCTCAGAAGCAGATTCACAAGCTGCACAAAAAACTGATGTACTATCAGGGATAATACATCGTGATGAAAGTGAACGTGTATTATTATCAAGTGAGTTTGATTCAAAATATACTTCTTACATGAACCAAATTGTTAATGAATTGAAGAATAGTAAAGAATACAAGGACTATGAAGGAGACGTCTTAAACTTAGGACTGAAAATTTATACAAACTTTGATTCTAAGATTCAAGATACATTAACAGAAAGTGTTAATGCAAACTATGCTGGAATAAAACAAGCAAGTAATGTAGCGATGGTCGTACTAAATAATGAAAATAGTGGTATTGCAGCATTATATGGTGGTAAAAAGCAAACATTCCATGGCTTCAATATTGCTACCCAAGCTAAACTGCAACCTGGTTCATCAATTAAACCAATACTTGCATACGGACCTGCAATTGAGTACTTAAACTGGGGATCAGATCATACTGTTAATGATACTAAGATACAAGGTTCAGAAATCCAAAACTGGGATAGACAATTCCATGGTAATATAACTATTAATAATGCATTGGTATGGTCGTATAATATACCTACTATTAAGACTTATCAAGAAGTAGGATTCAATAGAGTAAAACAATACGCAGCTAATGTTGGAATGAATATTACAGATGATTCAATTACAACTCCAATTGGAGGAAGTAGTGACGGCTTCTCACCATTACAAATGGCAGGAGCATATGTTCCATTTAGTAATGGTGGATATTATGCAACACCTAAAGCGATTAAGAAAGTATATGATAGTGAAGGAACTGAAGTGAAAAGTTTCAGCACTGATGATAGAAAACGAGTTATTAAAGATTCTACAGCATACATCATGACATCTATGTTAAGAAATGTAGTTAATGGTACTGCTGCAAATGCACGAATTAGTGGAGCGGATATGGCAGTAAAAACTGGTACTACTACTTTTGGTGAAGGTGAAGCTCAGAAATACGGTTTCGATATAAATAACTATTCGAAAGATTCGTGGACGATAGGTTATACAAGTAACTATACAATGGCTGTATGGCAAGGATTTGATGCAATAGATGGTCCTACGAAGTATATGACCCAAGAGGATACTCAGAAGACACAAGCATTATATCGAATAAATATGCAGAATATTGTTAGAATACATCCGCCAAAAGGATTCTCTGTTCCAGGAAACGTTGGATCTATAAATGGTGGGGTTAAAGTTATTTCTGATAGTGAACGTCGTCAAATAGAAGAACAAAATAAACGTGAACAAGAAGAAAGAAGTCGTGAGAATAATAACGATAATAATAATAATAATAATAATCGTAATAATAACTCAGATGATGATTCAAATAATAACCAAAATGATGCGTCAAATAACAACAATCAATCATCAAGAGGAAACAATAATAACAATACTGCTACAACTCCAGGTACAAGAAACAATAATGGAGTAAATAATGGTGTAAATAACAATACAAATAGGAATACGAGATAATTAGTATCTAAACTACTGTAAGATGAATTTCTTACAGTAGTTTTCTTTTTATTGTAGTTTTAAAATACTACACAAAAATTTAGAAATGGTGTACAATATAGAAATGGAGCAGTTTATTTATTCTTTGTTAAACTGAATATATTATTCCATAAAACTTATATTATTATAAAGATGGATGTGAAGCTATGAAGAAAAAATTAGTTATAATTACAGGAATAAGTGGAGCAGGGAAAAATACAGCATTAGAAATTTTTGAAAACCAAGGGTATTTTTGTACAGATAATTTACCTGGATTAGTTGTTGAAGATTTCTTGAGAATAATAGAAGAAAAAGATATTGATAAAACAGCAATAAGTATTGATATAAGAAGTAAACACATTTTTGTTGATTTAAAGGAATTATTAAAAAAACTACAACAAAGTGAGTACTTTGATGTTAAAATCTTATTTTTAGATAGTGATGATCAAGTATTGGTTAATAGATATAAAGAAACTAGAAAAAATCATCCTTTATCTACTGAATTTAGCTTACTTGAAGGTATTGCTCAAGAGAGAAAAGATATGAATGATATCAAAGGAATTGCAAATTATATTTATGATACTTCCAATACTTCTGTAAAAGATTTGAAGAAAAAAATATTGGAAGACTTCGGAATTGAGAAAAAAGATAGTTATCATATTACAATCTCAAGTTTTGGTTACAAATATGGAGTTCCTATAGACGCAGATAATATTGTCGATGTTCGTTTCTTGAGGAATCCGTTTTATATAAACGAATTAAGAGAAAAAACTGGTCAAGATAGCGAAGTATATGATTATGTTTTTGAGGATGAAGTCACTCAGGAATTTTATGATAAGTATTTAGAGCTTATGACATTTATGGTAGATAAGTATCAATATGAAGGTCGTGATAAGGTTGCTATAGCAGTTGGATGTACAGGTGGTAAACACCGTTCTGTTAGCGTAGCAAGAAGATTATATGAAGATATTTCAAAATTAGGATATAGGGTGTATTTAGAGCATCGCGATATCAATAAGGGTAGGTAGAAAAATGAGTACTAAAATAAAAGTAGTTACTATTGGTGGAGGAACTGGATTATCAGTTCTTTTGAGGGGGTTAAAAAAATACCCTCTTGAAATAACTGCTGTAGTAACGGTAGCAGATGATGGAGGAAGTTCTGGAAAAATAAGAAGTGACATGAATATTCCTTCTCCAGGTGATATAAGAAATGTTATCGCGGCATTATCGGATGTTGAACCATATTTGGAAAAAATGTTCCAATATCGATTTGATAGCGGTGAAGTAAAGGGGCATCCAGTTGGTAATTTAATGATAGCTGCTATGACAGATATTCATGGAGATTTTTCTACTGCGGTAAAAGTTATGAGTAGAATTTTAAATGTACGAGGAACTGTATTGCCGACTACTAATGATATAGCGACATTAAATGCTGTATTATCAGATGGAGAGATTATTCGTGGAGAATCTTCAATTACAAAAGCAGGCGGAGTTATAGATCATGTTTATATTACGCCTTCAAGAGTTAAACCTAATGAAGATGTACTTAAAGCAATAGAAGAGGCAGATTATATTATTATGGGACCCGGAAGTTTATATACTTCTATAATTCCTAATTTAGTAATCTCTAATGTGTCGGAAAAGATTAGAGAAAGTAAAGCTAAGAAGATATATGTTTGTAATGTCATGACTCAACATGGTGAAACAGATAATTACTCAGTTTGTGATCATATCGTTGCGATTAATAAACATGTTGAAGAGAACATCTTTGACTTAGTAATTGCTAATTCGCGTGAATTTGATGATAGTATTTTATCGAAATATCACAAAGAAAAACAAGAACCGGTCAAAATCGATCAAGAAAAAATACAAGAGTTAGGAATAAAATTAATAAAAAATAATGACGTTGGAATCGTTGATAATAATACGATTAGACATAATGCAGATAAAGTTTCTGAATTAATTTACGATTATATTATAGACGATAAGCCAACAATGATTTATAATAAAAGATGAAAAAACAAATAAGGAGAACAAAAATGCACTTAAATTTTGATTATTCGAAAGCACTAAACTTCTTTAACGAACAAGAAGTGAAAAATATGGAAGGTTATGTGAAAGTTGCTCACGATCAATTACACAATAAAACTGGAATTGGTAGTGACTTCTTAGGATGGGTTGATTTACCAACTAACTACGATAAAGAAGAATTTGCTAGAATTAAAGAAGCTAGTAAAAAAATTCAAGGTAATTCTGAAGTACTTGTTGTTATCGGAATTGGTGGATCTTACTTAGGAGCTCGTGCTGCAATTGAAATGCTTAACGATAGTTTCTATAACTTCTATGAAAAAGATAGAAAAACTCCTCAAATCTTCTTCGTAGGTCATACTATTTCTTCAAGTTACACTCAAGAATTAGTTAATTACTTAAAAACTACAGGAAAAGATTTCTCTGTAAACGTAATTTCTAAATCTGGTACAACTACTGAGCCTGCGATTGCATTCCGTATCTTCAAAGAATTACTTGAAGAAAAATATGGAAAAGAAGGAGCAAAAGAAAGAATCTTTGCTACTACTGATAAAGCTCGTGGAGCATTAAAATCATTAGCAGATGATGAAGGATATGAAACATTTGTAGTACCTGATGATATTGGTGGACGTTTCACAGTTCTTACTGCAGTAGGGTTACTTCCAATTGCTGTAAGTGGAATTGATATTGATAAAATGATGGCTGGAGCTAAATTAGCTCAAGATGAGCTTTCTTCACCAGATTTAAGTACTAACATTGCTTACCAATATGCTGTAATGCGTAACGTACTACAACAAAAAGGTAAATTAATCGAAATTCTTGTTTCTTATGAACCATCAATGGTTTACTTCAATGAATGGTGGAAACAACTTTATGGTGAGTCTGAAGGTAAAGATGGAAAAGCATTATACCCATCAAGTGTTTGCTTCTCAACTGATCTTCACTCTATGGGACAATATGTTCAAGAAGGACGTCGTATTCTAATCGAAACTATCTTAAAAGTTAAATCTCCAAATAAAGATATTGAACTTAAAGAAGCTGAAAATAACTTAGATGGACTTAACTATCTAGCTGGAAAAACTATGGACTTTGTAAATACTAAAGCATTTGAAGGAACTCTTCTTGCTCATACAGATGGTGGAGTACCTAACTTTGTAGTAGAACTTCCAGATATGAGTGAGTTCACATTCGGATACTTAGTATACTTCTTCGAAAAAGCTGTAGGTATTTCTGGATACATGCAAGGTCTAAATCCATTTGACCAACCAGGAGTAGAAGCGTATAAGAAAAATATGTTTGCTCTTCTTGGTAAACCAGGATTTGAAGACTTAAAAGCAGAATTAGAAGAAAGATTAAAATAATCTAGAATAAAATAAACTGATAGAGGAACAATGTTCCTTTATCAGTTTTTTTGTGTATATTATATAATTTAATTTTACTATTCAAATATTTTAAGTATGGTGGCGGACGGTTCCATCTAACTTTAATTGTCATTTAGACAATTAAAGTGGATATTACACCTTAAAATTAAGCCTTTAGTCTTAATTTTACCGATGGAACTTTTTAAGTTCCATTATCACCATTACAAAATATTTGAATAAAATTAATAATACTATTTAAAAATTAATTAATTCATTTATTAATCAAGTTTATATTTTTCTTACTGTTTTGTAGTAGCTGAAGTGAAACACTTTTGTGTTTCACTGCGAGAAAATAAGACTACAGGCTTATTTTCTAACCGGAATATCCTTTTGAGACAACAAAAGATATGGAGGTGTCGCAAGCTACAACTAAAAAAGTAAGGTTAGTTTAAAATTAAAAACAAAAAAGAACGACTCTATATATTCGATTATAATAAAATCGTAATTTATGAGTCGTTTTTATCTTTTCGCCATAGTTACAAATGTGAATTTGTCTGGTCTATATGTTAGAATTCCGTATTGTAGTATATTTCCATTTGATAAATAGGTAATACTTTCAACAACAGCGACCATATTATACTCTCCTAAGTCCATATGTTGTTTTTCTTCTTCAGTGGCATATCTAAATGAAATCTCACGTCTTGAGTGTGTGATGTTTAATCCTAATTCCTTTTCTAAATATTTATAAATAGAAGATTCAGCTATTTCTTTATTAATAAATGGAACAAGCTTACGATCAAAATAAGACACCTCGTATTCTAGTCGTTCACCGTTTATTAATCTACTACGACTAACTCTGTAGAAATCATTGTCTTCATTTGATCCGAAAATATCCATTATCTTTTTATCACCTTGAATGATATAAAGGGATTCCAAAGAAGTTTTGATTTTATATTTTCCATCAATATTTAATTCAGAAGAAGTTTTAATATTTCCTAGATAGTTATTTTTAATCCTACCATGCCCAAGAATTAAAGAGTTCTTACCTTTGATTTTTTGAATGTAACCATTTATTTCTAATAGAGACAGGGCTTTTCTGATTGTATCTTTAGAATACCCATATTCTTTAACTAGCTCATTTTCACTCGGTAATTCAGTATTACGTTTATATACTCGAGTGTCAATTTTTTCTTTTAAGTCTCTGTAGACTTGTTTGTATTTACTCATTTACTATTAACCTCTCAAAGTTTATCTATATTATTATAAATGTACTGAAGTTAAAAATCAAGAAATATGTAAAAGTTTCATAGTGTCTTCAACATTTACGTATAGGTTGCATAATGAAATAAAAAGAATTACATAAATGTGTTGACAAAATGAAAGTGTTTTATTATAATAATAAATGTTAAGTTATAAGAACTTATTTTGTAAATACAAGTTTTAAAAAAACGGAGGAAACTAATAATGACAAAACGTTCAAGTGGTGTTTTAATGCATATTACATCATTACCAGGACAATTTGGTATAGGAACATTTGGTAAAAGTGCTTATGAATTTGTGGATTTCTTAGAAGAAACAAAACAAACTTATTGGCAAATTTTACCACTTACAACTACTAGTTATGGTGATTCACCATACCAAAGTTTCTCAGCAGTAGCAGGGAACTTAAATCTAATTGATTTTTCATTATTAAAAGAAGATGGATTGCTTGAAGAAAGTGATTATGCAAATGTTAACTTTGGAGAAAACCCTGAAAAAGTTGATTATGCATTATTATTTGAAACAAGAAGACCAATTTTAGAAAAAGCAGTTGCTAATACTAGTAAAAATAGTGAAGTATTAGCTGAAATTGAAAAATTTGAAGATGAAAATTCAAGCTGGTTAGCAGATTATGCTGAATATATGGCTATAAAAGAAAGTTTTGGATATAAGAGCTTTATTCACTGGGATGAAGATATCAAAAAAGGTGAAGAAACAGCTCGTGAAAAATATCGTACAGAACTTCAAGATAGCATAAGATACTATGCAGTAACACAATATTTCTTCTTTAAACAATGGTTAGCATTAAAAGAATATGCTAATGAAAAAGGAATCCAAATTATTGGAGATATGCCAATTTATGTAAGTGCTGATAGTGTTGAAATGTGGACTATGCCAGAACTATTTAAAGTAGACGCAAACAATGAACCACTTTATGTTGCTGGATGTCCTGCTGATGATTTCAGTCCTACTGGACAACTTTGGGGTAATCCAATTTATGATTGGGAAAAACACAAAGAACAAGGATTTTCATGGTGGATTTACCGAGTACAAGAAAGCTTCAAAATCTATGATGTACTTCGTATAGATCACTTCAAAGGATTCTCTGATTTCTGGCAAATTGATAAAGATGCTGAAAATGCAGTAAATGGTACTTGGGAAGCAGGTCCTGGTATTGAATTGTTCCAAAAAATTAAAGAACAGTTAGGTGATTTACCAATCGTTGCAGAAAATCTAGGATTTATCGATGCTAAAGCAGAAAAATTATTAGATGATTCTGGATATCCAGGAATGAAGATTCTTCAATTTGCTTTCCCTGGAGAAGATAACTTAGATCGCCCACATCATTATACACAAAACAGTGTTGCTTACACAGGAACACACGATAATGATGTAGTTAATGGATGGTATGAAAAACTAAGCGAATCAGAAAGAAAACTAGTTTCTGAATACTTGAACCGTCGTGATGATGAAACAATCACTGAAGCAATGATTAGAGGAATCTACTCTTCAGTAAGTGATTATGCAATCGTAACAATGCAAGATTTATTAGATAAAGATGCAACAAGCAGAATGAACGTTCCATCAACAGTTGGAGGAAACTGGGAATGGAGAATGCTTGCAGAAGATCTAACAGAAGAGAGAAAAGAATTTTTAAGAAACATTACAGTAAGATATTCAAGAGAGAGGGTATAAAATGTCATTTAGTAAATATGTATTAGAAAATACAAATAAAGAACTAAGTACTTTAGAGAACAAAGAAATATATATACAACTATTAAATTATGTAAAAGAACAAGCTGATAAAAAAGCTTTAAACTCTGATAAAAAGAAAGTTTACTACATTTCAGCAGAATTTTTAATTGGTAAACTTTTATCAAACAACCTAATTAACTTAGGGATTTATGAAGAAATCGAAAAAGAATTAAATGCAGCTAACAAACGTCTTAGCGATGTTGAAGAAGCAGAATTAGAACCATCACTAGGTAACGGTGGTCTTGGGCGTTTAGCATCTTGTTTCATCGATTCTATCTCATCATTAGGAATCAATGGTGATGGAGTTGGATTAAACTACCACTGTGGATTATTCAGACAAGTATTCGTTAAAAATGAACAACACGCAGAGCCAAACTTCTGGATTGAAGATTCTTCATGGCTAAGAGATACTGATGTTAAATACACAGTACCGTTCAAAAACTTCAACCTAACTTCAACTCTAAAAAGAATTGACGTATTAGGATACAAAAAAGATACTAAAAACTACCTAAACTTATTCGATATTGAATCAGTAGATAGTAGTATTATTGAAAATGGTATTAGTTTCGATAAAACTGAAATCGAGAAAAACTTAACATTATTCTTATATCCAGATGATAGTGATAAAAATGGTGAATTACTACGTATTTACCAACAATACTTCATGGTGTCAAACGCAGCTCAACTAATTTTAGATGAAGCTATTGCTAAAGGAAGTAACGTTCACGATCTATATGAATATGCATATGTTCAAATTAACGATACTCACCCAAGTATGGTAATTCCTGAATTAATTCGTTTACTAACTGAAAAACACGGAATTGAATTTGAAGAAGCATACACAATCGTTCAAAAAATGACTGGTTACACAAACCACACTATCTTAGCTGAAGCATTAGAAAAATGGCCATTAGAATACTTAGAAGAAGTGGTACCACACTTAGTAACAATCATTAAACAATTAGATGCAGTTATTAGAGAAAAATATGAAGGTGAAGATATTCAAATCATCGATAAAGATGATAGAGTACACATGGCAAACATGGACATTCACTTCTCTAACAGTGTAAACGGGGTTGCTTACCTACACACTGAAATTCTTAAAAACTCTGAGTTAAAACACTTCTATGAATTATATCCAGAGAAATTTAACAATAAAACTAATGGTATTACATTCAGACGTTGGTTAGAGTTCTCTAACAGACCGTTAGCAACATACTTAAAAGATCTAATTGGTGACGAGTACCTAACAGATGCAACTAAATTAGAAAAACTATTAGCGTTTGTAGATAGTAAAGAAGTAGCAGCTAAATTAGAAGAAATCAAACATGAGAATAAACTAGTTCTTAAAGAATACCTAAAAGAAACACAAGGTATTGAATTAGACGAAAACAGTATTATTGATACTCAAATCAAGAGATTCCACGAATATAAACGTCAACAAATGAACGCTTTATATGTAATCAAAAAATACTTAGATATTAAAAATGGAAAATTACCAGAAAGAAAAATTACTGTATTCTTCGGTGGTAAAGCAGCACCAGCTTATATTATAGCTCAAGATATCATTCACTTAATTCTATGTCTATCAGAATTAATTAACAATGATCCAGAAGTAAACAAATACTTAAATGTATTCTTAGTTGAAAACTATAACGTAAGTGTAGCTGAAAAATTAATACCAGCAACTGATATTTCAGAGCAAATCTCATTAGCTTCTAAAGAAGCAAGTGGAACTGGTAATATGAAATTCATGTTAAACGGAGCTCTAACTCTAGGAACTCTAGATGGAGCTAACGTAGAAATTGACGAACTAGTTGGTCGTGAAAATATCTACATTTTCGGTAAAGAAAGTGATGAAATCATTAAACTTTACGAAACTGCTGGATATGTTTCTAAAGAATACTATGAAAAAGACGGTGTTAAAGAGGTTGTTGACTTTATCGTATCTGATGATTTAGTTAAACTAGGAAATAAAGAACGATTAGAAAGATTATACAACGAACTTCTTAACAAAGACTGGTTCATGACACTAATTGACTTTGAGGAATATTACGCTAAGAAAGAAGAAATGTTAGCAGATTACGAAAACCGTGAATTATGGATGAAGAAAGTTATCGCGAACATTGCGAAAGCAGGATTCTTCTCATCTGACCGTACAATTGCTCAATATAATGAAGATATTTGGAATAAATAAAAATAAAGGGGAACATACGATGAAACTATTAACGATTAATGTTCATAGTTGGTTAGAAGAAAATCAACTAGAAAAATTAAATATTTTAGCAAAGGTAATTGTAGAAAAAAATTATGACGTGGTTGCCATGCAAGAAGTAAATCAATTGATTAATAGTGAAGATGTTCAACAGGGGATAAAAACAGATAACTTCGGGAAATTATTGTTAGATAAAATTAGAGAATATGGAGAAGAAGGTTACAGTTATTACTGGACTTACTCTCACATTGGATTTGATAAATTCGAAGAAGGATTAGCAATATTAGCTAAAGGTGAAGTTGTTGCCGTAGAGGACTTTTACTGTACGGCACAACAAACCGTGACTTCTATCGAATCAAGAAAAATTTTAAAAGTAGATCTTAAAGTAAATAATGAGATCGTAGAGTTTTACAGTTGTCATATGAATTTGCCAACTTGTAAAGGGGAAGACATAGATCAAAATCTTAGCAACCTAATTAATTATACAGATAACAAAAATCTTAAAATTTTCATGGGAGATTTCAATACGGATTATTTCCATCAAGTAGATGATTACAAAAGAATACTTGATAAAGGATTATATGATACATATGAATTAGCCGAGAAAAAAGACGGGGGAGTTACCGTATATAAAAATATAAGTGGTTGGGAAGATTCTATGTGTCAGAAAAAATTGGATTATGTATTTATTAATAAAAAAATGAATGTTAAAGAAAGTTTTGTTATATTTAATGATGATAATTGTCCAATTATTTCTGATCATAATGGTTTAGAAGTAACATTAGCAGAAAAATAAAAAAAGGAGGAAAATGTTATGTTACAAAAAATTCAGCGTTTTGGAGGCGCTATGTTAATGCCATCTATTATATTCGCATTCTTCGGGTTAGTAGTTGGATTAACTTCAATCTTTAAAAACCCTAACTTAGTAGGGAGCATCGCGACAGAAGGTACTCTTTGGTACAACTTCTGGTTCGTAGTAGAGCAAGGAGGATGGACAATCTTCAATCAAATGCCAGTGGTATTCGCACTTGGTATTCCAATCGGTCTTGCTAAAAAAGCAAATGGGCGTGCTGCATTAGAAGCGTTCTTAATCTACATGGTTTTCAACTACTTCATCAACGGATTCTTAACTCAATTCAAATTCTTTGGAGTAGATGTAACACCAGCTCTTAAATTACCTACAGGTATTACAAGAATCGCTGGAGCAATCACATTAGATACTTCAATCATCGGTTCTATCGTTATTGCATCTATCTCAGTATGGATTCACAATAAATACTTTGACAAAAAACTTCCTGAATTATTAGGAATTTTCCAAGGATCAACATTCGTTATCTTAGTTGGTTTCCTAATCATGATTCCAGCTGCATTTGTAACAGCTTTATTATGGCCTAAAGTTCAATTAGGAATCGCGGCTTTACAAGGATTCTTAAAAGTATCTGGAATTGTAGGAGTATTCACTTACACATTCCTAGAAAGAATTTTAATCCCAACAGGATTACACCACTTCATCTATGGACCATTCATGTTTGGACCAGCGGTAGTAGAAAATGGAATCACAGCTTACTGGGTACAACACATTCAAGAGTTCTCTCAAAGCTCAACTCCATTAAAAGAATTATTCCCTCAAGGTGGATTCTCATTACACGGTAACTCAAAAGTATTTGGTTTACCAGCAGCAGCTTTAGCTATGTATGTAACAGCTAAAGATAGCAAGAAAAAAGTTGTAGCAGGGTTATTAATCCCAGCAGCACTTACTGGTTTCTTAACAGGAATCACTGAACCAATCGAGTTCACATTCTTATTCGCAGCACCAATGTTATTCGCTACTCACGCAGTATTAGGTGCATTAATGTCAGCAACTATGTACCAATTTGGAGTTGTAGGTAACTTCGGAAGTGGATTAATCGACTTCTTAGCTCTTAACTGGTTACCAATGTTCAAAAACCACTCATCTCAAGTATTCGTTCAAATCGCAATTGGATTAGTATTCTCAGTAATTTACTTCTTCGTATTTAGATTCTTAATCCTTAAATTCCAATTAAACACACCTGGACGTGAAGCAGATGATGCTGAAACAAAACTTTACTCTAAACAAGAGTACCGTGAAAAAGGTAAAGAAGCACCAAAACCAGAAGTTAGAGATGATGCAGCTACTCACGACGATCAAGCAGTAATCATTCTTGAAGGTTTAGGTGGTAAAGATAACATCGTAGATGTTACTAACTGTGTAACAAGATTACGTGTTAATGTTAAAGATGAAAGCTTAGTTAAAGATGATGAATTCTTAAAACGTTCTGGAGCTCTTGGAGTTGCTCGTAATGGTAAAGCTATTCAAGTAATCATCGGATTCTCAGTAGGACAAGTTAGAGAAGCTTTCGAAAAAGAATTACACAAATAAGAAGATAAATAAAAAAGGAATTGACGTAAAAGTCAGTTTCTTTTTTTGTTATGAAGAGATGTTAGGGTTCCTTACAGCAATGAAAATAAGAAAAAAATAAGTATCAAATTGTCATATAGATTTCTAGTACGATTTATTCCCATGCCCATAACTTGATAAAAATGGATATTAGTAAGATATAAAATATTGTGTTTTCCCTTACACTCTAGAGAAGAGCTATAGAGGAATTTGAAAATATAACAATATATGTGATAGTGATTTATAGAACACTGTTAAGAGAAAGAAAAATGATAATTTTTAAATGTTAAATTAAAGTCAAAAAAATACTTGGTAAACAATGTCTACCAAGTATTTTAATTTATATATTAGAACGCTGGAGTAGCGTGTCCTTTTGGTTTAAGTTCTTTGTTGATATAATCTTTAACTTTTTCACTAGCTAATGCTTTTTTAACTGCTTGAACTTTTGCATCGTCTTTGTTATCTTCGCGAGCTACTAGAGATATAGCGAATGTTAAGTCATCTGTTTTTTCAAGTGCTAGACCGTTTTTATCAGGAGTTAATCCTAATTTAGAGATGTAAGTTGGGTAGTTAAATACTAAATCTTTTTCATTGTATGCTTCGTTAAGGTTTAGTAAGCTTACTTTAGTAAATTTAAGGTGTTTTGGATTATCTTTGATATCCGCTTCTGTTACTGTAAAGCTATTTGGATCTTTAAGAGTAATAACTTTAGCGTGATCTAATAAACGTAAAGCACGAGCTAAGTTAGTTGGATCTGAAGGGATAGCTACATCTGCACCATCTTTAAGATCTTTAATATCTTTAAGAGTTTTTGAGTAGAATGATACAGTCGCGTTGTAGATAGGTTGAACTGCAACAAGGTGCGCATTATTTTTTTGGTTAAACTGTTCCATGAATGGTCTGTGTTGGAAGAAGTTAGCGTCAACTTCTTTATTGTTTAACGCAACATTAGCTTGAACGTTGTCAGAAACTTTAACGATTTCTAAGTTGTAACCGTCTTTTTTAAGATCTTCTTTGATCATTTCTAACATGTCTGTCATTGGAGAAGTGTGAGAAGCTACTTTTACAGTAACTGGTTCTTTCTTCTCTTCTTTTTTAGGTGCTTCAGTTTTGCTTGAACATGCTGTTAGGATTAGTAATAAAGCTGTTAAGCTGGCAATAAATGAAATTATTTTTTTCATTGTTTGTCTCCTGTGGATATATTTTAAATATATATTTTTTTATTTAGAGGTAAGGTTGTTGATTGTATATTTATAGATTTTGGATTAGTAATAATAAATATTTATTAGAAAGCTGCAGTAGCTTTACCTTCGAAATTCTTTTGTAAGAAATCTTTAACTTTTTGGCTAGTTAAAGCTTTTTTAACTGCTTGAACTTTAGCATCATCTTTGTTATCTTCACGAGCTGCAAGAACACCAGCGTATGTAAAGTCAGCTTTATCTTCCATTAGAAGTCCATCTTTCATTGGTGTAAGGCCTAATTTAGCAATGTAAGTTGGGTAGTTGAATACTAAATCTTTTTCTGCATATGCATCACTTAAGTTTAAAAGACTAACTTCTGTAAATTTAAGATGTTTTGGATTATCTTTGATATCTTTTACAGTAACGTTATAGCTGTTTGGATCGTTTAATGTAATTAATCCACCGTGAGCTAGTAATCTTAATGCACGAGCTAGATTTGATGGATCAGAAGGGATAGCTACATCAGCACCGTCTTTAAGATCTTTAATGTTTTTAACTGTTTTTGAGTAGAATGCTGGAATTGAGTTATAAACTTTTGCCACAGCAACTAAGTTAGTTTTATTTTTTTCATTGTATTGTTTCATGAATGGTTCATGTTGGAAGAAGTTAGCATCGATTTCTTTGTTTGCTAAAGCAACGTTAGCTTGAACGTTATCAGATACTTTTACAATTTCAAGATTATATCCTTCTTTTTGTAAATCTTCTTTAACTAACTCTAACATGTCAGTAAATGGTGGGACATGGGCAGCAACTTTAATAGTTTTGTTTTCTTGTTTTTCTTCTTTTTTGTCACTAGTTTTACTAGAACATGCTGTTAATACTAGTACAAGTGCTAAAAGGCTAGCAACTATAGATAATAATTTTTTCATTGGTTTATTTCTCCTTCTTATTTGTAAAACGTTTAGCTAATCCATAACCTATAGATTGAATAATAAATACATATATAATAAATATTATTACAATTAAATACATTAGATCATAATTGTACTCTTGATATCCATATCTGAATGCAAATTCACCAAGACCACCAGCTCCGATTACCCCCATTACAGTTGTATACGCTAGTAAACTAATAGTAGTATAGGTGAATGATAAGATTAAGTTATCCATTGTAGCAGGTAGTAAGAAGTATCTAATAATTTGAATCTTAGTAGCTCCCATACTTATAGCTCTATCTACAATCTTTTTAGGAACATTGATAAGGGCTTGTTCAACAAATCGTGCATAGATACTTACACCGACTAGTGTAAGAGGCAAGATTGCTGCAATATTCCCAAATGATGTTTTAAACAGAAATCTATTTACAGGGATCAATATGAATACAAATATTAGAAATGGAACACTACGCAGGGCATTAAGAGAAATGCTCAGTCCTTCATAAACTGCTCTATTTTTTAATAAATAATCACGACTGAAAGAAAAAAGCATAATACCTAATGGTAGGGAAATAAAAAATACTGTTAACATAGAGTAAATCATCATATAGTTTGTTTCCCAAAATGCTTTCATAATACCATCGTAATTGGCTTTAAATAAATCAATCATTTAATAAAAACTCCTTTACGTAGTTATAGTAGTTACTGTCGTAATCGTCTTTTGCATTTTTATTAGGTACGACAATATCTTTAATAGTAGAATCATCGATAACTACTACACGGTCACAAAAGTTCTTCAATAAAGAAAGACTATGAGAAATCATAACAATTGAAATATCAGTTGTAGTTCGCAATTTATTTAATAGTGCAAAAATTTCTTTTTCACTATTAGTATCTAAAGCAGAACTGATTTCATCACAAAGTAGGACCTCAGGTTCTTGTAGTAGTGCCATAGCGATTGCGACTTTTTGTTGTTCACCACCACTTAAGCTACCACAAAGACTATTTTTTAGTCTTGTAATATTCATGAATTCAAGAATATCATCTATTTTCTTTTTATCAACTGAAACCTTATTTAGTTTGTATACTAAGCTCAAGTGATAATATACAGTTTTATTATCAATAAGATTTGAGTGTTGGAATATATATGCTAGATTTTTTCTAGTTTTTCTAAGGGTACTTGCATCCATAGATTGTATAGAAGAGTTTTTATAAAGGATATCTCCACTATCATATGAGACAATACCATTAATCATCTTTAAAATTGTACTTTTTCCTGTACCATTTCTACCGATTATTCCAATAACTTCTTTTTTATTAATATCAAACGATATATTTTCAAGTTTGAAGTTAGCATCTTTATATTGTTTTGATACGTTTTTTAATTGAACTATCATAATATACCTCCAATCAAAACTATATCATTTTTGGTAAAGGATTTCAAGAGTTTTGTTAAATTTTTTTAAATTATTTGTTCATATTGTTCTATGCATGTTTGATAGTGTTTAGACATCTGTTGTGTGATTTTTTATCATTTGTAATGATACAGTTTATCGTTGTAAACTGAACATAGTTTTAAAATTATGACAAAAATAGTAAGGATTACTATTATCACGGAGGTTTGTATTGTTTTTATTTAGAGGATATAAAATAAATTGTATTAGAATAAAAATCAAAAGTGAATTGTTTTTCTTGTATTACAGAATGGATATTTAAAGTATTTAGCAAAAAATTAGCGTTTATATTTTCTAAAAATGTTCTTATATAATTCTTTATTTATTTAGTTGAATCGTTTATAATTATATTTATGGTTAAGGAGGTAATCTATGAAAAAATTGACAATAGTAGATATAGCAAAAATGGCCGGAGTAGGTACTACTACTGTCTCAAGATACTTTAATGGTGGAAATTTAAAAAAAGAAACAAGAGAAAGAATAAAAGAAATAGTAGATAAGTATAACTATACGCCAAACACTTTTGCTAAAGCGTTAAAAAGTACTGATAGTAAAATTATAGGAGTGATAGTTCCATGTTTGCACTCTTATATTAGTGGAAATACTTTAAAATATCTTGATAAAGAGCTAAAAGAAAATAATTATGAGACGCTAATAATGAATGCTGACTTTGATGAGAATAAGCAATTGGAGTATATAAAAAAATTAGCGAGAATGAATGTGGATGGAATTATTTTATTACCTACT
The DNA here is from genome assembly GCA_963528605.1 of uncultured Gemella sp. Taxonomy (GTDB): domain Bacteria; phylum Bacillota; class Bacilli; order Staphylococcales; family Gemellaceae; genus Gemella. Next base: position 64,910 of record CAURVX010000002.1, read on the forward strand.
ACGATGAGTAAAGCTTATGAAAGTACTATTAAATCTATTGATGTTCCTGTTGTTATGCTTGGTCAAGAAGGGGAGTATACATATAGTGTTGAGTACAATGATTTTAATGCGGCTAGAGATCTAATGAATTATGTATTGGCAAGTGGTCATAAGAAAGTAGCTTACTTAGGAGTTGGAGAAGACGATATTGCGGTAGGTTATTATAGAAAATTAGGAGTAATAAAAACTCTAGAAAAGTATAGTCTAGAACCTGAGAGTATATTGATTACTAATTTCGGAATGGAAGAAGGATATGAAATAGTAAAAGAGAACATAGAAAGGTTAAAAGAAGACAGTTGTTTAATTTGCGCAACTGATAATTTAGCTTATGGAGCGATAAAGGCTCTTGAAGAAGAAGGATTAAATGTAGGTAAAGATTACTCTGTAGCGGGATTTGGAGATTATACTTCATCTGCATTATTAAAATCACCATTAACAACGATAAGATTTGATTTAAAAGATGCAGCTAAGCAGACGGTAGAAATGTTATTAAATATAATAAAAAAAGAAGAAACAGCTATGAAACTATTAATTGGTTATGAATTAAAAACAAGAGATAGTGTAGTTGACTTAAACAAGATGGAGAATAAAAATGACTAAAATAAAAGCAATTTTTTTTGATATTGATGGAACGTTAAGAAGTTTTAAAACGAAAATAATTCCTGAAAATACAATAAATACTTTAAAAAAATTAAGAGAGAAAGGGATTAAGATATTTATAGCTACAGGAAGACCACCATTCCATACTACATTTTTAAATGACTTATTAGATTTTAAATTTGATGGTTATATTACGATAAATGGTCAATATTGCTATTTAGAAAATGGTGAAGTTTTAAATGATAAGATATTATCGCGAGAAGATATAAAAAATGTCCTTCCTTATCTTAAAGAAAATAAGATTGCATGTGATTTTTCTTTATTAGATGGAGCATTTATGAATCTAAAGAATTCAAGGGTAAACTGGTTAGAGGATGAGATAGGAGATTCAGAACGCTTTAAAGAAGATCCGCTAGCATATGATAAAGCAATTAGTGAAAAAATCTATCAACTTAATGTCTTTGTATCAGAAGAGGAAGAAGCGGATTTTTTAGCGTATATGCCTAATTCAAAAGCAGCAAGATGGACTAATCATTTTGCAGATGTTATGCCAAAAGATGGTGGGAAAAATACTGGAATTGATGCGGTTATCGCTCACTTTGGTATTAAATTAGAGGAAACTATGGCTTTTGGTGATGGTGGTAATGATATAGATATGCTTAAACATGCTGGAATAGGTATAGCAATGGGTAATGCTGGAGAGAATGTGAAAGAGATTGCTGATTACATCACAACAAGTGTAGATGATGATGGAATAACAAATGCATTAAAACATTTTAATATAATATAAAAATGGAGACTAGAAGAATTTTAATAAATCTTCTAGTCTTCAATTATTTACTAAATTTTTCTAAGAATGTATCAACACTTTCTTTTGGCATTATAACAGTAAGTTTGTCATTAGCTTCTAAAACTGTTGTTCCTTTCGGTACTATCTCACGTCCAGAACGTTCAATCTGAGAGATAAGTGTGTTTTTCGTCCACTCTATCTCTTTGATAGATTTTCCTACTAAGAAGCTATCGTTTGATATTGTTGTAAGGATTTCTACTTCCATTTCAACTTCATCATCTTCTAGTTTATTACTAGTCAGTATGCGATCTAATAAATATTCATAAACAGGTTTTGTCCCTAGTATATTCGCAGTCATATAGGCGAATAGGCAACATAGTGCTATAGGAAGGAAATAGTTAAGTTTTTGTGTCATTTCAAATAATAATATTATTGAAGTAATAGGACTTCTGACAATTGCTGTTAGATATCCAGACATTGATAATATAACGAATAGGGCAGTGTATTTTGCATCAAAGAAGTTGCTAAATAATGTCCCTAGTATTGCACCTTGAATTAAAATAGGTAGGAATATACCACCTGCAACTCCTGAAGTAAATGATACAAGTGAGAATAAAGTTTTTATAAAATACAATGTTAGTAAAAACATAAAACTGAATTTGTTCTCAATTAAGAATTCTACTAAACTATGACCACTTCCAAGTACTATAGGATAAAAAATAAAAAGTACAAATGAAATGAGAAAAGCTACCTGGGGTCTGAACACTATATTTAATTTGAAATATTCGTAAATTTTGAATAGTATCTTTATAGTAGCATTATAAAATGTTCCAAATATCCCTAGTAAAATACCTAATAAGGCAACCCAAGGATATATACTAACTTCCACATATGGCACATCTGGGAATTTAAAGATAGCGGTCAGTCCAAAGATGTATTGACCAACTATATCGGCTACGACAGCAGCACTAAAACAACAAATAATGATTTTTTTTGTGATTTGCTTGTGAACTTCTTCTATTGAAAATAAGACCCCTGCCAATGGAGCGCCAAAAGCAATAGAGAGTCCAGCACTAGCGCCACAAGTGATAAGATATTTTTCTTTAATGTTATCTTTTTTTAAAATTCTTGATACAAGTTTTCCACCCATAGCACCAAGTTGAATAGAGGGGCCTTCACGTCCTAGAGATAAACCACCTAAGCTTGCTGTTAACCCACCTGTAATTTTATAAATAAGAACGCGTAATGGATTTGAATTAAGTCGACCTATAATTTCAGCTGATACTTGTGGAATCCCGCTTCCACTAGCCATGGGTTCGCGTTTTAGTAAGAAACCAGAAAATAAGGCTAGTAATATTAGTACTACTAAGAGGAATATCTTATATATGAAACCGTCTTTTATAAATTCTGCAGTATAGTGAACTAGTTTCTCACTATAGCCTATAAGTAGTCTGTAGCTAGCACCTATTATTCCAGCAAATAATCCAACCAAAATTCCATCAAAAAGTAATGATGTTTCAATTTTAAAATTCTTATTTTCTATTTTATTGATTTTGGAAATTTTCATTCAAATCTCCTTTCTTAAAAATGTCTATATCCTAATTTTACTCTTAAATAGAAAAAAAATCAAAACAATTTTAAGTTATTATTAAAAGCACAAAATGTATGATATAATATAATTATGTTAAGAAAGGAGTAAACGCGATGAAAATGTTGTTAGTTATTGGTATAATAGTATTAGTTATCCTACTGGGTCTTTATGCATTCTGGCTTAAATTGTTAAAAGGCAAGCCGGGAAGAATTGCAGGGGCAGAAGTAGAGAAAAAAACTTTCGAAGAAGCACTTGTTGTAGATGTTCGTTGGAGAAAAGAGTATGCAAGAGGACATGCTATTAACGCGGTAAACTTACCGATTAAACTTTTCAAAAATAATAGTGATGTGCTAGATGAGTATAAAGATAAGGATATAATTCTATATTGTGTAGTTGATGTAACGTCTCGTAATACTGAAAAATTATTAAGAGAGCGTGGATTCACGAAACTTCATATTGGAGATGGGGTTAAGCAATATGATTATGGTAAAGCAATATACAGCAATGCATTATTATCTGAATTCAAATATCGTATTTCAGTAAGTAAAAATAAGCAGTTTTTAAACTTAGGTAGTGAAATTTTAAGTGATGAAGAAATCAAAGTTTCACCTAATGAAATAGATAGTATTTTAGATAAGTTAAATAAAGATTCAGAAATTTTTGTTTATAGTGATAAGCCTGAAGAAAGCAAAGAAGTATGTAAAGAACTTGGTTTAGATGGTTATACAATTGTTAATTTAATTGAACCATTCAATACAGCTAAATATAGAAATGCATTCTATAATAAAAATGATTATATTGAAATACAAGCTGATCAAGAAGAATCATCTTGTGGTTGAGCGTAGAAATTAAAATAAACGATAGGTTATCGTTTTAATAAAGTTTTAGAGGGTGATTCAAAAGTCCTAAAATTTAAAAAAAGTGTATATAATAACTCATAGACGCAGTGGTTTATTGATATCTAAATTCGCTTTATGAAAGCTTTTTAGATAGATAATAAACTACTGTTTGAAGTTACTCGATAAAATCTTTTTTTTGAAATCGTGATTTTTGAGTCGCTCTCACTATAAATATAGTAATTTAATTATAAGAAATTCAAATAGAGCAGAGAATTGTTCTAGGTGAGTTTCTTTTTTATATAACTAACATTAAGATTTAATACGTTTACTATAAAAAAATGTTGAATTAGGTTATAATATAAGTGACGGAAAATATGAAATAGAGGAAGATAATTATGAAAATTTTACACGTATTAGCACAATTGCCTATTAAGACGGGAAGTGGTGTGTATTTTACTAATGTAATTGAAGGCCTTAAACAGTTTGACGTTGAGCAAGCTGCAGTTTATGCAACAACACCAGAATATAATTTTAATTTTTTAGACGAGAAGTTTGAAGTTGAATTTCAAGGTAAGGATATAAGTTTTCCTATCGTAGGTATGAGCGACATAATGCCCTATGAAAATACTCTGTATAAAAACATGACAGCGGATATGCTGGAAACTTGGCAAGAAGCATTTCGTAATAAGTTAGAAATAGCTAAAAAAGAATTTAAGCCAGACGTTGTAATCACACATCACTTGTGGATTTTAAGTTCTATAGTTTGCGATGTATTTGAAGGCGGAAAAGTAATTGGAGTTTGTCATAATACGGATATAAGACAAGCTGAAAAGAATCCAGCAATGAAAGATAAATATGTAAAAAGTCTAGATAAATTAGGTAAGATATTAGCGTTAAGCAGTGGTATAATTGAAGGGATTTCTAATATTTATAGCTATCCTGAGGATAAAATTGTAAATATTGGTGCTGGATATAATGAGAAGATTTTTTATCCTGCTGAAAAATACGAAAAACAGGACAATGTAAAAATTTTATATGCAGGAAAATTTGATGAATCAAAAGGTTTTTATGAGTTGATAAAGGCATTTAGATTATTAGAGAAAAAAGATAATAACGTAGAATTAGAATTAATAGGGAACTTGAAAGAAGAAGATAGACCTAGGGTTGAAGATTTAGTTGGTAATTCTAAGAAAATAAAAATTTATAATGCTGTAGATCAAGCACATTTAGGGGAAATAATGAGGTATAAAGATATTTTTATACTACCATCTTATTTTGAAGGATTAGGTCTTATTGCCGTGGAAGCTTTAGGAAGTGGACTAAGAGTAGTTGCTACTGAGATAGAAGGGCTTATAGAATTTCTTGGAGACAAAATAAATAATTCTGAGATAATAGAATACATAGCAATGCCAACTATTTATGACACTGATAAGGCTGTTGAAGAAGAAAAACCAGCATTTGTAAATAGAATAGTAGGTGCTTTAGAACTTATGATAGAAAGAACAAGAGAGCAACGTGAGATTCCTGCTGAGTTACTAGAAGAAATTGAACACCACTCTTGGAAGAGAAAAATAGAAATTATTTACAAATTATTGTAAAATAATACTTAGTGATTATTTGCTAACGATGGATTAAACAAAAGGTTATAAATTCATCAATTTAAAATATGTGGATGTAAAGTTTTAATGGAATATCGATAAGCTTTACGGTTGAGCTTTAATATCAAATAAATTGTACGGGAGTGACTAGAAAAAATCGCTTTGTAAAAATAAGATTTTTGAGTTGCTCCCATTTACAGTTTTTTTTAGAATTATTAGGAGAAGAAAATGGATAAGATAATATTAATAGATGGTAATAGTTTGAGTTATCGTGCTTTTTACGCTATGCCAGCTTTAAAAAATAAAAAAGGACTATATACAAATAGTGTATATGGTTTTACATTGATGCTAGAAAAAATATTGGCAGACACTAATCCAAAGTATGCGTTAGTTGCCTTTGATAAAGGTAAACAAACATTTAGACATCAAAGTTATGAAGCATACAAAGGTACTAGGGATAAAACTCCTAGTGAGTTAGTAGAACAATTCGGGTATGTTAGAGAACTTCTTGATTCATATGGAATAAAGTATGAAGAACATTTTGATTATGAAGCGGACGATATTATTGGAAGTTATGCTAAAATTGCTGAAAAAAAAGGTTTAGAAGTAATAATAGTGACTGGAGATAAAGACTTAACTCAACTAGCTAGTGAAAATATAACAATTTACTACACTAAGCGTGGTGTTACAGATATAGATTATTATACGCCCGAGTTTATTGCTGAAAAATATGGATTAACTCCTGAACAAATCGTTGATATGAAAGGTCTTATGGGAGATAAGAGCGATAATATTCCAGGTATTGCTGGAGTTGGTGAAAAAACTGCGATAAAATTATTGACTGAATATAAAACTGTAGAAAATGTACTAGAAAATATTGATAATATTAGTGGTAAAAAACTAAAAGAGCGACTAACAGAAGGTCGAGAAGATGCCCTATTAAGTAAAAAACTAGCAACTATTTATACTGAAGTTCCAGTTGACAATAAGTTAGAAGATTTAACATATAGTGAGAATGTAGAACTAAAAAGAGAGTTATTTGAAAAACTTGAATTTGTTTCATTTTTAAGAAAATTATCTCAAGAAACTTCTACTGAAGAGGTGAGTGTAACTGCTGAAAAGACAGTTGCTCCTAAAAAGGAAATTAGTATTGTTTTAGCAGATAAAAATACGAAAATAGATTTTACCGATAGTACTTTACATGTTGAGTGTTACACAGAAGATTATCATAACTCAGATGTAGTTGGAATAGTAGTCTATAAAGAAGGAATTGCTTATATTTTTAGTGAAGAACAATTTTTCACTAATGAGTTTGTAGTAGATTATCTTCAAAGTGAAATTTCTAAAACTGTTTATGATTTTAAAAAGATTTTATTTATAGCGAAGAGAAACGGAGTAGATATTAACGGAGAAGTTTTCGATGTGAAAATTGTATCTTATCTTCTTGATGTTAATGCCAAAACTGAAATTGATAAAATCGTCTTTAACTATCTTGGGAAAATAATGAGTAGTGATGAAGAAATTTATGGTAAGGGGGCAAAACGAGCTTTACCAGCTCAAGAAGTTATTAATCTGTATATAGCTGAAATTGCAGAGAGTATTGCATTGATGAAACCATTGATGGAAGAAAAACTTACTGAAGAGAATATGACGGACTTGTATAAAGATATAGAGATAAAAGTGGCTAAAGTATTAGCTAATATGGAATTTGATGGAATACATGTTAGTAAAAAAGCACTTGAAGAAATGAGTGCTGAGTTTGATGAAAGAATTAAAACTTTAGAAGCTAGCATATATACTTTAGCTGGTTCTGAATTCAATATAGCTTCACCTAAACAGTTAGGAGTGGTACTATTTGAAGATATAGGTTTACCACCAATTAAGAAAACAAAAACTGGATATTCTACAGCTGTAGAGGTACTAGAACAACTACAACATAGTCATGAAATTATTCCATTAATTATGGAATATAGAACAATTACAAAATTAAACTCAACTTATGCAAAAGGGTTAGTAAAAGATATTACTCGCGAAGGAAAAATTCATACACGTTATGAGCAAACATTAGCTCAAACTGGACGCTTATCGTCAGTGAATCCAAATCTTCAAAATATTCCAACGAGAATTGAAGAAGGGAAAAAAATCAGAAAAGCATTTGTTCCAGCTTCTGATGATAGAGTAATTTTATCTATTGACTATTCTCAGATAGAGCTTCGAGTATTAGCTCATATAGCACAGGATGCAGGAATGATAGATGCCTTTAAACATGATGTAGATATTCATACTAAAACAGCCAGTGATGTTAACGGAGTCAGTCTTGATGAGGTGACTTCTTCAATGCGCCGAGAAGCTAAAGCTGTTAACTTTGGTATTGTTTATGGAATTTCTGATTTTGGTCTATCTAATAACCTTGGGATTACTAGAAAACGTGCAAAAGAATTTATTGATAAATATTTAGAAACATTCAAGGGTGTTGATAAGTATATGTCTGATATCGTAGATTTTGCAAAAGAACACGGTTATGTAGAAACTTTATTCAATAGAAGAAGAGCATTACCGGATATTAATGCGAAGAATAAAATTGTAGCTAATCTAAATGCACGTATTGCGATGAATTCACCAATTCAAGGAACTGCTGCGGATATTATAAAAATAGCTATGGTTAATGTATTTGAATATTTAGAAAAAACAAATGTAGATGCAAAATTATTATTACAAGTACATGATGAATTAATATTTGATGTAAATAAAGATATAGAAGAAGAGTTTACAAAAGAAATGATTAAAATTATGGAAGAAGCGGCTAATTTAGATGTTCAATTGAAAGCTGAAGCTAGCAGTGGAGCGTCATGGTATGATGCGAAGTAAATAAATATTATAGTTTTTGATAAAAGTTAGTATTTAACAAGCACATATGTTGTTATACTAACTTTTTCTATTAAGTTTTTGTTATTGAGAGTAAACATATTAGGAAATAAGAAAAATGTGAAGTGAAAACAAAAGCGTTTACAAAAATATATTGTCTTTGATATAATTAATAAAACAATATTACATGTCAAATGTAAAATAACATTCTTAGGAGATGTGGTTATGAATAACAATCCATTAGTTAACGCAAGAGAGCAAATTAAAGGTGCTTGTGAAGTTTTAGGTTATAAAGAAGAAGTGTATGAATCTTTAAAAGATCCGCAAAGATTTATTGAGATTTCTATTCCTGTTAGAATGGATAATGGTGAGGTAAAATACTTCAAAGGATTCCGTTCTCAGCATAATGACGCAATCGGTCCTACAAAAGGTGGATTAAGATTTCATCCACTTGTAACAGCTGATGAAGTTAAGGCATTATCAATTTGGATGACATTTAAATGTGCTGTTGCTAATCTGCCATATGGTGGAGGTAAAGGTGGTATTATAGTAGACCCAAAAGACTTATCAAAAGGTGAATTAGAAAGATTATCACGTGGATATATTCGTGGATTATACAAATATCTAGGTGAAAAACAAGATGTTCCTGCACCAGATGTTAATACTAATGGACAAATTATGTCTTGGATGATCGATGAGTATAATGTTCTTACTGGAGAACAAGGTATAGGAACGCTAACTGGGAAACCATTAGAATTAGGTGGTTCTTTAGGTAGAACTCAAGCAACTGGATACGGTGTAGCACTTGCTGCAAAATTGGCACTCGAGAAATTAGGTAAATCTACAGAAGGTGCGAAATTTGCTGTTCAAGGTTTCGGTAACGTAGGTAGCTATACTGTTGATACAGCTGTGAAGTTTGGTGCTACTGTAGTTGCTGTAACGGAACGTGATGATGATGGTGTTCAATATGCTGTTTATCGCGAAGAAGGATTATCTTATGCAGAACTACAAGAATGTAAAGATAAGAGAGTTAGATTCCATACATTACCAAACACGAAATGTTTAACGTTAGATGAGTTTTGGGCTTTAGATGTAGATGTAGTGTGTCCTTGTGCATTAGAGAATGCTATCGATGAAAAAGAAGCTAATTTAATAAGAGCTGCTGTTGTTTCTGAAGGGGCTAATGGGCCAGCAACTTTAGCTGGAGATAAAACTCTACAAGAAAGAGGCGTTGTGGTAATTCCTGATATTCTTGCGAACAGTGGTGGTGTTACTGTATCTTACTTTGAATGGGTACAAAATTTACAAGGTTACTACTGGACAGAAGAAGAAGTCGTAGAAAAACAAGCGAGAGTTATGACAAAAGCATTTAATGACATTTGGGGAGTGAAAGAGAGATTTGATATTCCTATGAGAAAAGCTGCTTATGTAAATTCTATTGAGAAAATTGTTAAAAATATGAAACTAAAAGGTAAGCTAAGCTAATTATTATTTAAAAGGTGAATTGCTAGAATACATGATTTCTAGGCTCTTTGTCAAATTCGGGGTATGGAGAAAAATAGGAAATGAAATCTAGGCA
>CAURVX010000003.1:0-66947 GCA_963528605.1 uncultured Gemella sp.
ATTTGTCTTTTTGTATATAAAAATTAAAATCCGGGGCTGGAATTTTTCCATGCCCTGGATTTAGTATACAACCTCTTTTTTTAAAATGAAAGTACTTTAAGTCTAGATTATTTATTTTTAGGCTGTTATGATGTAGAATAGAATTAAGAGAAGAAAATTAGTAAATTTGCGAGGTTTATTTATGAGAGTTGAAATAGTTTCTGTTGGAACAGAATTATTATTAGGTGATATAGTAAATACTAATACTGCATATTTATCAAAAGAACTAGCAGCGCTTGGCTTAGCAGTCTTTAGGCAAACTACAGTAGGGGATAATCGAGAAAGGTTACTTAAAACTTTAGATATTGCATTTTCAGAAAATGATACGGTCATAATTACTGGTGGTTTGGGACCTACTGATGATGATATAACTAAAGAATGTGCAGCAGAATTTTTTGGAAGAGATTTTTATTTTCATGAATATTCATGGGTGAAAATTCTTGAGAGATTGACAAGATCAGGTAGAAATGTAATTACAGAAAACAATAAGAAACAAGCTATGATTCCTGAAGGAGCTATAGTGTTAGAAAACTTCTGTGGTACAGCTCCAGGGATAATAATTGAAGAAAATAATAAACGTATTATCTTAATGCCTGGGCCTCCAAGAGAAATGCGTGATATGTTTGAGAAAAGTGTTAAACCTTACTTAGAAAAATACAGTAAGAAACAATTTATTTCAAAATACGTAAGATTCTATGGTATTGGCGAATCACTTTTAGAAACAAAAATAAAAGATATAATGGATAGACAGACTAATCCTACTCTAGCATTATATGCGAAAACTGGTGAGGTACTATTAAGAATAACTGCAAGTGCTGAAGATAAAAACGAATGTGAGGACATGATAAATCGTCAACTGGAAGAAATAGAGAGTAGAGAAGGTGTAGGAGAATATATTTATTTAGTTGGAGATGAAGATGTTTCTAGTTCACAAACTGAATTAAATAGTGTGGTAGCCAATCTTCTTATTGAGAATAATTACACAATTTCCATTGCGGAATCTCTTACTGGTGGAAAAATAGCAGAAATGCTAGTAGAAAAAAGTGGAATTTCAAATTCATTACTAGAAGGAGTAGTATGTTATTCAAATAAATCTAAGATTTTGACATTAGGAGTAAAAGAAGAAACTTTAGAAAAATTTGGTGCGGTTAGTGAAGAGGTTGCTCGGGAGATGACCCTAGGAGTAGCGAAAAGACTAAATAGTGATTTTGCTATTGCTACAACTGGAATAGCTGGACCAAATAGTGATGAAAGTGGAAAACCTGTCGGATTGGTTTATATAGCTGTATATGCTCAAGGGGATGTTACTGTAAAAGAGTGTTTATTCGTTGGAGATAGGGAGTTAATCCGCTTTAGAGCAAGCGTAGAAGCACTTGATGAGGTAAGAAAAAATATTTTGAAAAAACTATAGTTTTTGCTTGAAAAAAGTTAAACTATTATGTATAATTATGATAATAAAAAAAGATATTTAAGGAGATTTTTATGTATACAATGAACTTATCTAGTTTGGAGTCGCCGGATCCCAGGTACGGGCAAGATGATGAATATTCCCAGGACTTCAATACTGAAATAGACTATGAAGATGAAATTTTATCAGATTACGCTGATGAAAGTTATAATGAAGTAGAGTTTTCTACTCCAGAGGAGGAGTTTTTAGATTACTCTAATGAAATGTTCCTATATAAGGAGTATTCGTACGATTTTGCGGATGATTACGAATATGATGAAGTTAGTATATCTAATGATCAAATAATGTTAGAAAATATAAGTGAAGCTTAAAATAACATTAATAAAACATAGACCTATAAGTGATACACTTATAGGTCTATTTTGTGGTATTTAAACCTATACAGCAATGAAAAGTATTTTAATGCTATTTTGGTAATATTTAGTTTTATTTTAACGATATTATATATAATTGTTATTATAGAATATGGTATAATAGATATTAATAAGAAAGGAGGAGAAATGTTGAAATATTGTAAATTTATAAGTTCTGGACTGCTGTGTTTTAGCTTAATTACAGTTACAAGTTCGGAGACAAAAGCAGATTATTTTACAGATTATAATACAACTGTAATGGATACAGTACTAAGGGATAATATATTTAATTTTGATTTATTCTCTAAAAGTAGAAGTTACTCTCTTCCTGTTATAAAAAACAATCTAATTCATAGTAATATGGAAGAATTGGAATATAGTGCAGAATTGTTAAGTTATAAAAAGAATTCTTATAATTATCTAATTTTTTACTCTCTTGATAATAATAATATTCCGAATGAATTATTCAGAGTACAGATGAAAAAAAGTGGAACTGGAAAAATAATTGATAAAAGTCTATTAAAACTTTTTGTACCCAATAGTAGAATAATAATGAATGTTATGAGTTATGACATGGATAATAAAGGAAATATAGAGAATCTTGAATATTCAAAAACAAGTCAGGTATATTTTACTAAAAAAAATATTAATCTAGTAGTAAAAGAAGGTAAAAGAGAGGTAGTAAATAGAACCGTTGAATTAAGAAATTCACCTAAGGATGATAAGGTCTTAGTTTTACCATATGAAGTGGAACAGTTTTATCGACCTGATAAATATTATAGTTATAGAAAAGCTAAAATATTGGTAGATGGTAAGGAAACAACTTCAGAGAATATAGAAGTTCCATATTTATCGAAAAAAATAGAAGTCGAATTAGCTCAAGATAAAGATTACTGGAATAATGTAAAGCTAGAATATCCTTCGGAATTTAAGAAAAATAATAAAGAGTTTTTAATCAAACAGGGAGTATCGTTTGGTAATTTCATTAAAGAAAATGAAATTAAAGATATTACGAGTAATGATTCAAGTTATGATTTTTCTGGTTATTATCTAGATGACAAGGAAGTTTCAAATTCTCAAGTATTAGGAAACAATATAAAAATTGAAGCGAAATATAATACAAAAATATTATTGGATAACGGCATTACTAAAAAAGAAGTGACGTTGTTAACCGGTCAGAAACTAAGCAAAATAGATACTAAGTTCTTTGCTAAAGAAAAATATCATGTTGATAGTTATACCATTATAGATGCAAAAGATAATTCTAAAATTAATGAAATTAAGGATTTATCTGAAGTTGGTGTCGACAATAGTATAATAGTAAAAGCAAATTATAAAGAAAATACTAATACTATTAAAATCCGACAGGATGATTATAACAAGCGTTTTGGTAAGGTTGATGACAGTATAAAGGACAAGGATATAGAGTGGCCTGAAACCAAAAGAATAGGAGAGTTACTAGTAGAACTTCGTAAAAAAATTAAACCAAATTCAGGATATGAAGTACTCTTCAGATCTAACAAGAAAGTAATCAGTGATGATGATTATATTACGGCAGAGACAGTTTTAGAGATTTACTTTAAAAAAGTGGATAGTGAGTGGGTGACTGTTAAGTTTGTAGGACGAGGTATTGATAAATTCTTGTCTGATGGTCAAGAGGTACTAGTAGGATCTAGAATAGATAGTATGATTAATTTACCAACGGCAACTGGAGTTACAGAGCAAGAGTTCTTAGGTTGGCAGGCAAATAGCGATTATTTACTGACTGGTGAAAACTCAGAAAATATCAGAGTTTCTAAAAATAAGCTATTGCAAACGAATGAATTAGGTGCTGTAGTTACAGAAAAAGGAAAAGATATTGAATTTACTGCAGTATATAGAAAGTTATTCAATGTAGAATTTGAAAAGACTTTTGAAGGAAATATTAATCTTTCCAAAGGAACATCTAATGTTTTAAGAGTTGATGAATTTAATAATATTGGAGATGCTACAAAAAATAATAAAATAATAGTAGCACCTAAATCAGGTTACACATTATCACATTTTATTGCAAATAAAACGGTAAAAGTAAATATGGATAAAGGGACAAAAGAGATCTTTGTAGGTCAAAAAATCGAAGAAAATGATCTTTATAATATCGTTCCTACATCAGATTTAAAAATAACTCCAGTGTTTAAATTAAGTGTAATTCCATCAACATTAGAAGAAATGATAGAAAATAATAAGATAAAAACTGTTGATGATGCATTGGATTTAAAATTTGAATCAACCGAAAATATTAAAAAAATATTAGGACCACTTTATTATTTAAGGTAGTGTAAAAAGGCTTAGCAAACTGCTGAGCCTTTTTATAGTTTTATTAGATTTTCTCTAAAAATTCTTCTACTTCTTTTTGTGTTTTTGCAAGTCTTGATACGAAACGACTAGCTTCAACATTATTTTTGTAACCTACAAAAGATGGAATACCAAAAATATCAAGGGCTTGCGCTATTTCTGGAAAATCATCACGATTAACGTAGATGAATTTTATTTCAGGAAACTTGTTCATCGTTTCTTCTAAATAACGATCAAGCATGATGCAATCAGGGCACCATGTTGCAGAAAATACAAAAACTATTTTTTCATTTTCCTCTTTTAGTGTTTTAAATTGTTCTATAGAGTCTAATTTTTCTATATAGTTAAACATATAATCACCTCATTTATGGAAAAATTATATCATAAAAAGAAGTATTTATCATTAACAATGCTTTAATGGTTTAACTAGAAAATATTGAAAAGTATTGAAAATCTTTGATAGTGAGATGATTTTCATTTTTTTGATTACAAATGTAAGCATATCTATTGAATTAAATTGTTAAATGTTGCATAATATGAAATATAGAGATTAAGTGTAACTTAAGAAAAGATAAGGAAAATGCTAATCTTTAATCGTTAGAAGTTATACTATATTACAGAGGTGAAAACATGGCAAAACATTATGATTATATTGCAATTGGTGGAGGAAGCGGAGGAATAGCTTCAATTAACCGAGCTGCAATGTACGGTGTAAAAGGACTGTTAATTGAAGGAAATGAATTAGGAGGAACATGTGTAAACGTTGGATGTGTTCCTAAAAAAGTTATGTGGCATGCGTCACAAATATCTGAAAGTTTAAAATTATACGCAAATGACTATGGATTTAATTTTGGAGATGTAGAATTTGATTTCTCAAAACTAGTAGGTAATCGTTCGGCATATATTGATAGAATTCATGGTTCTTATGAACGTGGATTAAATAATAATAAAGTAGATTTAGTAAGAGGATATGCTAAATTTGTAAATAAAAATACGGTTGAAGTTAATGGTGAACAATATACAGCTGATCACATATTAATAGCGACTGGTGGACAACCAACTATCCCTAATGTTGAAGGTGCCGAGTTTGGTGTTACTTCTAATGAAGTATTCGCACTTAAACAATTACCAAAACGTATTGCTGTAGTTGGTGCAGGATATATCGCAGTTGAACTTGCAGGGGTATTCAACGGATTAGGTGTGGATACTCATCTATTTGTGCGTCGCGACCGTCCTTTAAGAACTTTTGACAAAGATATAGTAGATACTTTAGTAAAAGTAATTAATGAAGAAGGACCAACTCTTCATACAAATGCTATTCCTAAAAAAGTCGTGAAAAATGATGATGACAGTGTTACTTTAGTGCTTGAAGATGGACGTGAAACTACTGTTGATCTTTTAATCTGGGCAATCGGTAGAAAACCATTATCTGAAAATCTTAACTTAGAAGCTGCAGGTGTGGAAGTAGATGAACGTGGATTTATTCCAACAGATAAATATCAAAATACAAATGTAGAAGGAATTTATGCAGTAGGGGATGTAACAGGTCGCCTTGCTTTAACTCCAGTTGCTGTTGCGGCAGGACGTAGATTATCAGAAAGATTATTTAACAATAAGCCTGAAGAGCACTTAGATTACACTAATGTTGCTACAGTAGTATTCTCACACCCAGCGATTGGTTCTATTGGATACACAGAAGAACAAGCTATCAAAGAGTTCGGTGAAGAAAACATTAAAGTTTATAAATCATCATTTACTCCAATGTATTCTGCAATAACTAGTCACAGACAACCATGCTTTATGAAACTAGTAACTCATGGGGAAGATGAGAAAGTTATTGGGTTACACGGAATTGGATATGGTGTTGATGAAATGATTCAAGGTTTTGCTGTAGCTATTAAAATGGGCGCAACAAAACGTGATTTCGATAATACAGTAGCGATTCACCCAACAGGTTCTGAAGAATTCGTAACAATGAGATAATTTTATAAAGAAATGATTGGCCTTTTCCTAGGTCAATCATTTTTTTCTTGACATTCTTTTTTTATAGGAGCATTCTGAGGGTGGGAGGGGATAATAATGAAAAAATTTTTAAAAACAATAATTATATCAATATTAACTGTGTCGATTGCAACAGGTTGTGTGAGATTCAGTAAAGAGGATAAAGAAACTAATGCTCCAAAAGAATCTTCTTATAAAGTCTTTAGTGAATGGATTGGGAAGAAAGGGGTAGATAGTATTAAAATTAACACATCGAAAAACAATGTCAAAATTTATTATCACGATAATGAGACGATTTTAATACAAGGAAGATACAAAGGAAATTATAAGTATTTTATAGATAATAATTTATTAAATATTACTGCTTTCGCAGAGGAATTAGGTGATAATAGCCTTAATGTATATCTTCCTAATAAAGTATATAAAAATATAAGTCTGGAAAACAGAGATGCAACTTCTAAAATATTTGTAAATGTAGAAAATTTAATCATTAGTAGTAATGATGAGGTTGTAGTTGAAGAAGCTGAGATAGGTAATCTTAAAATCGCTACTGATAATAAAAAGGTACAGATTATAAAGGATACTATAAATAAAGCGATTATTGAAACTAAAAATAATACAAAAATTATAGTAGACCAAACAAAGGTAAATTCTATGAATTTAACCACAGAATCTGGAGATATTTTCGCAAAAATTAAAGGAAATAAACAAGATTATCAAATTAATTATAGTAAAAATACAGATGATTCTAAAGATAAACAAATAACAGCAGTTTCAGGTAAAGGAAAAATTGAAATTAGTTTCATTTAGAATAGAAAAATAGTAAAAAAAAAGAGATGGATTTTAATATGTCCATCTCTTTAGTTTTAAAATTTCCCATTTTTTATGAAATTTTCTAGCTTTCTTCTATCTTTATCGCTCATGCGAATATGTCTATTTTTTAATTCTCTTGAATTGTGTTTTTTGGTTATTTTAGAAACATTTTGTTTTCTATCTTTTAACTCTTTTATAAACATGTGACAATCTCTTAAAATCGCTCCATAGCCAAGAGTAGTATCGCGCTCATCGTTATCATCACTTACAACTATGATATCCACAAAGTGATCGATTCTTAATTCTCGAGTTTTTCTTTCTATCCATTGATCAGCACGTTCTCCAGTTTTTGTATAAACAATACTGATTGGTGGTTCTTCTTTTATATATTCTTTTGCACGAGTTAGATAGGCATCAAATACACAGTAGACGATGTAATTATTTCCTCCTGCATATTCACGTAACATATCGATTAGAATATCACGTTCAGTAGGGAAGGTAGAGCTTTTTATTAAGTTATATTCCTTCATACGAAAAAGTAGATTATAACCATCAATAAATAAATATTGTTTTTTCATAAAAAAGCCTCCTTTGTAAATTTAATTAATTATTTTCCTCATATCTACATGCTCAATACCCGCATCTAAATATATTTTATCATTAACTCTGTTGTAACCTAATGATTCATAGAATTTTTCAGCTTGAATTTGAGAACTAAGTTCTATAATTACTTCTCTTTTTAAAATGTTTTTGGCAGTAGTTTCGCAGCCAATGATAAGCTTGCGACCGATACCTTTTCCACGGTTATCTTTATCTATAGCAACACGTCCAATGTGAATAATGTCTTTATCGAGATCTATAAGACGTGCGACTCCTATAAGTTTTTCACCATCAAAGTATCCAATATGAACAGTGTTCTTACTATGATCTTTTTCATCAAGTTCAAGTCCTAATGGAACATTTTGTTCTCTAACAAATACCTCAATACGAAGAGCAAAACCAAGGTTAAGCTCTTCTTTAGATTCTAATATTTTAATCATTAGATTTTATTCTTTCGTACATTATTATACCAGCAGCTACAGAAGCATTTAAGCTTTGGATTTTTCCTAGCATTGGTAGGTGATATAAGAAGTCACATTCATTAGTAACAACTTTACTCATTCCTTCACCTTCATTACCGATTACTATGGCTAGTGGTACATCTTTTGCAATTTTTGTATAATCTTCAGAACGTTCTGCTAGTGTAGTTCCCGCAATCCAGAATCCTTTTTCTTTTAACTTTTTAATAGCATCAGTTAAATTTGATACACGAACAACAGGCATATGTTCAATTGCTCCAGCAGATGCTTTAACTGCAGTTTGACTAACTACAGCAGCTCGACGTTTAGGTATGATTATTGCCTTAACACCACTAGCCTCAGCAGTTCTAATTATCGCTCCAAGGTTATGTGGATCCTCAATATGGTCTAAAATTAGAAGGGTAGTATTTTTATTAATTTCTAGATTATTTACTACTTCATCAAGTTCAAAGTAAGAGTAAGGTGCAACATAGGCGATAACCCCTTGGTGACGTTCAGTAGTTGAATTATCTAATTTACGCTTTGGAACTTCTTGACAAATGATTTTCTTCTCGTTCGCAATGGTGAAAATAGATTTTAATCTTCCCTTTTCAATACCTTCTTGGAATAAAATTTTATTAATTTCACGTCCTGATTTGATAGCTTCTAGTATAGCATTACGACCAGCAATTACTTCTTTGTCTAAATCAACCTCAGGAGCTTGAACTTGAAGTTTTTGTTCTCTATTTTTTAGTCTTAATTCTTTATAATGTTTATTGTTTTTCTTCATATAATTTGATTATGTAGTTAAACATTTCCTCCAATCTTTCAAAGTTTTTTTCTAAATATAAATAGCCGAATACAGCCTCTAAACCAGTAGCTAGTTTATATTCCATAATACTTGCGTTTTTTGCTTTAGAGTTGTTTTTTTGATTTTTTGCACGGTTATAAATCTTTTCTTCATGTTCTGTTAGTATACTATTACTTAGCATGTTTTCCATAAAGCTTGCTTGAGCTCTTGCTGATACAATTGTAGAAACTGTCTTGTGAAGATCATTTATTTTTCCTAAGTGATTTTTCATAACGTATTCTCTACTCATAATATCATAGATGCTATCTCCAATGTAGGCAAGGGTTAAAGCTTGCATTTGGTTTGGGTTAGCGAAGTTTTTTTCAGTAAATTTAAATGTTATATTTTTTTCCATCGTACACCTTGTTTAGTATCTTCTAGGATAATTCCTTGTTCTTTTAAGTCATCTCGAATTTTATCAGCTAAAGCGAAATCACGATTTTTACGAGCTTCTTCACGTTCAGATATTAAACTTTCGATATGTTCACTATTAAGAGTATTATCTTCTTTTACATTTATTCCTAGAATTGAACTATAAGTTTCGAATGCAGCGTTGATTAGCTCTAGGGTTTCTTTGTTAACAGCTTCTTTTGCTGTGTATGAATTAGATATTCTCACGATTTCATACCATGAAGAAAGAGCGTTTGCTGTGTTGAAATCATCTTGCATATATTCTTCAAATTTGTTTAACTCTTCTGTAACTAATGCTACAACTTCTGTATCTAATTTTTCGTCAGTCATATCATTATTTAATCTGAATTGTAAGTTTTGATAAGAAGTTTTAATTTTTTCAAAGTTTGTTTTTGCAAGTTCAATATTTTCTAATGTATAGTTAATTGGAGTTCTGTAGTGAACTGTTAACATGAATAAACGAAGTACCATAGGGTCTATTTCAGCGATAATGTCTTTTACAAGGCGGAAGTTACCTAAACTTTTACTCATTTTAACATTATCAATATTAATAAAAGCATTATGCATCCAATAATTACTAAATGGTGCATGGTTATGACACTCAGATTGTGCAATCTCATTTTCATGGTGAGGGAATGTTAAGTCTTGTCCACCAGCGTGGATGTCGATTGTATCACCTAGAGTTTCTTTTGCCATTACAGAACATTCAATATGCCAACCAGGGCGGCCTTCTCCAAATGGACTATCCCATTTAACTTCACCAGGTTTAGCTTTTTTCCATAATGCGAAATCTAGAGGATCTTCTTTATGTTCACCAACTTCAATACGAGCACCACTAATTAGGTCATCGATAGATTGTTTACTTAATTTTCCGTAGTCTTCTTTCTTACGTGTTCTGAAATAAACATCACCATTAGCTTCGTATGCAAAACCTTCTTCAACAAGTTTTGAGATGAAGTTAATTATTTCTTGCATATATTCAGTAACTCTAGGGTTTTTTGTTGCTCTCTTACATCCAAGTGCATCATAATCTTTAAAGAAAGCTGTAATGTATTTTTCAGTTAGTTCACTTGTAGAAATTCCTTCTTCATTACTAGCTTTAATAATTTTATCATCAACATCTGTAAAGTTAGAGATAAAATCTACTTCATAGCCACTGTGTTCTAAATATTTGCGAACTACGTCAAAAACTATTATCGGACGTGCATTTCCAATATGTATATAGTTATATACAGTAGGTCCACAAACGTACATTCTTACTTTGTTTTCTTCAATTGTTTTTAAAATTTCTTTTTGTTTTGTCAATGTATTATAGAGTTTAATCATAAATAGCTCCTTTTAAAAGGGAGATTCATAAATTAAAAATTAATTATCGTATAAATTAACTAATGAATGACTCCCAAATTTCTTCTATATCATAATAACTAAAAAAGTCTATTACTTAAATTTTAACACAAAATGCCTACAAAATGAATTATTTCTTAATGTTTTATAAAAGATAATCAATTTATATTTGTTTTAAATTTATATTTGTATTAAAATATATACATGATAAAAATAAAGGATAAGGAAATCATGAAATTATCAGATACGATTTATACGACTGAACAACATAAACAATCAAAGAATGTCTTTCTAATAATAATTGGAACAATATTATTCTCTATTTATGCTGGATTACTAATACCTGTAAATAATATTGGAGCAGGTGGAGCATTAGGATTAAGTTTAGTAATAAACAAACTTACTGGAATAAAAATAGGTACTGTACAATTTATTTTAAATGTTCCATTATTTTATATAGGATATAGATACATTGGCCGTAAGTTCGTAATTCTTACAGGAGTTGTGATAAGTATATCGTCATTTTTAATAAATAATTTACCAAAAATTATCACACCAGTAGATTTAGGCGATCCTCTTGTTGCAGCAATTTTCTGTGGGATTATTTCTGGGCTTGCAATGTGTTGTCTACTAGTTGCGGGTGCTTCTACTGGGGGAACAGACATTACAGGTAAATTCATTTCTAAAAAGATGGATTCTAATTTACCAACTGTATTTCTTATACAGGATATTACAGTTTATACAATAGTATGGATATTTTTTGATATAAAATATGTAATGTATGCTCTGGTTATGAGTTTTGTACGTAACCAAACGATGAAAGGTGTTCAGAAATTCTTCTCAGCTTATATTCAATGTACAATTATTTGTAGTAATCCTGAAAGAATGGTTGAGGTTATAAATAATACTTTACATAGAGGATCAACAATTATGGACGTAGAAGGTGGATATTCACACGAGAAGAAACGAATGATAATTGTAGTTATTCAGCAGAATGAAATGCATCAATTACGCAAGTTAGTAGCAGAAAATTGTCCGGAAGCATTTATTACGGTAAGTGCGGTAAATACCATAGTAGGGAATTTTAAAGAACATTCTTATAGGTTATAAAAATTATATATAATCGGCTTAGAATTATTAATTTAAGTCGATTTTTTAGTTTGAATGTAAGTGTTATTATATTTGATATGTGGAGTACTTAGAAAGGGAAAAAAGTTGCTAATTGACCATTTTTGATATATAATATCTAGTGAAAAGAAAATTAGGAGGTAAGAAAATGAATTTAATTCCTACAGTAATAGAGCAGACTTCGCAAGGGGAACGAGCATATGATATTTATTCAAGATTATTAAAAGACAGAATCATTATTCTTGGTTCAGATGTGAATGATCAAGTAGCAAATTCAATAACAAGTCAGCTTTTATTTTTAGAAGCACAAGATAGTGAAAAAGATATTTATTTCTATATTAATTCACCAGGTGGAAGTGTGACAGCTGGTTTTGCAATTTATGATACAATGCAACATATTAAATGTGATGTTGTTACTATTTGTATGGGTATGGCAGCTAGTATGGGTGCATTCTTGCTTGCTGCTGGGACTATCGGTAAACGATACGCTCTTCCAAATGCTGAAGTAATGATTCACCAACCATTAGGTGGGGCACAAGGACAAGCAACAGAAATAGAAATTGCAGCGAAACACATATTAAGAACTAGAGAAAAACTAAATAAAATTTTAGCAGATAGAACTGGTCAAACTATTAAAACTATTGAACGCGATACAGAGCGTGACAATTATTTAACAGCAGAAGAAGCGTGTGAGTATGGATTAGTAGATAAAGTAATGTATCCAGAAAATAACAAACCACAAAAAAAAGAAAGACCAAAAAAGGCTACGAAAAAAGCTGCTAAAAAGTCAGAATAAGAAAAAAAGGAATTGAGATAAATCTCAATTCCTTTTTTATTAAATTTTCCAAACTTTACCAATAGCATTTCTAATCTCATAGTTATCCATAAAGTACTCAATATTCCCATTGAAGTTACGTTTGAACTGTAGTACACCATAGTCAGTAGCATCTTCAGAATGGAAATCTTTTGAAGTACCAAAGAAGTTAAAATATTTGAAGTTATTGTTAATTGCATATTTTATCATATGGAATAGGATTGCATATGGACCTTCATAACGGTGGAATTTTCTCATTGCACCACTTGTGAAGTAGATTAAATCTTGACCTGTTTCAATAAAAGTTGCACAAGAAAGGTTAATAACATTTCCATTTTCTGCTTTAAGTTCTTTTATTTTATCGATTTTTTTATACCATATTGCAATATTTTCATCAAATTCTTTTAGACGGTTAGTTGCTTTTTTAGCATTCACTTTTCCTTGTTCTAATTTTTCTTTTAAATCGTCTCGCTCTTTTTCAAGATTTGCAATTGTGTTAGTTGTAGTTTCAACGAATTGATCACAATCAATATATGAAACAAGGTAGTGAGCCTTATCTCCGATATTATTTTTTAATGATTTGAAATAATTATTGTCTCGAATTTCAAAATCAATTCTATCTTCAGTATCACGATTTATTTCATCGAAGATTTTAGCATCTTCTTCATTGAATATGTCTATTTCACGAACCTGAACTCCTTCTTTCATCGTTCTATTAATAGTATAACGAGCAATTTGTGAAATATTCTTTAATAAATTATTCTCAGTAATAGTTTCATCTAGTTTTTTAGAGAAAACACAACGAGAAGCTAGTGTAGGATTTGTAAATAAATCTTCATTCATAGCGTGATAATTTAAGTCATTTAAAATTCTATTTGTTCTAACTGCATCTTCGTTTTCTTCTACAAATTCAACATCATTGTAGATTTTTTCATTTACAAATGGATTTACACGGACACATAATACTCTTAGATTTTTTGCATAGTGTTTTTTTAATTGTTCAAAGTAAAAACTAACTAACTCAGAATTTGAGTAATCCATAATCGGCCCGTATTGTGCAGTTACTTTGTAAAAGTATTTTTTATATTGAAAATAAATGAAAATACCGTATGCTAGTATTTTATTATTTTCTTTTACGGCTAAAATTTCAGTTTTTAAGTTGTTATTATTGGCCATGATATTATATTCTGCAGATTGTGAGAAATAATATCTGTGGCTATTTTCTTTTTGAAATTGTTGAAGTTCTTCACTACTAATTTCAGTAAATATCATTTTGAAATCTCCTTTTTAGTCTGTTACTATTCAAAATTACTTATAAAATTATATAACAAAAATTAAAAAAAAAAAAGTAATATACTAATTTGAAACGATATATTTAAGTAAAGTAACTATATGGAATTAGATATTTAGAAGAGTATATACACTAGAAAATAACTTTCATAAGATTCTTTGGAATATTATTCTTTCTCGTAATGTAGCATTGGAGTGGGAGGTTTTATGGATAAACTTATTGTATAGATTTAATATAAAGAAATAATATTAAATTATATTGGTAAAAAATAAAAAATGGGAGTGACTCAAAAATTGTGATTTCAGAGAAATCGATTTTGTTGAGTCACCCCCGTACAGTTTATTAGATATCTAAAAAGCTTTTATAAAGCGAATTTAGATATCAATAAACCACTACGTCTATGAGTTTTCATATACACTTTTAAAATTTAGGACTATTGAGTCAGCCCCTTTTTTCTATATTTTTTTTATTTTTAGATTACTTACCATTAAGTAAGAGCATAACACTAACAGTATTAGTATTGCAATACTTGGTAATTTTATCGGAGCAAGTACTGCAAGGACTGTCCCGCATGTAGTAATAGGAACACCTTGATAGTATCCATTTTTCATTTTTGTTACATTAAATCTTGCTAAACGATAAGCACCACAGCATACGTAAATTCCACAAAGAATAGCAACAATTACCATTAATAGAGTTGATGGCTTATCATTAGTAATAAAGATTTCAAAAACAAGCATAGCAGGTGCTACTCCAAAACTTACTACGTCACATAATGAATCTAAGTCGTGACCAATTTCAGAAACAACACCAAGTTTTCTTGCAACGATGCCATCGTATCTATCTGCAAGCATGGCTAAGATAATAAAGACAGTACCCCAAATAAAATATCCATGTGATGTAGTCAGAATTGACATAAACCCACAAAAAATATTGCAAAGGGTAAGATAATTTGGTATGAAGTTTTTATTCATTTTAAAAGTCAACCTCCAATATTGATATTATAATTATAGTACAAATTTGTAATAATGTCTAAGAAAATATGAAATTTATAATTATTAAGAGATGAAAAAATATTATTTACTCAGGTTGTTTATGAGTTTAAAACCTGTTATAATTAGGATAAAATTGCTTTTGGAGGTGCACTGTGGAAAAGAATTACAAGAATTTAAATTTAACAAAAATCTTTAAAGAATTATTTATTATCTCTTTAGGCTGTGCTATTTATTCTTTTGCTATTATGCATTTTAATGTTCCAAATAAGTTAGCAGAAGGTGGAGGAACAGGTATATCACTGTTATTATTATATTCTATAGGTCTTCCAGTTTCTGTTGGGACAATACTGGTAAATATTCCTTTATTAATTATAGGATATAAAATGTTAGATAAAAAGACAATGTACTATACAGTGTATGGTATAATCATGTTGACTTTTTGGATAGGTATTTTTGAAAAGTATAATATAGAAATAGAAATTGGTGGAGATAGATTATTAGCTGCTGTATTTGGAGGATTACTAGCGGGGCTTGGTCTTGGAATAGTTTTTCTTGCTGGAGGAACCACAGGTGGAGTAGATATAGTCGCAAAAATTGTACAACTTTATACAGGTAGTTCAATTGGAAGAATTATTCAAGTTCTTGATGGTGTAATTATAGCATTGACTTTTGTAGTAGTTAAAAGTTTTCCAGCGATTTTATATACGCTTATTTATATTTTTATTTGTACTAAGGTTATAGACTATGTAGTTGAAGGTGGTGTTCCTGGAAAAGGAGTAATGATAGTTTCGTCAGAAATAGAAGCCATCACTAAGAAAATTCAAGAAGATATGAATCGTGGATTAACTTATATAAAAGGACAAGGAAGTTATTCTAAGAAAGATATGAATATAGGTTATTGTGTAGTCTCAAGAAATGAAATAGGAAAACTAAAATCTTTGGTTTATAAAATTGACCCCCGAGCATTCGTAACAATAACTGAAGTTCATGATATTATAGGAGAAGGATTCAGTTATGATCAACCGAAAAAAACAAGTTTAAGTTTTAAAAAGAATCAATAGTAAAGAATCTTAGAGGGAGTGACTTAAAAATCGTGATTTCGTAGAAATCGATTTTGTCGATCCTCGCGACCGGGTTATTAGATAACAATAAACCATTGCGTCTATTAGTTACAATATACTCTTTTTAAAAAATTTAGAACCTTTATGTCAATCTCAGATTTATATTTAAAGGAGAAAAAATATATATAATATGTTAAGGAATTATTATTTTAGATTAATAAGTGCGGTATTATTAATATCAATTTGTTGTTCATTATTTGGTCAAACGTTATTGAAGTTAATAGAATTAACTAGTAGTTATTATAAGTATTTATTGATTTTGACACCATTGATATTAGTTTTTACTAAATTTAGTAATAAATATTTACACACTAGTGCGATAGGTATGAAGTATTTTATTGAAGCGGCAACTGATAAGAAAGAGAAGGTTACGTGGAAGTTTCCTTTTATTTTAACTTTGAATACTTTGTTGGCTCATAGCTTCGGAGTGAGTGTAGGGCGCGAAGGTGTTGCTGTACAGTTAGGTGGAGCTATTGGTGGGAATATTGCCCCGGAAGAATTCAGTATAGAGCAGAAACAATTTTTTGTGAAATTGGGTATGATTTGTGGGTTTGCTGGATTATTCCAAACCCCATTAGCGGCTGTAGTATTTATTTTAGAGGTTGTTAGTGACAAATTTAATTTTACAATAAATAAAATTTATGAATATGTAACATATATTGTTGCAGCGTATATAAGTGCATTTGTATCACATAAAGTAGGTTTGGAAAAGTTTTTTGTAGCTATAGATGTAAGTGGAATTAATATAAATTTAGAATTCATTTCTAAATTAATCTTTGTTGGAGTAGTTTTTGTTTTTGTAGGAATTTTATTTGTTCTACTTCAAAGAAAAATAAAAGAATTAGTAGCTTTGAATAAAAATATCATTTGGATTCTTCTAGTTATTTTTATTTTAGTAAGTATTATTTTCGAGTACAGATATGCTTCATTAGGTACAAATTTAATTGATCCTTCTTTTACAAATTTTGAACAGATTCAAGTTTATGATTTTATATTGAAAATTATATTAACAGCTATTTGTACAGGAATCGGTTTTAGTGGAGGAGAGGTTACTCCGTTGTTTGCGATTGGAGCGACTTGTGGAGTAATTTTAGGAACTTGGTTAGGGTTACCAATTCTGGTAACAGCGGGATTAGGTTATTGCTTAGTGTTTTCTTCAGCTACTAAGACATACATTACACCTATATTTCTAGCATTAGAAGTATTTGGATATAAATTAATGATATTTGCAGTAATTCCTGCAGTATTAATTTATTTAATCAATAAAAAATATAGTATTTATAAATAATTAAATACACCCTAGTGTGAAAATTCACGCTAGGGTGTATTATTATAATCCAAGTATATTTAGTATCTCTTTTTTATATTTTAATTTTTGTTCATCTTGATTATTTTCATCAAGATTTATTTTTATTTCAGATACAATTTCACCAGGTTTATTTTTAATGATATAAATTCTGTCGCTTAGGTCAATGGCCTCGTCTATATCGTGGGTGATTAGTAGAGTAGTTATATCAAGTTTATTCTTGATTTCAAGGTACCAAGAATGTAATGATATTTTAGTTATAGCATCAAGTGCACTGAAAGGTTCGTCTAGTAAGAATAGTTCTTCTTTAAACATATATGTACGGAGTAGTGCAACCCTTTGACGCATACCTCCACTTAATTCACTAGGATATTTATCTTTGTACTCGTAAAGGTTAAATAATTTCAGGTTTTTAATTGCTTCTTCTTCTGCTTCTTTTTTATTAATTTTTCTTATTAAGAGAGGAAGTATAATGTTTTGAATAATAGTCTTATGTTCTAATAATAAGTCTTTTTGAAGCATGTAACTTACACGACCTTTATAGTCTGTATTGTCTTTTATAGAGATTTCTCCACTTTGAAGAGGATTTATACCCGCAATAATGTTGAAAAGGGTAGTTTTACCAACACCACTTCCACCAAGTATAGAAACAACTTCACCTTTATCGACATGAATATTTATATCTTTAAGTATTTTATTGTTAGGATAATTGAAAGATAAGTTTTTTATTGATAATATATTCATTATTTTATATAGTCATTGCTGAATCCAGTGTTATCTGCAAGAGGTTGTTTTGTAATTTTATTTTCGTTAACCCAACGGTAGAATGCATTCCATCTGTTAGCGTCAAATTCACCCCAGTGATCTTTGTTTGTCGCGTATTGTTTAGATAAATATTTTTGAGATTCAATGACGAAATCTTTTTTATCTTTCAATTCTGGAGCATTTTTAATTAAAATCTCTGCAGCTTCTTCAGGATGTTCTATAGCGTAGACATATCCTTTCTTAATAGCTTTAAGAACCTTTTTAGCTTCTTCTTTGTTTTCTTTTAAGTAATCGTTATTAGCGATAATTATTGGTGAATAGTAGTCTAAGTCTTTATTGAAATCTTTTAGATAGAAGTAGTTAATATCTAATTTCATACTTTCAGCTAGTTTACCATCCCATGCATAGTAAATCCAAGCTGCATCAAAAAGACCATTTTCTAGTGGAGTAACAGAGTTTGTATCTGTGTTAGGAGCTAGGTTTAATTTATTAGCATCTCCACCTTGTTTTTGAATTAATGATTTAACCATTGCTAATTCAACTGGATCATTCCAAGTTCCATATTTTTTACCTTCAAGGTCTTTAGGTTCTTTAATATTGTTTTTCTTAAGCGAAATAATACCAGATGTATTGTGTTCAATAATTGCAGCTACTGCAGTAATTCCTGCACCTTTAGAAAGCTTGTTAGCCATTGAGTCTTGGTAGTAGATACCAAAAGGAGCTTTATTATTAATAATTAAGTCAGAAGTACTATCTTCAGGTGCTGGCTTAATGTCAAGGTCAATACCTTCTTCAGCGAAGTATCCTTTTTCTTTTGCTACATATAGACCAGTGTGGTTTGTATTAATCGCCCAGTCAAGTACGAAATCTACTTTTTTAAGTTCTTTTTTCTCTGCGTTTTTATTAACTGTACTACATGCAGTTAATGAGATTGCTAAGATAAAAGCAAAAACGCTAGTTAATATCTTTTTCATGATTTTCTCCTATGTATTTCCATTTAATAAATTTTTTCTCACTTAGTTTAACAAGTTCAATACTTAATAAACTGATAACCGATACTAGTATTATGATTGCAAACATAGTATCGTATTCAAATAATTTTTTCGCTTTAATCATGTAAACTCCAAGTCCTTCAAAGCCACCTAACCATTCAGCAACAACTGCTGCGATAAAGGCATAAGATACACTAACTCTAAGTCCAGCATAGAAGTAGCTTAGACTCGTAGGGATCTTCACATGCCAAAGTATTTGTAATTTACTAGCATTCATTAATTGTAATAAAGTAATCATATCTTTATCACAGTTCCTAAATCCATCTAGTATACTTACAACAATTGGGAAAGTTGTTGTTATAACAATTAATACAATTTTTGGTGTAAGTCCATAACCCAACCAAAGCACAAGTATAGGTGCTATTGCAATAGTCGGTATAGTTTGAGTCAGTACAAGAAGTGGATAGATAGACTTGTTAAATATAGAAATACTATCCATAATTAAAGCAAGAAGCCATGCTATGACTATCCCTAGGAATAGACCTATAATAGCTTCGAGTAGGGTGATTTTGCTGTGAAATATTAATAGTTCGTAGTTTTTTATAAAAGCCTTAACTATTTCAACAGGTGTAGGTATGATATATTTTGGAAGTAAACCGAGATTACCAGCTCCTTGCCAAATAACCACTAAACACAACATAGAAATAGTTGCTGCATATTTATTGATTAAATTTGTTAATTTTCTCATTTATAGTTAAAACATCTCCATAGTTAATTTTCAAATTAGCAAAAATATTTTTACTGTCCTCACCCGCTAGGACAAAGCATTCTTTAAGAGTATCCATAAGTTCGTTGAATTCCCCTTCAATTACTGTTTCAAATGGAGTAACAATTACATTTGAATGCTTATTTTGTAGAAAATAGATAACTTTATCTATAATCTTTAGTCTTCCATCATGATTATCAAGAGGAAGAATTTGTAATGCAATACTGCAATTTATCAAAATAAAAAACCTCCTTACAATATAAGGGGGGTCTAAGTTTGTCTTTAAGCTAAGTAGTGCCTACGCTAGCATTATCTAGATCAGGCGCGGTCGAAATATTTATATTCCCTCTCAGACTGTTCACAGACTCCCGTATAAATAATTATAGCATACAGATAAAAAAAAACAATAAAAGTGCTTACAAATAAAGCAATTTTATTGTATAAAAAATACTAGAGCTAATCCGGAGATCAGCTCTTCAAAAGTATTATTATCAGTATGTTTGCTGTTTTACTTCGCAGCTGAAGTTTTTGGTAATACTTTACCAGCAGTTCTAGTAGCACCTGCTGTAGCTTTTTTAGCTGCAGGTTTACCAGTAACTACGAATTCACCTGGGATGATTTTACCATCTTTATCTCTTTTTGGAGTAAGTTTCTCACCGTTTGCAGGGAATCTACCTTCAGTAGTAGTTTTTAAGTGGTTGTTGATACCTTTAACAGCATCTCCAGTTAATCCACCAACACCGTTAGGGTTTGCTGGGTTTGGATCACCAGGTAATAATAAGTTAGCATCTGGACTGTTTTTAGTTAAGTCACAAACATAATCATTACCATTTACAGCTAAAGCTGAAGATCCTCCAGCTACTAATAATCCAGCTGCTGTGAATACAGTTAATAATTTTTTCATGATATATTCCTCCTTTCATTAAAGCTATATCCATTATATATATATATATATATTGTCAAGAGTTATTGATAAAAAAAACTACTTTTTTAAAAAAAAGTTAATAATTTATGTAAGTTTTGTACGTTAACTTAAAGTAGTGATTTAATAAAATTTATAAATATATAAAGTTTTACTTAAGATATTATTGTAAATATATTATATAAAAAATTTATTTTTGATTTTTCTATTAATATATGGTAGAATTATTAATCATAAATAAAATAAAAGAGGGATATACCAGTGAAAATTTTAAGAGAAATTATGGAGTGGATAGTAGTTGTAGTAGTTTCTATTGCTATTTATCTGCTTATAAGCACATACCTTATCGCGCCTTTTACAGTAAAAGGACATTCGATGGATTATACTTTTGCTGATAACGACAAAGTTTTCGTTAATAAATTTAGCAAAAATTATGAGCGTGGAGATGAAGTTGTATTCCATGCAAATGAAACTGATGATTATATTAAACGTATAATCGGAGTTCCTGGAGACACTATAGAATACAGAAATGATGTACTATATGTGAATGGTCAAAAAGTTGAAGAGCCATACTTAGCTCAAAAAATTAAAGAAGCTAAAGCTTCTGGAACTGCACCATTAACACCAGATTTTAATATTGAATTTTTAAGTAGTACAAAATCTAAAACTGTGCCAGAAGGTACATACTTCGTATTAGGAGATAACAGACAACACAGTACAGATAGTCGTGTATTTGGATTTGTTAAAAAAGAAGCAATGATTGGAAAAGTAAGCTTAAGATACTACCCATTTAGTTCATTCAAATTCTTTTAATAAATACTAAAAGAAAAGTTTAATATATCGAATTATTTTAGTTGCTAAAAATTTAGCGTTATGCTAGAATAATATACGGGCACTCTTAAAAGAGTGATTTAAGAAACCACCCCCTGCGATATTTTCGTAGGGGGTTTATTATTTTTAATAGAAGGAGAACACAATGACAAAGTATATTTTTGTAACAGGTGGAGTAGTATCATCATTAGGAAAAGGTATTGTAGCGGCATCAGTAGGTCGTGTATTAAAAAATAGAGGATTAAAAGTAACATTACAAAAATTCGATCCATATTTAAACGTTGACCCTGGAACAATGAGCCCATATCAACACGGAGAAGTTTTCGTTACAGAAGACGGAGCTGAGACTGACTTAGACTTAGGTCACTACGAAAGATTTATCGATGTTAACTTAGGACAATATTCTAACGTAACTGCAGGACGTGTTTATTCTTCAATTATTGAAAAAGAACGTCGTGGAGATTATTTAGGAGGAACAGTTCAAGTAATTCCTCACGTAACAAATGAAATTAAATCAAGAGTATTACTAGCAGGAGAATCTAGTGATGCTGATGTTGTTATTACAGAAATTGGTGGAACAACAGGAGATATCGAATCTTTACCATTCTTAGAAGCAATTCGTCAAATCCGTAGCGACTTAGGACGTGAAAATGTGTGCTTTATTCATTGTACATTATTACCATACATTAAAGCTGCAGGAGAGATGAAAACTAAGCCAACACAACAATCTGTTAAAGAATTACGTGGTTTAGGCATTCAACCAGATATTATCGTAGTTAGAAATGAGCTTGCTCTAAACGATGAACTACGTGCTAAAATTTCATTATTCTGTGATATTCCAAAACAAAACGTTATTGAAAGTCGTGACGTAAGTAATTTATATCAATTACCAGTAAATCTTAAAGCTCAAAAAATCGATGATATCGTATTAAAACACTTTGGTTTAACAGCGCCAGAAGCTGACATGACTGAGTGGCTGTCATTAGTAGATAGAGTAGATAACTTAAAAGAAAATGTAAGAATCGCATTAGTAGGTAAATATGTAGAACTTCACGATGCTTATATCTCAGTTGTAGAATCTTTAAAAC
Source organism: uncultured Gemella sp. (assembly GCA_963528605.1). Classification (GTDB taxonomy): domain Bacteria; phylum Bacillota; class Bacilli; order Staphylococcales; family Gemellaceae; genus Gemella. The sequence continues at coordinate 22,691 of CAURVX010000003.1, forward strand.
ATGCAGGATACAAACACAATGCTAAAGTAAAAATTGATTGGATTCAATCTGAAGATATTACAGAAGAAAATGTACATGAATATCTTAAAGACGCTGATGGAATCCTTGTACCAGGAGGATTTGGTGATCGTGGAGTTGAAGGTAAAATTACTACTATTAAATACGCACGTGAAAACAAAGTACCATTTTTCGGTATTTGTTTAGGTATGCAACTTGCTGCTGTTGAGTTTGCACGTAACGTATGTGGTTTAACTGGAGCACACTCATCAGAATTAGATCCAAACACACCATACCCAATTATTAACTTATTAGCGGATCAAGAAAATGTTGTTGAAATGGGAGGAACTTTACGTTTAGGTAGTTACCCATGTACATTAGTGGAAGGATCTGTAGCTCATAAAGAATATGGAGAAATAAATATTACTGAGCGTCACCGTCACAGATATGAATTCAATAACTTCTATCGTGATCGTTTAACTCAAAAAGGAATGGTATTATCAGGAGTTAGTCCAGATGGTAAGTTAGTTGAAATCGTGGAAATTCCTGAACACCCATGGTTTGTAGCTGGTCAATTCCATCCAGAGTTTAAATCACGTCCAGAAAAAGCACACCCATTATTCGCTGGATTTATTAAAGCAAGTTTAGAGAATAACAGATAAGAATCTCTATTATAAATTATGAAATTATTAAATTTAATAGCTGACCTTGAAGAAAATCGTAATGAACTTTTAGCTGAATCAATGTCTAAGTATATGCAAGATAAGTTTAGTTTTTTAGGTATACGTGGTGCAACTAGAACGGAAATCTATAAAAAATATTTTCCATATGCTAGGAAGACTAAAACCATCGATTGGGATTTTGTTGAGAGTTGTTGGAATAAAGAAGAGAGAGAGTTTCAATATGTAGTTGTTTATTATTTGAAAGCAATGCAGAAATTCTTAAAAAGAGAAGACATTTCAAGGTTAAAATATCTAGTAGTGACAAAATCATGGTGGGACACTGTTGATTTGCTGGCTAAGGTTGTAGGGAGTCTTGTAATTCGTATAGAAGGTTATGATCAAATAATGCTAGAGTGGAGTAAGGACAGTAATATTTGGTTAAGACGCGTAGCTATTTTGTACCAATTAGCACTTAAAGAAAAAGTAGATAAACAAAGTTTAGAAAGAATTTTAGTAAATAACCTAGGTGATAGTGAATTTTTCATTAATAAAGCTATAGGTTGGGCACTTCGCGATTACTCTAAATATAATCCCGAATGGGTCAGAGAATTTATTAAAAAGAATAAGGATAATATGGCTAATCTTAGCATAAGAGAGGCTAGCAAGTATATATAAGAAAGGAGCGGTTTTTTAATCGCTCTTTTCTTTTTTTAAAAGTTAAAAATTAAAAGAATTACTAGTAGTTAGTGGAATTGGTGTCTGATTATCATATATAATTAACCAAGATATTACGAATATCAGAAAGAAGTTAATGATATCTCTTTTTTCATTAAAAATAAAATGTTATACTATATTAATAAGAGATAAATAGGAAATGACTCAAAAATAGTTTTTTTGATATTAAATTTTGTTGAGTCTTCACCGAAAAGTTTATTGGATATCTAAAGACATTTTAAAGTGAATTTATATATTAATAGGACTCTACGTCTATAACTTCCCATATAAACTTTTTTAAAATTTAGGATTTTTGGGTCACTCCCTTTAAAATAGTGAAATAAATTTAAAGGATTTGAGAAAATGAAAAGAATAGTTATAAGCTTTTTTGTAATGGTTCTTTCCGTTGTATTATTTGCTGTACTTCCTTTTATTTTTAAGAATAAGCATGAAGAATATATAGATTTTTCAGAAGTAACAGAAGCTGTTGATAATACTTCAAAAGATGATGAGACTTTAAGAATTGGTCTGATATCTGTTACAGGAGATAATAAGAGTTATATTTTGGAGAAAGAATTAGCTAATTATATCGGCGAGAAATTAAATAAGAAAGTAAAGTTAATACAGAAAAAAAGTTATAGAGATATAAATGTTTTATTAAAAAATAATAAAATAGACGTTGCGTTTTTATCAACAGGAGCGTATTCATTGTATGAAGATAAGGAGTCTTTGGAACTTTTAGCAAGACCAAATAGGGGGAAAACATACTATCATCCCATAGTTATAACAAAAAAAGATTCCAATATAAATAGTATTGAAGATTTGAAAAGCCAGAGCTTTGCATTTGTAGATACTTACAGTTATTCAGGATATTTAGCAATAAATGATTATTTAAAGAAAAACGGAATGTCAGCAAATAAGTTTTTCAGTAATAGTTATTTTACTCATAGTCATGAAGAATCAATAAATCAAGTAATTAATGGAACTGTAAAAGCTGCTATTGTAGATGATTGGGCGTTACAGTATATTTATAATAATTTTCCAGATACTGCACATAATATAAAAATAATAAAAAGATTTCCAGAGGTTGCAACTGGACCGGTAGTGACTCATAAAAACTATGAAGAAAAAGATAAGCTTAAACAGATTTTGCTATCTATTGATAAGGATAGTGCAATAAAAGGCACGTTATCACAGCTTCAAATTGAAAAGTATGAAGAAACAAAAGCTAGTGATTATCCTAATTTAATAAGTGAGGATTAATATATGGCAAAATTAAAGATAAAGAATAAGATTATAATATTCTTCATAGTAATTTATACTATATATTTAAGTGTGATTTTGGCCTTTACTTATGTTAGTAATAAAGATATACTTGAGAGTGCTTTAAAAGATAGAATAACGCAGACTTATTATCAACTTTCAGGAAATATTTCTGAAAACATAAAGACAGAAAATACTTATGAAATTCATCAAAAAATACATAGTGCAGCATCAAATAATGAAGTTGCATACATTATTGTATTTGATAATGAAAAAAATATCTTAGGAAAAACATTGAAAGAAATTCCTCAGAAGATTTCAACGTTTAATGATGAACAGTTAAACAACTTTAAGAAATATGATAGTTCAAGAGGGGAAGTATTAGAGTATATATCTCCCATAGATGATGTTAATATCGGTTATATTAGAGTCGGATTTTACACGAAAAACATTTATATGAAAACATATAGTCAGTTTTTAAGAATTCTTATTTTAAATATGTCAGTATTTGTTATGCTATTAGTTATTGCATACTATGTTTCAAAATTAATAGAACGTCCAGTGCAAGATTTAACTTCGGTAACCGATGAGATAATTCGCGAAGGCGATTATAGGACAAAGATAGAAAAAGAAAATTATAGTCGTGATTTCCATGTCCTTGTCAGCTCTATAAATAAAATGGTTGAGAACAATAAAAAGAACAAAAAATTAAATAACTATCTATTAAATAAAATATTTAGAATTCAAGAGGAAGAGAAAAAGATGCTGTCGAGAGAACTTCATGATGAAGTTAGTCAATCTTTAGCGAGCCTTCTGTTTTTAATAAGTAATTTAGTAGATAAAGAAAGTGACCAAAAGAAAAGAAATCGTTTATTATTAATCCAGTCCGAAATAGAAAATAGTTTAAGTAATATTAGAAATATAGCTGTCAATTTGAGACCACCTAGTGCTGAACTTAGCTTAGAAGAAGTGATTAGTAAATATATTGAAGATTACAAGAATCTGTATGGTATAGATGTTGATTTTTATACAAATTATGAAGGTGGGAAAAATAATAACTTTGATATTACACTTTATCGTATTATTCAAGAATCATTATCGAATATAAAACGTCATTCAGGAGCTACAGAAGTTCAAATTAAATTATATGAAAATACAGATTATATAATTTTAACTATTGCCGATAATGGAATAGGATTGACCAAAGAGCGAGTGGAACTAGCGAAAAAACAAGGACGATTAGGAATTTATGGTATACAAGAGAGAATCTTTGATTTTTCTGGTGAATTTAAACTATTGAAAAATAATAAGTACTCTACTATACTTATGTGCAAATTTAAAACAGAGATGTTAAAAGAGGAGAAAATTGATGAAAATATTATTAATTGATGATCATAAATTGATAAAAATAGGTATCAAAGTTCTTTTAGAAGATAATGAAGAATTTAGTGTTATAGATGATTGTTCAAGTAAAAAAGAGTTTTTAGAAAAGATAACTAATGATTCTTATGACTTATTTATATGTGATATATCATTATCTGATGGAACTGGTTATGATATACTTGAAGTAATAAAAGAGAAGAACATAAACGCAAAAGTAATTATTCTAAGTATGCATGAAGATAAATCCTATATAAAAAAAGCATTTAAATTGGGTGCTTCGGGTTATGTAACGAAGAGTACTGCCCATGAAGAAATACTCCATGCCATTGATAAAGTTATGTTTAAAAATGATATATACCTAAATGAAAAATACGCTACGATTTTCTATGAATTATTTAAAGAAGACAAGGAAATAGAACTTAGCGAAAGAGAAAAAGAGGTAGGACGATATATTGTTCAGGGTTACACATTAACTGATATTGGAGAAAAATTGTTCTTAAGTGTTAAAACTGTAGATACGTATAAAAAACGCCTTATGGAAAAAACTAATACGAAGAAAAGAAGTGAACTAGTAGAATATTTAAAGTCGAACTTAATATTATAGTAATAAATATAAAGAAAATACGGGTGATTATAGGAATCAGCCGTATTTTCTTTATAAAAAAACACCTCTATCAATTTAAGGAGGAGCAATAATCTTAGTTGATAGAGATGTTTATTTCATTAGTTTTCTAATTGTTTAGATGTTTTCTTGAATAATGTTAATGCGATGAATACGAATGCTAATACACAAGAAATGATTAATGCGTAGAAACCTCCGTCCCATCCGAACACGTCAACAAGTTTACCCATAACATAACCAGCACTTGCTGATCCAAGTAGGTAACCGAATAGTCCAGTAAGACCAGTAGCTGTACCTGTAGCAACACGTGGAACTAAGTCCGCTGCTTGAAGACCGATCATCATAACAGGTCCGTAGATTAAGAATCCGATAGCTACTAGACAGATGTTATCGATAAGTGGGTTACCTGGAGGGTTTTTCCAGTAAATGAATACTGCAACAAGAACTCCAGTTAAGAATAATAACATTGGAGGAGCACGGTGTCCTTTGAACACTTTGTCACTTAAGTAACCACTAGATAACATACCGAAGATACCAGCATATTCATATAGGAAGTAAGCCCAGCTTTGTTTGTCAACAGAGAAGTGTTTTACTTCTTTTAAGTATGTTGGAGCCCAGTCAATAATTCCGTAACGAACGAAGTATACAAATACGTTAGCAACTGCGATAGCCCATAGGAATTTGTTGTTGATAATGTATTTAAAGAAGATATCTTTTGCTGATAATGTGTGAGCAGATTCAACTTTTTCTACAATTTTTTCACCTTTCCATTCATCTACAGGTGGTAAACCTTCAGATTCTGGAGTATCTTTCATTAGGTAGAACATGATAATTGCTAAGATAATAGCAATAGTCGCTGGTAAGTAGAATAATGATTGCCAAGCGCCAAAAACAGAAAGGCCTACAAGTGCAAGAGGTCCGATTAATCCACCACCAAGGTTGTGAGACACGTTCCACCAGCTCCACCAAGCACCACGCTCAGAAGTTGAGAACCAGTTAGTCATTGTTTTAGCACCAGGTGGGTATCCCATACCTTGGAACCATCCGTTAAGTGCTGATAAGAAAATCATTAATGTTAATGAAGATAGCACTGCAGGAACAAGACCAAAAATTAAGCTGACAGCAGCAGAAGCAACTAAACCAATAGTAATAAAGTACTTAGGATTACTTCTGTCTGATACGTTACCCATAATGAATTTACTGAAACCATAAGCTAATGATAGAGCAAGTGAAACTTTCCCTAAGTCAGCTTTAGAGTAACCGTATTGGTCGATTAAATAAGGGATAGCAAGTGAGAAGTTTTTTCTAATTAGATAGTACGCTGCGTATCCAATGAATACTCCTGAGAATACTTGCCATCGAAGTCTTTTGTATTCAGCATCTGTACGAGCACTGTCGATTCTCGGTTTAGGCGCTGAAGCTTTTAAAAATGAAAACATTTAGAATTCCTCCTTAACTTCAATTATATATAATATTAAATTAATATAGTTTTTTTTATTATAAAACCTTTTATTTAATAAGTTTTATAGCAATTTGTTGTTTTTTAAATTGCATATTTATTTAAACTATTTAACTTATAAAATTATTATATAAGACTAGAAAACGTTTGTAAATGGTAATAGAAAAAGTTTTTTTCTTTTAGAAAATACCTTACAGTTTTTGTAAGAAAAAATCCTACAAATAGTTTGATTGACAGGTCAACGATAATACAGTAAAATTATTTATATCAAATCGTTGACGAGTCAATTGATAAAGGAGGAAAATATGGATATAAGAGAATGTGTAAAATTATTACATGACATAAAAATATTAGAGAGAAAAGTTTCAGATATCTTTGAAAAGAAATTGGAAATAAGTTTAACAAGATTTCAAATAATTAGATATTTATATGAAGTAGAGGTCGCTACACCTAAGCAAATTGCACAGATATTAAAAATAGATGCAGCAGCTATAACTAGGCATTTAAAAAAATTAGAAGAGGGAGGATATGTAAGAAAAAGACGAAATGAAGACAATAATAGGGAAGTGTTAGTTGAAATTACACAATTTTCTAAGAGCAAGATAGATCAGTGCGTTAAAGAAACTGACGTTAGAACGCTAATTGATGAAGAGTTTACTGATGAGGATTTTAAACAGTTGGGAATTCTTCTTAATAAATTTAATAATAATATAAAATAAAAAGAGGTAAAAAAATGAGTGTATTAACAATAATTTTAACAGTATTAGTAGCATTATTATTTTTCTATATTATGTATTTAGAAACTTTTGCTACAGATTCTGACAGTACAAGTAGAGTATTTAATATTGAAAAAGAAGAGTTACAGAGACCTAATTTAAACACGTTATTTAAAAATCAAGGTGTATATAATGGATTAATTGGAGTGGGGTTACTGTACGGAACATTCTTATCAAAAAATCCTAAAGAAATTGTAGGAATGTTGCTAATTTATATTATTCTTGTTGCAATTTACGGTGGTATAACTAGTGATAAAAAAATCATTCTAAAGCAAGGAGGATTACCGATCTTAGCTTTAATTTCATTATTTTTATAGAGGAATATTAGTATGAAAAATACAGCGGTAATTATTGGTGCAACTGGTGCCGTAGGTAAAGAAATTTTAAAAGAAATATTAATTGGTCAATATTATAAAAGAATTTATGTTCTTGGAAGAAATTCTATAACAAGCATACCTGACGAAGAAAGATTAACAAAAATAATAATAGATTTTGAAAATATTAATTTTGATACGAGTATATTAGAAAATGCAGATGTTTTTGCGAGTCTTGGAACAACGATAAAAATTGCAGGGACAAAAGAAAATCAAAGGAAGATTGACGTTGACTATACTGTAAATTTTGCTAAACTTTGTGAAGGAAAAATTAGAAGTTTTAATGTGGTTTCAGCTATAGGTGCTAATAGCAAGTCAAAAAACTTCTATAATTCATTAAAAGGTGAACTAGAGGATAAACTAAAAGAGATGAGTGTAGGTGTTCTTAGATTATTTCAACCATCACTTCTTATAAGTAAACGTGATGATAAGAGGTTTCTAGAAGAATTATTTATGAAAATCTCCCCAGTATTTAAATTTTTGTTAAAAGGAAAAGCAAAAAAATATAGTCCTATAGATGCTAGTTTATTAGGAAAAGTAATAGTTTGTTTTGCAGTGGAACATAGAGATGAAAGTACATACACTTATAAAGATTTGTTATAGGGCTAAGCCAAAAGTTCTAAAATAAAAAAATTATATTATATCTCAGGGATGTAGTATTTTATAGATATTCGGATTGATTTTGTATAAACTAATTAGACATCTAATAATATACTCTGGAAAGTGACTCGAAATCTTATTTTTCTGAAATCATGATTTTGAGTTACTTTTTTAATATACAATAAATTATTAGGATTTTTGTTAAATAATATTTGTTTTGTTTAAAGAAAAGATTTATAATTAAAGAGAAAGGATAATTGTTCTAAGTTATTCATTTTGATATGTCTAATTTTATATCTAGGTATTAAAAAAAGTTTTATTAATTATTATAAACTATGTCTTCCAATTGTTTTTATAGCAATCTAAATTATTATTTTAAGGGAGGATATATTATGTTAAATCAAGTAATATTAATAGGAAGACTAGTTAAAAAACCAGAATTAAAAGAAAGTGATAAGAAAGTAAACTATATTAAAGCAACATTAGCTGTTCAATCTGATTTTAAAAATAAAGATGGAAATTACGATACAGAATTTTTTGAGTTTACTACTTTTGGTAAAACTGCGGAAAATACTGCTAAATATTGTGAAAAAGGAAGCTTGCTTAATATAGTAGGAAATCTGAATAATAATGTTTACACAGATAAAAATGGAGTAAAACACTATCAAATGTCTATAATAGCTAATAAGGTTTCTTTTCTAAGTAAAGGAACGAAAAAAGAAGAACAAGAGTCAGAAGACGTATTTGTCTTAGGTCAATAAAAATAAATACTAATTTAGATTGCATAAATCTCTAATATAGGTTAAACTATGTTAGAGATTTATTTTCACACTTGTATTTTTTTTTTTTTTTCGTATAATAATAGATAAAAAATTAAAATTTATTAACAGAAAGGAAGTGGTATTATGGAAGAAATCAAACTGAAATATTTTAAAGAAGGAAAATTGATGACAATTCCTAAAAAAGAAAAGAATAAGATACCTGTGCTTCAAATAGTTTTGGAGATGTTAAAGGAAAAATCACTAGAGTTTACTGAGAAAGAATTAAATGAAGCAATTAAGGAAATTTATCCAGATTATTCACTAATTAGAAGATACTTAGTTGATTATAAGTTCATAGAAAGAGATAATTACGGAAGAATGTATAGGGTTGTAGGAGAAAAAGATGAATAATACAAAATTTTATTATTTGTATAATATTTTATCCACAACAGCACTATCATTCTTTAATCCGATTTTATATATTTACCTGTTGTCAAAAGATTTCTCTTTTACTGAAGTTGGGTTATATTTATCGATTTTTTGGTTGGTTTCATTTATGACTGAGCTTCCATGTGGAGCAATCACCGATAATATCGGAGCAAAAAATAGTATTCTGCTAAGTGTGGTTTTTAGGGTTGTTGGATTAATATTGTTGCTTAGCAATAGTTTAATATTATTATACATATCTGCAATATTATCTGCCATTGCCGAGTCATTTCAATCGGGAACTTTAACAAGTTGGCTGGTCAATGTAAACAATAAAAATAATGAAGAAATAGATATAGATAAAGTTCTTTCTAGAAATTCACTATATGCACTATTTTTCTCAGCGGTAATAGGGTTTATAAGTGCTAAGTACGTGTATGTTTATTTTAAAAGTTTATCGATAATCTTAAGTATGACAGTTTTTATTATTTCATTTTTATTTACATACGTATTTATGCAAAAATTAGAACAGACACAAAAAATATCTATTGATAATTTAAAAAGTTCATTTGTTACGGTGAAAAATTCGTTAAAAGAAACACTATATGTAAAAAGTAGCGTATTTCTTATGATACTGTTTGTTATTCCTTCTATCCTAGACCTTGGTCCATCAAACCAATGGCAAGCTGTATTTGAAAAATTAGATGCTGATATTATCGGTTATGTTTGGATAGGAATCTCGGTTAGTGGAATGTTAGGAAGTGTAATATATGAAAAATTATCAAATAGATTATCAAAGTTACGCATTTTATATTTCTTTGTAATTGTAAATCTTGGAATTCTATTAATGTTTATTTTTATTCAAAATGTATATGCTAAGTTTATACTATTTATGATATTTATTGTATTTTTCACTTTAATGAGCATACAGGTTAATGTATTTATGCATAAATATTTGGTAAAAAGTGATGAGAATAGGACGACAACAGTTTCTATATTCTATACTCTTGAATCTATCATTGTAGCAATATTACTATCTGTAAATGGAGTGTTAACTGATAAAGTAGGAATAGAAAATACATGGTTAGCATTTATGGCATTGGTAGGAGTAATAATTTTATCATTTATGTTCGTAAAACTAAAAAAAAGTAGAATTAAATAGTTAAACAACTAATTTAAGGATGGGGATAATCCAAGAGTCCTAAATTTTAAAAAAGTGTCTATGCTAACTCATAGACGCAGTGGTTTATTGATATCTAAATTCGCTTTATGAAAGCTTTTTAGATATCTAATAAACTTTGCGGGGGTGACTCGACAAAATCGATTTCTATGAAATCACGATTTTTGAGTCACTCCCATTTTTTTTGTAAAGGTAAACAATTGATATTGCTTCTTAATCAGATTAATAGTAAAATAATTAGTATAAACTTATATACAAGGAGTTCATATTGTGAAAAAATACAAATTATCAATATTATTAGCAAGTGCAGTATTAGGAGGAGTAGGTGCTACTTACTTATCAGCTGAAGCCAATCAAGTTTCTGCGGCAGAGGTAAAAACAGAAGTAGTTACACCGGCTACTACAACAGGAAAAAATGAAGTTACACCGGCAGCAGCAACTGCTTCAGCAGCTCAAGTAACAGCGCCTAAAGAAGTAAAAAACATAGGTGAAGTACAAGGAGAAAGTCACGAGAGTCCTTTAGTTGGGAAAGAAGTAATAATTAACAATGTTGTTGTTACTAAAACTGATAAAACAGGTTTCTATGTTCAAGACAAAGTTTCTGATAACAATCCAAGAACATCTGATGCAGTTTATGTTGTTTCAAAGGATAAGGATAAGGATAAAGTTGCTCCAGGTGACTTATTAAAAGTTCAAGGTACTGTTAAAGAAGGTTATATGGAAGAATACTCTGTAAAACCAGGGCAAACTTTTAAAAAACCAGCTGGAAGCCTAACAGTTACGCAAATTATTAACGCAACTATAACAAAATTAGGGAAAGCAGATTTACCAAAAGCATTAAATATTTCTGAAAAAATGCCTAAAGACGTAGTGGATAACACTCCGACAAAATATAATCCAGAAACTGAAGCACTAGACTACTGGGAAAGTCTAGAGGGGATGCTTGTTGAAGTAACTAAACCAAAGGTTACTGGTCCACAATATAAAGGTGATATTTATGTATTACCAGGAGATTATAAAGGTCAAAAACTTAATAACATCGGTGGAGTGAATCTTCGTCCAGGTGTACAAAATACAGAAGTATTACCAGTAACTGTTGGAAATGAATTTGTAGCAAAAGCAAAAGACTACTTTAATGAAAATATCTCAGGAGTAGTTACTTATAGAAACAAAACATACAAAATTGATCCGAGTACTGTACCGACATTACAAGATGGAGGATTAAAACGTGAAGTTTCAAAAATCTATCCAGCTGAAGATAAATTAACTATCGCTTCATATAATATTGAAAACTTCTCAGCTAACAATAATGGTCATGATGAAACACCAGAGGAAAAAGTGGATAAAATTGCTAATTCATTTATCAAGGAAATTCACAGTCCTGATATTATTACTCTAATCGAAGTTCAAGATAACAATGGTGGAGTTAATGACGGAACTGTTGATGGAGTTAAGAGCGGAGAAAAATTAGCTCAAAGAATTAAGAGTCTTGGTGGTCCAGATTATAAATATACTGAAATAGCTCCAGTTGATGGAAAAGATGGTGGGAAACCAGGTGCTAACATTAGGGTAGCTTATTTATATAATCCTAAGAGAGTAACTCTAATTGGTAAGGAAAAAGGTGGAAGTGAGGAAGCTGCACGCTTTGTAAATGGTCACCTTGAGAAAAACCCAGCGAGAATTGATCCAACAAGTGTTCATTTTGAGAAAGTTAGAAAATCATTAGCTGCTGAATTTGAATTTAAAGGCGAAAGAATAGTAGTAATTGCAAACCATTTAAAATCAAAATTAGGTGATGATGCAATCTATGGTTCTAATCAACCATCAGTAGAAAATACAAAAGCAAAACGTATTGAAGAGGCTAAAATTCTAAATGCTTTCATTAAAGAAGGATTACATCAAAATCCTAATTTAAAATTTGTTCTTACAGGAGACTTTAATGATTTCGAGTTCTCAGATAGTGTAAAAACAATCGTAGGAAATGAACTTGTTAACTTAATGGCTGAACATGAACAAGGAGATAGATATTCATACTTCTACCGTGGAAGCAACCAAAGTTTAGATAATATTTTGATTTCTAAAAATATCAAGGATAAAGTAGTATTTTCTCCTGTGCATATTAATGCTTCATTTATGGAAGAACATGGACGTGCTTCTGACCACGATCCTGTAGTTGTGCAAATTGACTTTAGTAAACAAACAACAGCTCCAGAATCTCCAGAGGTGAAACCAGAACCAGGTATTATTCCAAACAAAGAGGATAAAAAAGATAACTCAACATCTCAAAATGTGGGAGTAGTTGCAACACAGGATGGAAGTGTAGATAACAGCGATGCTTCTAAAACAAATGTAAAAGTAGCTGCACCTGTCAAAAGTGTACTACCAAAAACTGGATTAGATACTTCTAGTTCATTAGTATTTGCTGGAATCAGTGCGATGATGGCATTCTTCTTAGGAAGAAAAAAACGTAACTAATTATTATTGAATAATTTATAGAGAGATGACTCAAGAAAATTGATTTATATAAATCATTATTCTTGGGTCATTTTATTTTTTTATGAAAAATAAGTTAAAGTAAGTATAATCATTAGAGAAAAAAGTCGAAATGTGATAAAATTTTATAGTTAAGCAAAATAATGATTGAGAGGTATTAATCATGAAAACAGTGTTATTTATTGATAATCTTGAAGTATTTGCTAATCATGGATTATTCGAAGAAGAGAATAAATTAGGTCAGAAGTTTATTTTTGACATAGAATGTGAGCTTAATTATAAGGAAGCTATGTTCAGCGATGAAATGACAGATAGTATTAGTTATGCTGATATAGCAGAAGTTGTTGTAAAAACTGCTACGACTAATACATTTAATTTGCTTGAGAGATTAGCTGGAGAAATTTTAAAAAATATTTTTACTGAATTTACTCAAATAGAAAATATAAAATTAAAAATCAATAAACCAGGAGCACCGATAAAATATCATTTCGAAAAATGTGGTGTAGAAGTAAAAGTATCACGTGAGGAGTTTTATAACTTATAATGATTATACTAGCGTTAGGAACTAATATAGAGCCAAGAGAACAGTATTTAGAAGAAGCTTTAAGAAAAATAGTAGATAATAATATTAAGATTATTTTAGAGAGCAGTATTTATGAAACACCCGCATGGGGTGGAGTAGCTAATCAAAACTTCTTAAATATGTGCATTGAAGTAGAAACTGAACTAAACGCATATGAACTGTTAGATACGATTCAAAAAATAGAACTTGAATTAGGTCGAGTTCGTAAGGAACACTGGGGTAATAGGACAATTGATATCGATATAATCACATTTAATGAATTAGTTTTTAATGATGATAGATTAATTGTTCCACATAAATATATTCATGATAGAAACTTTGTGTTAGCTCCTTTAACAGAGATGTATGGTAGTATAGAGGTAGCTGGGAAAAACATAAAAGAATCATTAGAGAAAATAACAGAACCTATAAGTGTATATAAAGAAAAATTGTAAAATGAAAGGATAAAGAATGTTTAAAATTAGAGAAGTAGAAATTCCAAATAGAGTTGTTTTAGCACCTATGGCAGGTGTGTGTAATGCTGCATTCCGTCTAACAGCTAAAGAATTCGGTGCAGGATTAGTTTGTGCTGAGATGGTAAGTGATAAAGCTATTTTATTCAATAATAAAAAAACGATGAATATGCTATATATTGATCCAAGAGAACGTCCACTAAGTTTACAAATCTTCGGTGGAGAGATTGAAACATTAGTAGAAGCTGCGAAGTATGTTGATAAAAATACAGAAGCTGATATTATTGACTTAAATATGGGATGCCCGGTACCAAAGATTACTAAAGTTGATGCTGGTAGTAAATTACTTCTTGATCCAGATAAGGTATATGAAGTAATTGCAAGACTAGTAGACTCTGTTTCTAAGCCTGTAACTGTAAAAATGCGTATGGGATGGGATGATGAGCATATTTACATAATGGATAACGCTAGAAATGCAGAACGTGCAGGTGCTAGTGCGATTGCTATCCACGGTAGAACAAAAGTTCAAATGTACAGTGGTAAAGCTAACTGGGATGTAATTCGTGATGTGAAAAAAGAATTGAAAATTCCAGTAATTGGTAATGGGGATGTAACTTCACCAGAACTTGCGAAAAAAATGTTAGATGATACTAATTGTGACGCGGTAATGATAGGACGTGCTGCTCTAGGAAATCCTTGGATGCTATATCGTACAGTTAAGTACTTAGAGACTGGTGAATTAACAGAAGAACCAAGTCCAAGAGAAAAAATTGATGTTTGCCTACTTCACTTAAGAAGACTTATGGAAATTAAACCTGAAAGAGTAGCCGTACATGAAATGAGAAAACATGCTGCATACTACATGAAGGGTATTAAAGGCGGAGCAAAAGTTAAAAAAGAATTAAATACTTTAAACTCATATGCAGAAATGGAAAATCTATTCGGAGAGTTCTTAGATTATCTTGAGTCTGGTATTGCAGCTCCGAAAAAAGAAATAATCATTTAATGTATTGAATTATTATTTCTAATCAATAAAAATAATTTTTAAAAGAGGTTATACAAATAATAGTATAATCTCTTTTTTTATGGGTAAGAAAAAATATAAAATATATTTAAATAGTTTTTAAGATCGTATAAATGTTGAAAGTTAGAGATTTTTGTGGCGTTATATAAACAAGGATGCACACATGATTAATAAATAATTAAACTACAAATAATTCTTAGAGAATGGTAAACTTTAAAAAGTAGCTAGAAAATAATAATTTAATGTGTTATAATTAAGAAAAAGAAAACGTTTTAAAAGGTGAGGTAGTTATATATGACTAGAAAGGCAAAAATTATAGCAACTTTGGGAAATAGTACAGAGGGGATCTTAGAGGAGATTGTTGCTAGAGGTGCCGATGCTGTATTAATTGATACATATTATGGAAGTGCAGAAGAGTGCATCGATAGAATTAATAAAATAAAAGAATTAAGAGATGAATTAGATAAAAATACTGCAATTATTTATGACTTGGATCATATTTATGCGGAAAGTAAATATAAACTAATAAAAATAGGAGAAGAAAATGTTCATTTTGCTTGTCAAAATGATGTTGATTTTGTTGCTTGTCCATTTGTTAGTAACTTAGATGAAATCAGAAAAGTAAAAGATATATTGCAAGTTCAAGGGAAAAAAGATATTGGATTAATAGTAAAAATTGACTGTAAAGAAGCATATGAAAATATCGATGAAATTATTCAATTTGCCGATTCTATTATGATAAATAGGGATGAACTTGGAATGGAGTTACCGTATCAAAACTTACCAAGTATTCAAAAAGAAATTATTAGAAAAGCTAATGATGCAACGGTAGAAGTAATATTAACTACTCAAATGTTACACTCTATGATTTATAATCCTAGACCTACACGTGCAGAGGTTTCGGATGTTGCGAATGCAGTTATTGATGGAGTAGATGCAATAATGTTAATAGAAGAAACAGCAACTGGAAGCTATCCAAAAGAGGCGTTACAAACTGTCGATAAAATTATCAGTTATGTAGAAACTCAAGACAGAGTACTTGATAGAGATGAAGATGAGTATAAAAACCATAAGATGGATATAGCGCACGCTATTTCATTATCAACTAAATATTTGCTTGATTCATTAGATGTAAATAATATTGTAACTTATACAAAATCTGGTAGCACAGCCAAGTTTATCGCAAGGTATAAACCTAGAGTACAAATTTTGGCTGTAGTTCCTTCAAAACAAAATGCTAGAAAATTAGCTTTAACACGTGGTGTTACTACATTTATTGAAGAAAGAACACTTCCTATGGAAGAAATGTTAAACTTAGCACCAAAATTTGCTAAGGAATCAGGTTTAGCAAAAGAGGGAGATTATATCTTAATCACAGCAGGACAACCTGATCTTGGGAAAGATAATGTTCCACCAACTGATTTTGTTAATATCAGACAAGTTTAAAAATTGTAGATTTTCATAATATTAAGAGATCGAACTAAATAAAAAGTTCGATTTCTTTTTGTATATTTCAAGAAATACTCAGGTATTTGTTATAAATTTTATTATGCAAGAGGGGGTTACTATTGAAGAAATTTTTGAAAAACTATGATATAATTTAATGTGGAGTTTAGATATGTAAATAGAAATTTTTAGAAAGGAATATTTTTTTATGAATAATAATAAATCTTTGCTAAGTAAAATTGTAAAGTATGTCTTAATGCTTTTATTTGTAGTTGGTGGAGTATTTGGAATATATTCTTACATGAATAAAAATTCCATTGAACCACAAGTTCGAGTTGAGCAAAAAGCAGAATCTACACAATCTAAGGAAGAACCTAAGAAGAATGATGAATATGCAGTTGATCAAGCTGAGAAAGATTATTTAGCTAATAAGTTTAAAGACTTAAAAGCAACAAATAATGAGGTTATTGGGTATATGTATGTTCCAGGTGATGGTAATGATTCGCTTAAAGAACCAATTTTACAAACAACAAATAACTCTAAGTATTTAGAGTATGGAATTGACAATAAGCCAGCTCCATTTATTGGTGCAGTTTTTATGGATTTTGAAAATAAACCAGGTTTAGACCAAAGTGATGTAAAATGGGTATTCGGACATGCTCGCGCAGGAATTGAGGAGAAGAAGATAACATTAGATACCAGAGTATTCAACAATATGAACTGGTTTGCTAAAAAAGATTATTTTGACAGTCATAGAGTTGTAGTTATGGAAACTCCGGAAAGAAAATACTATTACGAAGTAACAGGTGTTAAAGTGGTTCATGAAGATACTAATCTGTATCAGATACCGACAACCGCTGATAAAAAAGATGAATTTATAAGTTTATTTAAAAACGGGGCAAGAAATTGGCTAGAGAATACCAAGATATCTGGTGAGGATAATATGACAGTATTTGCTACTTGTCGTTTAGATGATGTATCACTAAGAACATTAGTATTAGCTAGACAGGTTCCAGATAAAGAATTGAAAGAATTCTTAGAAAAAAATAAAGAATTATTAAATAGTTAAAAATAAAAAGCACAACGTAAAAATTCTACGTTGTGCTTTCTTTAGTCTATATTATTTTTTGTTTCTTAAAACTGCGTAACTAACTAATGTGGAAAAAAGCATTAGTGTAGTAGTTATGAAAAATGGTGTAGTATGTTTTTCAAGTTGTAGAGCTTCTGGTATTTTTGTCAGTACTACTGGAGTTAGAATTACCCCAATATTACCACCTACTAAAATTACACTTGTTGAAAAATTAATAAATTTATTTTCTAACTTATTAGAAATATAGAAGAAGTTAAATGACATTGTTCCAACAAAGCTGATACCTATAAAGATAGCTGCGATATAGAAGATAATAATATTATTTGTTAAAGCAAATAACACACTTCCAATTGTCATAAAACTTAACATAATTGGTAAAGTTAGATTTTTAAATCTCTTAACAAGAACACCAAAGATAACTCCTGAAAGAATGCCACTTAAAGCAAGAATCGTTAATAGATTTCTAGCTACATCTGGTTGATAGTGATATTTTTCCGCAAGTAGAGTAGGGATTTTGATAGTTGCTCCCATATATGAGATTCCTACTAAAAATGTTAGAAGAGTTAAAACGATTGTCTCTTTATGGAATTTAATACTAACTTTTTTATTACTTGCATTTTCTGCGTTTGGTACAAATAATAAGAAAATTACAAATATAGGAAGAGCTAGAGCATAAACTAAAAATGTATATTGAATACCATAAATTAGTAGATATCCAGAGATAAATGTAGTTAAAGCCTTACCTATATTTAGAAATGCCGTTCTTAATCCAATCATAGTACCACGGTGTTCTTCATCAAAGAAGTCACTAATCATACTAATAGAAAGAGAATTAAATAAACCAATACCAGCTCCAAGGAAAAGTCTACTAATTAAAACAACTTTAAAGTTTGTTGTAAAAGCCGGTACAATACCAAAGATAAAAATTAGTAGTAGTCCAAGAAGAACTGTATTTTTTTTACCTATAAACTTAATAACTCCATTGCTAAGAAGAACAAAGATCGTTATCATCATAGCAGGGATTGTAGCTAAACTCTCGACAGAAGCCAGACCTATATTAGGGTTACTTGTATGATAGAAATTATATAGGTTTGGAATTACAGGAGAGATAGCAAGGTGTGACATTAATAATATAGAAATACTAAGTAGTGAAAACTTAGCGAATGAATTTAATTTCATGTTGTTTCTCCTTTTTTCTTAGATAATTAATGGAGTGACTCAAAAGTCCTAAAATTCAGCAAAATTCATGCGAGAATTTATAGTCGCAGTCGTTTATTGATATCTATATTCACTTTATAAAAGCTTTATAAACCTTTTAGATATCTAATGAACTGCATGGGGGACTCTAAAAAATCGATTTTTCCAAAATCACGATATTTGAAGTCACTCCCAAAAAACTAAGTTGTTATGAAAACCATACTATACCAGTATAAAAAAATTTTAAATTCAGGTCAAGTGAAGAGGGAATAGTATAAGTAAAGTAAGAAAACTACTAATCAATACTTGTTAATAGAAGAATTATAAGATAAAATATAGATAACAATAATTATGGAAAGGTTTTGAGAAAATGTCAAAAGCAGAAATTAAAAGAATAGTAATGGATATGGTAGATGAGAACTGCTATGTAGTATATAAGGATGGACGTGGGGTTATCGTTGATCCAGGAGAAGGTTTTGATAGAATACAAAAGACGATAGAAGAATTAAATGTAAAAATCGAAGCTATTTTATTAACACATGCTCATTTTGATCATATTATGTCATTAGATGAGTGTAGAAAATATTATGACGTTCCTGTATATATTTCAAGTCATGAACGCGATTGGTTACAAAATCCAGATTTTAACGGTTCAACATTGTTCCGTTTAAGAAGACCGCCTATGACTGATCCTGCAGAATTTGAATTTGAAGAAAACAAAAAATACGAAATTGCTGGGTTAAGTTTCACTGTATTACCAACACCAGGGCATTCACCAGGTGGGGTATCATTTGATTTCGGTAAGTTTGTTGTAGTTGGAGATGCATTATTTAGAAGTGGTTTTGGTCGTTATGATTTATATGGATCAGATTATGATGCACTAAAAAATTCATTAGGAAATGTATTATTTAAGCTTGATGGAGCTAAAATAGTTTATCCAGGCCATGGAGACGAGACTACGATTGAAAGAGAAAGAGATCTAAATCTTATCGGTTTCTAATTTTAGAAGTTATACTATTAATTTTTAAAATAGGGGGGATTTTATGAGAAAATATATAGGAAGATTAACCATAAATTATAGTTTCTTCATTGATTGGTCAATAAGTCTAACGGTTATTATGCTGATTTCAATAGTTTTTAAATTTATTAAATTTGAAGAAGTTTTCGGTATAAATACCTATCTTGCATTATGTATAATTTTAGGAGGGCTAACATTTTTAAATCAGTGTGTTGTAATGTTGTTAAGAGATAAATATGAGTACAATACATTTTTTGAAATTACAGATGAACATTTTAAACTAGCTTCAACATTTATATATACATTCTTTAAGTTGGAGAAAGTAGCACCACTTAGGAATATACTAGATTACACAATTAAACAAAATATATTCTCGAAAAAATTCAATATTTACAAGATTAGTATAAACACTGGTTCAGAAAAATTAAGCTTTTATGTTTCTAAAAAAGATGTAGAACAGTTAGAAAACCTATTGTTAATTATACTAGAAAACAATCTTAATTATAGGAGGTATAAAGATGAAGAATATTAAAAAAAGTCGAGTACATCCTATGGTTATCATGGATTCTGTTATTACTGGATTTAGATTGTTTGGTATTTTTATGATTCTGGCATTAAAAGAACAAAATTGGAAATATTATTTACTAGTTTTGGCGGGATTCTTTTTACTAATAGTAATAGGTATATTTGATTACTTCTTAAAAAGTTATGAAGTACGTGATGGAGCTCTAATTTACACAAAAGGAATAATAAATAAAGAAGCGAAAAATATAAATCTTGAAAATATTCAGTCAATAGATATGAGTTCTAATATAATGTATCAAGCATTTAATCTACTTTCGGTGGATATAAACCTTGTTGGAGGTAAAATTAGGATAAAACCTCTGAAGAAGGAAGTTGCATTGAATTTAATTGATATACTAAGAGAATTAAAACAAGGTGAATCTGAAGATATAACTTCAAATCAAGAAGAAAGAGTTCAAGAAATTCAAAAAGAAATACTAAGATTGTCAGTGAAAGATCTTGCATTTTATGGACTTCTTAGGGTTAGGTTCTTTGCGGCTTTAGGGTTAATATTAGCATTAAATGGTAAGATTCGAGATGTATTCAAATATATCTTTGACAATGAAGCTTATTTTGACGAACTTCTTCAAAAAAATGCTAAATCAGTTGTAGGTAATATAACAGCTATATTTATAATAATTGGGATTTTCATGATTTTAGTAGTAATTGCATCAATTATGCATACGATAGTAAAATATTATAACTTTATCCTTACGACAAAAGATAATAATTTACTGTGTAAATATGGACTGTTAAATAAAAAATCACTAGTTATTGATATTGATAGAATCCAGAGTGTGAAATTGATATATCCGTTACGTTATCGCTTTTTCGGGCTAGCGAAATTATCAGTTGAAACTTTGACTAATAATGTATCGGAGGATTTAAGCGAGCAAAAATCTACGATAGATGTCTTACCTCTAGTAAAAAATGATTTTGCACAAAATTTTGTGAAAAATAATCTAGGTATTGATTCAGAGTACTATGAAAGTTTAGAAAGTGAGAAAATACAACGAAAAGCAAGGATAGCCTTGTATCGTTGGAGTTTGTTTAATTGCAGTCCGCTACCGATAATAGTATTTGCAATAGTATATTTTGCTAATATTGATTTCAAGCTAGAGTATAAAGTTTTGAGTTCGCTTGCTCTTTATCTTGCCTTAGTTTCATATAGTATTTTAGTGAAAAACTATATGTTGAAATATAACGAGCTTTCTTATGATAGACATTACTTTAAGAATACGTTTATTAGACAATTGACAATAATAACAGAATTTATTAAGGTAAAAAAAGTAGGAACAATTAATAGTAGGACGAACTATTTTATGAATAAAAGAAATCTTGCTCATATATCAATAAATTCTATTGGAGTAAACTCAGATATTAAGTTGAAATATTATGATAAGGGATATAAAGAAAAATTAGAAAGAGATTTTATAGTTTCGGAGGTAGGTTATGAGTAGAATATTTGAAAAAAAATCATGTAATTTACCATCAAGGTCCGTACAATATATAAGAATACACTTTGGGATATATGCTCTAGTTCTCTTATCACCGGTTATTGGTAAAAGTGTATATGATTATTTTAAAACTGAAATAAATTATAAATTTATAGGTATAGGCATATTAGTGGTATTAACAATTTATGTTATAGTAGCTTTAGTTATTCCGCCATTAGTAATTAGAAATTATTTTTACGAGATAGATGAAATGGGAGTATCAGAAGTAGAAGGGGTCTTTTTCAAGAGTAAAAAAACTTTGCCTTATAATACTATCCAAGATGTTACGATACATACAGGTCCAATTTTAAATAAGTTTAAATTGGCTAATATACAAGTAACTGGAATATATAGCAAATTATCGATTGATTATTTGCCCACTGAAGAAGCGGAGAAACTAAAAGAAAAAATTCTCCAAGAAAGAAGTAAATATAATATTGAATATTAATTTTTTTATTTTATCGTTTGACAAATTAGAAAAAGTATATTAAAATCTAATATGCTGATAAAAGAAATATAAATACTTATCAAGAGTGAGTGAGGGATAAGGCCCGATGAACTCCAGCAACCTAATCAATTGATTAAGGTGCTTTCCTTAGCAAAGTTTACTTTGAACGATGAGGTAATAAATTAAGACCTTGTCTATAAGATAAGGTCTTTTATTTATATAATTTAAAAGATATTAAGGATCTAGAGGAGATTTGTATTAATATCAGACAAAAATATTTTAGGAGAAAGAAATGAGCAAAACATATTTATTTACATCAGAATCAGTAACAGAAGGGCACCCAGATAAAATCGCTGACCAAGTATCAGATGCGATTTTAGATGCAATTTTAGAACAAGATCCATACGGACGTGTAGCTTGTGAAACTTGTGTAAACACAGGATTAGCAGTACTTGTAGGAGAAGTTTCAACAACAGCAAATGTTGACTTCCAACAAATTGTACGTGATACAATTAATGAGATTGGATATAATGATCCTAATAAAGGATATTCAGGAGATCATATTTCAGTGCTTGTTGGGTTAGATAAACAATCTCCAGACATCGCTTTAGGAGTTGATAACTCATTAGAAACAAAACAACAAAAAGAAGAGAATGAAGTAGGTGCTGGTGATCAAGGTCTTATGTTTGGATTTGCGACTAACGAAACACCAACATATATGCCACTACCAATTTACCTAAGTCAAAAACTTTCAAAACAATTAGCTGAAGTTAGAAAAAATGGAACTTTAGCATACTTAGGACCAGATGGGAAAGTGCAAGTAACAATCGAATACGATGTGAACCACAAAGTTAATAGAATTGATACAATCGTAGTTTCTACACAACATGATGCAGACGTGAGTCAAGAACAAATTCACGCTGATATTAAAAAATACGTAATCGAGCCATGTTTAGATAAAGATTTATTAGACGAAAATACTAAATACTTTATCAACCCAACAGGAAGATTTGTAATCGGTGGACCAGTTGGAGATGCTGGACTTACAGGACGTAAAATTATCGTTGACACATACGGTGGATTCTCTCGTCACGGAGGTGGGGCATTTAGTGGTAAAGATGCGACTAAAGTAGATAGATCAGGGGCTTATATGGCTAGATATATCGCTAAGAATATCGTTGCTAGTGGAATTTGTGATAAAGCAGAAGTACAATTAGCTTATGCAATTGGAGTAGCTCACCCAGTATCAATCTTTGTTGAAACGTTCGGAACCTCTAAAGTTGACGAAGGGGATATCGTTAAAACTATTAAAGAAGAATTTCGCTTAACACCAAATGGAATTATCGAAACTTTAGATTTAAGAAAACCAATCTTCAAGAAAACAGCAGCTTACGGTCATTTTGGACGTGAAGATGTAGAATTCACTTGGGAAAGAACTGATAAAGTAGAAGCATTTAAAAAATTACTATAGGTGATACTATGAGTAAGGTTAGATTATATGCTTTCCAAATACTGTATTTTATAGGAATCTTTATAGTTTATTTTTATGGTTTATATGCGTTTGAATTTAAAGATGAATCTACTAATAAAGACGTAAGAATAATTGTTTTATCAATGTTGCTTTTGCTTTTATTTTTCAGAGTTCCTTGGATTCTAGTAAAGAAAGCATATTTGATATTAGATCAAAGGGGAAGCCTGAGTGGGGATTATTATAATAATAAGATAAAATGGAAGCAATTTTTAAAAAACACCTTTAAAGAGATATTTGTGTGGCCGTGGAAAGGAATGGTATATTTTGGCTACTTCATAATTTTGATTTTAGCTATAAGATTTTATTTTATCTATCTATTTTGGGGAATAGTAGATGATTCTTATAATATGCCTTATGTTGCAAAAGTTATAATTTTTGGAGTTCTTGCTCGTTGGGTTGGTTATAGAGGAATACGCGGATATTTTGCGTATTTTATAAATTATGAAATGAGTGAAGAGGAAAGATTTAGAAGACTAGCGTATTTTAATCAACATTTTGAAGTTTTACGTGATAATTCTTATCAATATACTGAAAAATATAATCATGATAGAAGGTATAAAGCTTATCAATATAAAAGATATGTCTTGATTCGTGATATTAAGTTAAATGTGAAGTATCGATTGACTTATAGTACTGCAAAAGACGGCTATGCTATGTCTATAGAAAAAACACGACAGTATTTGAAAAATGGGTAAAAATGATGTTGAAAAACGTAGATTATTGAAATTTTGTAATCTGCGTTTTTTATTATATAGTGTTGATAAAGATTCTTTAAGATGATTAATCAGTACAGTAGTAGGAAAAAAGTGAAAATAGAGATGTGATTATGAAGAATGTAAATTTAAAATGGAAAAATGATGGAGATTTTTTTTCGAAATTGGGATTTTCACAATATGATAATTTGATATTTGAAGATGAGAATAAAAAAGAAAATTTTAAAAAATCTATGAGTATCTATTCAGAATATATGAAATCAATTGATTAAAATATATTTAATGATAAAAATAGAGCTAGACAATACCCAGAAAAATTAATTCAGGCGATAGATGAATCAAAGTATAATATCGAAGCGAGAATGGCGAAAATAAATTATATACTGGCACCGGAATATTATAAATTGGAGCTTTTACATGAATTGAAAACAGAGGTGGAAGAATATACTACGGTAAAATTCAATACAGGAAGTGAAGAAGTGAATCTATTTCATTATGATGTTTGTAAATATATAGTTGAATACTATTTTAATAATGAAATGTATCATAATGTAATTCAATTTATAGATAGTGAATTTAAAAATATTTCATTTTCTGATGAATTTTACACAGAGATATTGTTTTTTAAATTATCTTCTTATTTATATATGAGAAAATTTAAAGAATTTTGCGATTTACTAAATGATGCAGTAAATAATCATTTGAGATTAAATGAATTTATTCTTATTTCAAGATTATTTTATTATTTAATTCAATGTAATTTTAATCGAGCAGAAGGATATTTTAAAGAATTATTGTGTGAGAATGATAAAGTGTTAGAATATCTGAATAGAATTATGATAGATGATAAAATAAAAGAAATATGTATAGATGATGAAAGTTGGGAGCTGGTATACTTGGATTATTGTTTTAGTTTTTATCTAGGAATGCTAGATAATATATACTTTTTTGATTCTCTATATACAATGGTGGGAGATGAAAATAGTATTATTGAATTAGAAGCCGAATATGAAGAAAATCCAATATCTCTTATGAAAGAAGATAGTGCATTTAAAGGCCTAGATGAAGAGGAATTAGATATACTTGCTGATTCAAAGTATAAAACTAAATATTCATTCTATTTTAGTACTAGATGGGAAATTCTTGAGGAAACAGGGATTAAAATGAGTACTATCAGAAAATTAGAAAAAAATGGTGTAGAGTTTTATGATGACGAGATATTATAAATTAGTTAACTTATAAATAATAAATTTTTGAATTCAATATTTAGTGATTTAATGTATTTTAATTGCAAAAATTTTATTAATGTAGTTTAATATAAATAAGTACAAAAAGTGAAAAAAATATGAACAAATTGTGGAGGTAATTATGAACCTGTATGAGCAAATAGGTGAAGAAAAGATTGATCAATTAGTAATGTACATGTACGATGATATTATCCCTAATGATGATCGAATTAATCTTTTATTTAATGATGGTTTTGATAAAATCAAAATAGAACAAAAAAGATTTTTCAGATTATTCTTAGGACAGCCAGGTCATTCGATTTTTGCTACACCTGATTTAAGAAAAAAGCATATGAAACTACCTATTTCTATAAAAGAAGCTAAATATTGGTTAGAAGATTTTGAATTAGCATTAGATAGATTAGATATAGATCCTGCAATTAAAAAATTCTTTAGTCAAAAAATTAATTCATTAACGATGCAAATGATAAATACAATTTAAAAAAAGTAATCCCTCTCTACTGAACTCAGTAGAGAGGGATTTGTTTATGCGATAACTTCGTCTTCATCCAATCTAGAGAATATTTCTCTTAGTGTTTCAGGAGAAGCAGTAGAAACAAATCTAATTGTAGATTTTATATTATAAAGGAATGCTTCATCCTTGTGTATTCTATTAGCAGTTAAGGCTCCTTGAATACTAGTGAATAACCATTCACTAACAGGATTACAAACATCTTCTGGTAGATTTCTATCGAATAATCCATCAGCAAGAAGTAAGCGCCAATTTTCCAATATATCACTACATTTTTCAGCGATAATTGGTGATAATTCTGCAGTTTCCATCGCTAATAATGTTAGAGAGAAACCGCTGCGTTTACATGCTTTACCTTTTGATATAAAAAGATCAAAAACAGTTGTTAAGTACTCCTCTAAAGTCCCTAATTTCGGAGAAATTGTTTTAAATTCTTTTTTCACATTACTGTTGATTTTATCTAGTGCTTCTAGATAAATCTCATCCTTTCCTTTTGGAAAATAATAATATACGCTTCCTTTAGGGGCTTTAGCTTTTTTAATGATATCCTGAACACTTGTCAGAGAATAGCCCTTAGTTCAAACGTTTTGGACAGTTGTTAAAATAATATTTTCTTTTACTTTATTATTTAACGTCATTTCATTCACTCCCTTGCTTTATTATTATAATTATATTATACAATTTTATGATAATAAAATCAATATTCTATAACAAAATTTATAAAGCAACTTGAATATACAAATATCGAATTAACAAAGGTGGTAACGTACAACAGACGAACTTGATATAGTTAAGGTTATCTAAAAATATAACAATATAAAAGAGTATATTATAATAAACAGGTTAAATTAAATAGTATTTTTAATAAAAAATTAATTTGAGATAATTTTAAGTCGATTTCTTTGCAATATTTGTATTTAATCGACTTTTATAGTAAAATATAACATGATATTCAATAAGGAGACGGGTATGTTAAAAAAGAAAATGTTTCAACTTTGTGTTGAATTAACGAATGGAAATATGAGTTCTAAAGCTCTTAAAAAATTAACTAAGTCTAATTTAAGTAGATTAATGATTCAACCTTTTGCCAAGATATATGATATTAACACAGAAGAAATCTTAGATGAAATTGATGATTTTAAAAATTTAAATGAATTTTTTATTAGAAAGCTACGACCTGATGCTCGACCAATTAATCAAGAAGAGGATTCTTTAGTTAGTCCTACTGATGGAGTTATTTCAGAAGTGGGAACTATAAGCGAAGATAGTACATTCATTGTGAAAAATCAAGTGTATAATGTCCAAACATTAGTTGGAGATAGTGAGCTAGCTGATAAATATAAAGATGGTACATATATGATAATATATCTAAGTCCAAAGAATTATCACCGTATTCACTTCCCTATAAATAGTCAAGTAAAGGATGCTTATAGTTTAGGTAAATATTCATATCCAGTTAATAATCTTGGATTAGAATTAGGAGATAATATATTAAGCTATAACTACAGACAAGTGTATAGACTTAATGGGAAAATAAATTATACATTGATTCCTGTAGGAGCCCAAAATGTTAATTCTATAATTCCGACGTATGAGAGTATTTATGTGAAAAAAGGAGAAGAGTTAGGGTACTTTGAGTTTGGCTCAACAGTAGTATTACTGTTTGAAAAAGATAACATAATCTTAGAGGAAAACTTAGAGAATAAAGAAATCAAGATGGGAGAGAAAATAGCTACTATTTTATAAGCTATTGTTAAAAGAAAATGGTACTAAAAAGATATTTTTCACCGGATGATTTTATAGAAAAGTATGAGTTTATTGATGTTGAGTACATGAATATGCACAACAAGAAAGTTATTATTTCTGATTTAGATAATACTTTAATATCATGGGATAGTAAAAAAGATACAAAAGAATTGAACAAATGGCTAAAGAAGATGAAAAAAGCTGGTTTTGATATTATTGTTGTGTCTAATAATACAGAAGAACGTGTTGAGGAGTTCTGTAAAAAATTAAATCTTCAATATGTAGCTGGAGCAAAAAAACCGTTGACAATTGGATTTAAAAGAGCCTTACAAAAATTAAATAGGAAGCCTGAAGAAGCGATTATCTTAGGAGATCAAGTATTAACTGATGTACTAGGAGCAAAAAGTTTCGGAGTGATGAGTGTACTAGTGAAGCCTATATCTAAAACTGATGCATTCAAAACTAGAATTAATAGATTTTTTGAAGGGTTAATAATCCAAAACTTAACAAGAAGAAAAAAATTCCCTAAAATGAAAAAAGTAGGATATAGATTAAAACATAAGAAAGAAAATGGAGGCCATATTGAGTAATAAAGTTTATTGTATAGGTTGTGGTGTTGAGATTCAAAGTGAAGATCAGAACAAACAAGGTTATCTACCAAAGAGTGTAGTAGATAAAAGTATTGATGGCAATCTTGTTTGTAAAAGATGTTTTAGATTAAAAAACTATAATGAAATATCTGATGTGCAACTTGGAGCTGAAGATTTTTATCAACTTATCAAAACACTATCAAAAAAAGATGCATTAATTGTAAAAGTAGTAGATATCTTCGACTTTTCTGGAAGTTGGATTGAAGACGTGGTTGATATCGTAGGAAATAATAAAGATATTGTCCTTGTAGCTAACAAGTTAGATTTATTACCTAAATCTGTTAAACAAAATAAAGTAAAACAATGGCTATTTAAGATGCTGAAAGCTAAGGGCATTAAAGTAAAAGATATTCTTTTAATTAGTGCGATAAAAAATCAAGGTGTTGAAGAAGCAGCAAGTTGTATAGATGAACTTCGTAATGGTAAGGATGTTTATATAGTAGGAGCAACGAATGTTGGTAAATCTACATTTATTAACAAACTTATCGAACTTACAACTGGGGATAAGAATGTTATTACAACTTCTCACTTCCCGGGGACGACATTAGGGATGATAGAGATACCATTAGACCGTACTACTAGTATTTATGATACACCAGGTATTATTCTGGATTATGATATAGCTCATTATCTTGATGCACAAAGTCTAAAATTAGTAATGCCTAAAAAAGAGATTAAGGCACGTGTATTTCAGTTAAATGCTGAGCAAAGTTTATTCTTCGGTGGTATGGCTCGAATGGATTTTGTAGAAGGTGAGCGTCAAAGTTTCACATTATATGCATCTAATTTAGTAGAAATCCATCGTACAAAATTAAGTAATGCAGATCAATTATTTAAAAAACACTTAGGAACATTATTAAAACCACCGTTTGAAGATAATATTTCTATTTTCAACAATCAAGTTAAGAAAAGTTTCACTATCGACAGTAGAAAGATGGATATTGTGATTTCTGGATTAGGATGGATTACTGTTAATAGCGATAGTGGATGTAAGATTGATATTCATGTGCCAGAAGAAATCGAAGTATTTGTACGTGAATCGATAATATAGTAAAAGAAAAGAGGATAAGATGTTAAAAGGAAAACAAAAAAGACAATTAAGAGCATTAGCTCATCATTTATCACCAATATTCCAAGTAGGGAAATCGGGTGTGAATAGTGATATGATTCAAGGAATTAGAGATGCGTTAGAAAAACGTGAATTATTAAAAGTAAGTATTTTACAAAACTGTGAGGAAGATAGAGATGAAGTTGCAAAAATCTTATCTGAACGTACTTCATCTGAATTAGTTCAAGTAATTGGACACACTATTGTATTATACAAACAAAGCTCTAAGGAAAAGTATAGAAAAATAGAGTTGGTGAAATAAGATGTCAATTGCGCTTTATGGCGGTAGTTTTGATCCGATTCATATAGGTCATCTAATTACTGCCGAAACAGCACTAGATACTTATAATTTAGAAAAAGTAATTTTTATTCCTTCGTATATTACACCATTAAAAGGTAGAGAACTTGAAGCTAGTGATGAAAATAGGTTTGAGATGACGAAACTAAGTACTAAAGGTAACTTAAAGTTTGAAGTAAGTGACTATGAAATATCAAATGAGGGTGTAAGTTATAGTTATAATACCGTTAAGTATTTTAGTGAATTGTATAAAAATGAAAAAATTTATTTTATTATTGGAACAGATAGAGCCAAAGATTTAAAAAAATGGTATAATATAGGAGAGCTAGCAAAACTTGTAACTTTTATTTTTGTTGCTCGTGATGAAGAAGATTTATATAAGGTTGTAGAAGGGGATGTTTTTTATGAATCTATTAATTACGAGATAATGAAATCACCGATAATTGAGATAAGTTCTAGTTTAATTAGGAAAAATTTAAAAAACAAGAAAAGTATTAATTATATGATTACTGATGAATGTAGGTCATATATAGAGGAGTTGAGTTTATATGGAATATCAAGAAATTCAAAATAGAGTGAAAGAAATATTACCAGAAAAAAGATACGAACACACATTAAGAGTTGTGGAAGTAGCAAAACATTTAGCAAAAGTTCATGGAGCAAACGAAGAAAGAGCAGCATTAGCGGCTTTAGTACATGATGTTTGTAAACCAATGGATGAAGTATTAATGAAAAAATACGTAATTTTACATAATTTAGATGTTAATTTATTAGACTATCCAGTAGAGGTTCTTCACGGGCCTGTAGCAAGTGCATTTATTGAGGAAGAATTTGGTGTAGCAGATGAGGAAGTTAAACTTGCTGTTGCTAACCACACATTCGGTAGAAAGCACATGACATTATTAGAAAAAATAATTTTCATAGCTGACTATACTGATCCACAAAGAAAACACCCACACTTAGCAGAAGTTACAGAAGTATCTCAGTATGACTTAGATGAAGCGGTAAGACTTGCTGCTAAGTATACATTAGTTTATTTAATCGACAATGATGAAAGAATTTATCCATCATTATTAGATTGTTACAACTATTATAATATTAAAAACTATCGTGTTGGATTTAAAGAAAAAAATAAAGATAAAATTTTAACTGATGAAAAAACGATCACAATTAGAAATAAGAGTGAGGCTCACTTCAAAAAAGGTGATTTATTAGAAGCTACGACTTATGAAGATCCTGATACAGTGTTTGCTACATTAGAAGTTGATTTAGTTAAGCCTGTAACAAGAGATACTTTAACAGAACGTTATGCTAAATATTATGGTGTTACTCTAGATGAATTAATCAATAAACTAGAAAAAAGATACCCAGAAGATGATGTATTATATGTGGTAATGTTCCATATTATAAAAAAATAAAATAAAGAAAGAGGATGAAAATGGAAGTAGAAAACTTATTAAAAGTTGTTGTAGATGCATGTGATGATAAACACGGTTATGATATCGTTGCGTATGATTTAACTCAAGCGGGAGTATTATATGACTATTCTGTAATTTGTCACGCACCTACAAACAGACAAGTAGAAGCAATTGCTCAAGAAGTAAGAGAACAAGTATTAGAAAACGGTGGAGAAATTCATAGTACAGAAGGTCTAAGAGAAGCTAAATGGATTCTTATGGACTTAGGTGATGTTGTAGTAAACATCATGACTCGTGATGATAGAGAATACTATGAATTAGATGCACTATTTGAGAAATATCCTATAAAAGGAGTATAATATGTATGAAAATTTAAGTATTGTTTATGATAAACTAATGGATGTCGACTACGATGCTTATAAAAATATTATTGGTCAAGAATTAGAAGATAGAGAAAATCTTCTAATTCTTGATTTAGGTTGTGGTAGTGGTACAATGCTACCAACTCTAAAAAAATATGGAGAAGTATTCGCAGTAGACAATAGTGAACAAATGTTGGCGATAGCTAGTGAGAAAGTTCCTGGTTGTAATTATTTTGCGATGGATTTATTAGAAATTTCATCGTTAAATATTGAATTTGATTTTGTATTAAGTGCATTTGATGTATTTAATTATTTATCGAATTTTGAAGAGTTTAAACTAGGACTAAAAGAAGTGTACTCATCTTTAAGAGAAGGTGGAAAACTTGTATTTGATATCCACACTCCCAAAAAAGTTACGGATATGTTAGAAAAACAAGTTTTCGGTTATGAAGATGAGGAAATTAGTTATCTGTGGTTTACATATGAAACAGAAAATTCTCTAGAAGTGGAGAGTGAACTGTCGTTCTTTATAAAAGAAAACAATGGTTTATATAAAAAACTAGAACAGTTTCACTCGCAAAGAACTTATGAAATTGAAAGTGTCCTTGCTGAAGTTCAAAATATTGGATTTAAAGTTAAAGATTATTTCTGTGATTTTGATAAAAACAATAAAAAGTATACTGAATCAGATAGAATAATTTTTATTTTGGAGAAATAGTGTGGCAGATGATTTTAAAAAAACTCATAAGCATATATATGTCCCAAAGATTAAGACAAGTATTGTTAATGTAGAGAATGTTAATTTATATTGCAGTTAGGGGAAGTAAGGCTCATAATGATGAAGGAACTTGTTCAATGTATGTATATTGGGACTTATGACAAAAAGCCAGAAACTGTCGCTAAGGTGTATGAATATATGATTTCTGAAGGTTATGAATTAGACATTAACGAGATGAGATTTCGCCATGAAATTTATATTTCTGATATGAAAAAAACTGCACCTGAGAGGCTTAAAACAGTTATTAGACATTCAATTAGGAAAAAATCTTAAACTTGATTCTAGTCTTGTTAGAATCAAGTTTTTTATGAATTGACATTATATGATTAAAATAGTATTATAGTTACAGATGTAACTGAAAAAAAGGATGATAATAAATGGAAATTAATATTTCGGAAGCGGAATGGGAAGTAATGCGAGTAGTCTGGAGTAATAAAGAAACTACAAGTAAGTTTGTAATTGATACTCTAGGTGAAGAAAAGTCTTGGACACCATCGACTATTAAGACTTTACTGTCGAGGTTAGTTGAAAAAGGATTTTTAGAAACAAGAAAACAAGGGAATAAATTTTTATATTCAGCAAATTGTGTAGAAGATGAATGTTTAGATATGCTAACACAGAACTTTTTAGAGAGAATTTGTGAAAGGAAAACACATGTTATTGTTAAGAATATAATTGAGACTGATAATTTAAGTAAAAGTAATATTGATGAAATTATTGAGTTGCTTAAAGAAAAAAGAAAAACAGCAGCTGAGATTATTACGTGTAAGTGCCTAAAAGGGCAATGTAGCTGTGCGGCGAAACACGGATAAGAGAGGGATTATTGTATGGAAAATAGTAAACAAAAGATACTTATAACAGGAGCTTCAAGTGGTCTTGGTCGTGAGTTAGCGCACCAGTATGCACAAAAAGGGAATGTGGAGTTGATATTGGTAGCTCGCAGAAAAGAGGCTCTAGAAAAAGTTGCTAAAAAATGTGAAGCTTTTGAAAATGTCAAGACTAGAGTATATAGTGTGGATATTGGTTCTCAAGAACAGGTAGAGCACCTACTTTTATCTGTAAAAGATATAGATATACTTATCAATGGTGCAGGCTATGGGATTATGAAAGATTTTAGTGAATTTAGCGATCATGATGTTGTGAATATGTTTGATACAAATGTTATAGGAACTATTCAATTAACTACTGAAATAGCTAAAAGAATGAGAGAAAAGAAATCTGGAACTATTGTAACTATAGCTTCTCTAGCAGGAAAAATAGCTACACCAAAGAGTTCTGTCTATTCAGCAACTAAATTTGCTCTAATTGGATACTTTAATTCATTACGTCTAGAACTAAAAAATGACAATGTTCATGTTATGACTGTAAATCCAGGACCTGTGGCTACAAATTTCTTTAATATTGCTGATGAAGACAAGAGTTATCAGAAAGCAATGGGTGGTAAAACATTAACGCCTAAACTAGTTGTCGGCAAGATAATAAAAGGTATTGAACAGAAAAAACGTGAAGTAAGTTTACCATTTAAACTAGTTTTAGCTGTTAAAATTAGTCAATTATTCCCAAGATTTAGTGATAGGATGCTTTTAAGAATGTTTAAATAATAATATTGAATCGAGATTGGATTATATCTAATTTCGATTTTTTTATTTTTTAAAAGAAAATAAATATATTGAAAAAGTACGTTTTTTAAACGTTATCATTATAAAATTATACAAAGTGCATTGAAAAAATCGTATATTTGTGATATTATTTAAGTATTAATCTACAAATAAGAAAGTGAGAAAAAAGTTATTATGAAGAAAAAAAATTACACACTAGCGTCAGCTACAATCGTAGGGTTAGCAATAGCAACTTCAGGAGGAGCTGCATTCGCGGATGAGTCAACACCAGCTCCAGCTTCAACAACAGCTGCACCATCATCAGAGCCGTCTGAGGCTCCAGTAGCTCCAACTACAGGAGAAGCAAAACCAGCAGCCCAACCAACGGATATTACAGCACCATCATCAGCAGTTGCACCAAAAACAATTGAAAAAGATTTAGTATTAATTCACACTAATGATGTTCACGGACGTATCGTAGAGGAAAAAGGCCGTGATAAAAATACATCAGTTGTTGGTGATGCTAAATTAGCAACAGTAATTGAAAATGAACGTGCTAAAAAAGATCAAACAACAGTAGTTCTAGATGCAGGGGATGCATTCCAAGGGTTACCTATCTCTAACTCAACAAAAGGGGAAGCACGTGCTGAAATTTTAAATAAAATGAGTTATGATGCTATGGCTGTAGGAAACCACGAATTTGACTTTGGTTTAGATGAAGCTAAAAAGTATAAACAAATTTTAAAATTTCCTCTATTAAGCTCAAATACTTATGTTAATGGCGCACGATTATTTGAAGCTTCTACAATCATTGATAAAGATAAAAGTGTTAAAGGTGATGAGGTTGTTGTTATTGGGGTAACAACACCAGAAACTGCGACTAAAACACACCCAAAAAATATACAAGGTGTAACATTCAAAGATCCAATTCCAGAAGTACTAAATGTAGTTAAAGAAATCCAAGCAAAAGCAAAAGCTACAGGGGATGATTATAAAACATATGTAATTTTAGCTCACCTTGGAGTAGATACAACAACACCAAACGAATGGAGAGGTTCTACACTTGCAGACGAACTATCTAAAAGTCCGCTATTAAAAGGAAAACGTGTAGTAGTAATCGATGGTCACTCTCATACAGTAGAATCAAAAACATATGGAGATAATGTTACTTATAACCAAACAGGAAGTTACTTAAATAATATTGGTAAAGTTACATTAAAACCAAATAGTTTATTAGGAACTCCAAGTTTAATTAAAGCTTCAGAAACTACTAATGTAACACCTAACGCAGAAGTGAAAAAATTAGTTGATGAAATTAAAGCGAAATATGACGCAGAAAATGCTGTTGTTGTTGTAAAAAATAGTCCTGTTGAGCTAAGCGGTACTCGTGAAAATGTTCGTGTACGTGAAACTAACTTAGGAAATGTAGTAGCAGATTCACTTTATGAATATGGACAAACTGGATTTAAAAATAAAACAGATATCGCAGTAACAAATGGTGGAGGTTTACGTGAAACTATTGCTAAAGATAAACCTATTACAAAAGGTAGTGTAATTGCAGTTCTTCCTTTCGGTAATACTATTTCTCAAATTAGCGTTACTGGTAAAGATGTATTAGCTATGTTTGAAAAATCTCTAGGATCTATTTTACAAGTTGATAAAGCTGGTAAAACTGTCTTAGATGAAAATGGACAACCATTATTAGAACCAAGTGGAGGTTTCTTACACGTATCAGGAGCTAAAGTATACTACGATACAAACTTACCATCTGGAAAACGTGTATTACGTGTAGAAGTTAAGAATCATGACACAGGTGCATATGACAAATTAGACTTAAATAAAACATATTACCTAACTACAAATGATTTCTTAGCAGCAGGTGGAGATGGATACACAATGCTAGGTGGAGCACGTGAAGAAGGGCCATCTATGGATGTAGCATTCCAAAATTATTTAGAAAAAGCTGATTTAACTAAGTATGCGGTGGTAAATCCAAACTCACGTACAATTTCTATAGACTCTAAAACATATAAATTTGAAGCTGAAAAACCACAAACATCAAATGGACAAGACGCTCCAGTTTTAGTAAAAGAAGAATTAGTTGTGACACGTCATGTTGATGTAGCAGGAAATGAACTTGCACCAGTAGAGCTTGGAGAAAAAGCACCTAAAGTTCTTAAAGGATATAATACAGTTTCAACATCTAAAAAAGATGGAATTACAACTCATGTGTACGGAGTAGAAAAAGCTAGTGTTAAATCAAGTGAAAAAGTTGTTGAAAAAGATAACGTTACTAACAGTGAGAGAAAATTACCTAATACAGGTATTAACTCAGTAGCCACTGCATCATTAGGTGTAGTTGTGTTATTAGCTGCACTAGCATTAAGAAAAAGAAAAAATAGATAATAAGATAGTGGTGAATATATAGTATTAAAGTTTCTCAAAAAACATTGACAAGGGTTTCCTAACTTGATATACTTAAATAACAAAATTAAAATTACACTTTGAAAAGAAGAGTAATAGTTGATATTTGCTTAGAGAGTCTCGTTAGGTGAAAAGGGATCAAATTTGATACTATGAAGATGGTCTTTTCGTGTTAGTAGTTGAATAGTTAAACTACTACGGGTAGCCCGTTAGAGCAAAGAGTGCTAATATGGTAACATTTAGGTACTTATTAAGATGGTATTTGTGAAAATACTATAAATCAAGGTGGTAACACGTCTATAGATACGTCCTTGTGGAAGGTAATTACTTCTACAAGGACTTTTTTCTTTGTGTAATGTTATTGTTTCCTTATTAAGAAATGATAAAGAGGGAGTGACCCAAAAATCGATTTCGAAGAAATTGATTTTGTTGAGTCCCCCCCGCACAGTTTATTAGATATCTAAAAAGCTTTTATAAAGCGAATTTAGATATCAATAAACCACTGCGTCTAGGAGTTATTATATAAATTTTGTTGAATTTTAGGACTTTTGGGTCAGCTCCTTAGAGGAAATTTTGTAAATTTGAATATAGAATATTTAAAATATAAGAAATTAAATAATAGTTGTAAGAATAGACTCATAATACTTTATTAATGAAATATTAAAAGCTAAAGTTCTTCCTAAATATTATACAAATTTTTTAAAAATATATTAATAGTCTATATCAGAAAAAATTATGAAACAATAATATTTTCAAGAGTTATTGTACTGATAATAAATATTATTGAATGGAAAAATTTTCTTAAATATGGTAAAATAAAGTATTGAGAAATCAACGATTAAATTTCTAATGAAAGAGATTAAAGGAGATTATATGATTAATAAATTAGGATGGAAAATTGGTGGAGAACAAGGTGAAGGGCTAGAAAGTACAGCCGAAATCTTCTCTACGGTAATAAATACACTAGGTTACCACATGTATTCTACAAGAGACTTCGCAAGTAGAATTAAAGGTGGACACAGTAATAGTAAAATTTGTATTTCAGAAGAAAGAATTAATGTTATTGACTATAAGACAGATATTCTTATAGCCTTTGACCAAGCTACATTAGATAGCTATATTCCAGAACTGGATGAAAACAGTATTATTATTGCGGATACTAAAATTAAACCAGAAATTTCAGAAGAAATTAAAGGATTAGTTGCGGTATTCCCAATTACTGATTTAGCAAAAGAAATTGCAAATCCAATTATTAAAAACATTATTACACTTGGGATTTGTTCAGCATTATTAGATATTGATTCAAAAATATTCTACGATATGATTGAAGCAAAATTCTCTAGTAAAGGTGAAGAAATCGTAAATACCAACATTCAGGCCTTCGATAAAGGTCGTGAAATTATGAATGAATTCATGACTGAAAATAATATTAATGATAAGTATTATCTAAAAAAATTAAATCCAACTCACAAAAATATGTGGTTGGTTGGTAACCATGCAGCTGGTCTTGGTGCACTAGCAGCAGGATGTAGAATGTATGCAGGATATCCAATTACACCGGCTACGGAAATTATGGAATATTTATTCGATAAGCTTCCACTAGTAAATGGTGCATATATCCAAACAGAGGATGAAATTGCAGCGTTAGGTGTGGCTATTGGAGCGAACTTCGCAGGTGTTCGTGCTATGACAGCTACTTCAGGACCAGGTATCTCATTAATGACAGAGTTCTTAGGTATGGCAGCGATGGCAGAGCAACCAGTTGTTATAGTTGATGTTCAAAGGGGTGGACCTTCTTCAGGGCTTCCGACAAAAACTGAACAATCAGATATTTTCCACGCAGTTTATGGTGGAACAGGGGATGCTTCTCGTATTGTATTAGCTCCAACATCTGTAGAAGATTGTTTCTACACTATGATTGATGCGTTCAATATGGCAGAAAAATACCAAACACCTGTTATTGTCTTAATGGATTTACAATTAGGTATGAACAAAGCTACAGTACCTAACTTTGATTTTAGTAAGGTTCAAATCGATCGTGGTAATCTATTAAAACAAGAAGAAATCACAGAAGAAGATATTATTTACTTCAAACGTTATGCGACTGATGTATTAGTATCTAATAGAACTATTCCTGGTCAAAAAGGTGGAATTCACAACGCGAACAGTTATGAACACTCTGTTGTAGGATTACCTTCTGAGGTTAAACGTAACACAGTACGTCAAAAAGAAAAACGTTCTAATAAGATTGAATCTGCATTAGTAGAAAAACCATTCGAACTAAATGAATATAACGATGAAAAAGATATTCTATTAGTAGGTGTAAATTCAACATATGGAGTTCTAAATAAAGCTGCTAAGCAATTACAAGAACAAGGCATGAAGATTGATACTATGCACATTCGTCAAATTTACCCAGTTGCTCAGTCTATTCGTGATACATTTGATAAATATAGAAAGATTTATATTGTCGAGCACAACCACAATAAACAGTTACGTACTGTAATAGCAAGTAAATATCATAATTCAGAAAAAATTGGAAGTTTATTGAAATATAATGGAGACATCTATTATACTCACGAACTTGTTGAACAATTACTAGAGGAGGAGAAATAATTTGAAAGTAACATTAAAAGATTATAAAAACGATGTTAAGCCCGATTGGTGTGCCGGTTGTGGAGACTTCTCGGTACTTGCGGGTATAAATAGAGCTGTTGTAAATCTAGGGATTAAACCTGAAAATGTGGTAATCTCAGCAGGGATTGGATGTTCGGGGAAAATCAGTGGATATACAAAAGCATATGGAGTTCAAGGATTACACGGACGTTCACTACCAATTGCTCAAGGGATAAAACTAGCGAACCAAGATCTAACAGTTTTTGCTATGGGGGGAGATGGTGATGGATATGCTATCGGGATTGGACATGCTGTTCACGCTATGAAACGTAACGTAAACATGACATACGTAGTAATGGATAACCAACTTTATGCCTTAACAAAAGGTCAAATGTCGCCTAAATCTGATGAAGGTTTAGTAACTACAACAACTCTAGAAGGTGTAATGGAAAAACCATTATCAGCAATGAAAATTGCCTTATCTTGTGAAGTTACATTCTTAGCGCAAGCATTCACAGGTGATATGAAAGAAATGATGCAAATCTTCGAAGAAGCTGTTAATCATGATGGATTCTCACTAGTTAACGTATTTAGTCCATGTAAAACATATAACTACAAAAATACACCAGCGTGGTATAAAGAACACTTAACAAAACTTTCTGATATCGAAGGTTATGATAATACTAATAAATTAGAAGCGTATAGAGTTCTAGAAGAACATAATGACCTTGTAACAGGGGTAATCTACAAAAATGAGAAAAAACCTCATTACGAAGACACTTTACGTAATTATAAACGAGATGAACCTATTGCTCATCAAAATCTAGAACTTAGTGAGGAATTATTTAACTCGTTATGTGATGAATTCAGATAAGGGGTAAAATATGAAAATTAAAAAAATATTATTACCATTAGCTGCTGCTTATGTAGGGTATCGTGTTTATCAAAAAACAGAAGAGCAAGAATTAAATAATGATCACATAGATAGGTGTAGAAACAAATTAATCGCATTAGGTTATGATGTTATAGATAGCTATACGCTAAACTTAAAAGAGAATTCATATTTAATGTTCTATTTTGTAAATGATAATATCGAGTATGAAGTCCGCTATGATAAAGAAAGTGAAATAATAGAGTACATAAAAGAGGTATAAGAGAATGAGTAAATCAATAGAAAGATTCAGAGAATTAACAATGTTAGACGGAACATC
The DNA here is from genome assembly GCA_963528605.1 of uncultured Gemella sp. Lineage (GTDB taxonomy): Bacteria > Bacillota > Bacilli > Staphylococcales > Gemellaceae > Gemella. The sequence goes on from CAURVX010000003.1 coordinate 62,930, forward strand.
AGGATTTGAAAGTGAAATTTCAAAATATTTAGAAGAAAATCTATATAAATATGCTGATGAAATTAAGTTCGATAATCTTGGTGGAATCTATGCTATTAAAAAGTCTAAAAAAGAAAATGCTAAAACAGTTATGATTTCAGCTCATATGGATGAAGTTGGATTTATCGTAACTAAAGTATTACCAAATGGTATGCTTAAATTTGAAACACTTGGTGGTTTTAGGGAAGATGTTCTTTTAGCTCAAACTTACACAGTAACTTCATATGAAGGAAAAAAATTCACTGGAGTAATAGGGTCAATTCCTAAACACTTCACTGCAGGAGTAGCGCAAAATGTAAAAATTAGCGATATGACTATAGATGTAGGTGCATCTTCAAGAGAAGAAGCTTTAGAAATGGGAATTCGCGAAGGGGCATTTGTGACACCAAAAACAACATTCGAACAACTTACTGAAAATAGATTTATGAGTAAAGCTGTTGATAACCGTTACGGATGTGTAATTATTACAGAAATCTTAGAAGAATTTGCTGATAAAGAATTAGACTTCAACCTAGTAGTTTGTGCTACAGTTCAAGAAGAAGTTGGTCTTCGTGGAGCAACTGTGGCAGCAAATATGATTAAACCTGATGTGTGTTTCGTTGTAGATTGTAGTCCAGCAAACGATATGGATGGAAAAGAAACAAGTAATGGTCGCTTAGGAGAAGGATTCTTAGTTAGATTAATCGACAGAACTATGGTACTTCGTGCTAACATGAGAGAAAAAATCGTAGCACTTGCTGAAGAAAATGGAATTAAATACCAATACTTCACTTCACCGGGAGGAACAGATGCAGGTAATATTCACCAAGCATTAAATGGTATTCCAACTACTGTAATCGGTATTTGTGCACGTTATATTCACACTCACAATGCAGTATTCGATATCCGTGACTACTACTCAGCTAAAGCAATTTTAGGAAAATTATTAGAAACTATCGATGATAAATTCATTGAAGATGTAAGAAAATAAAAAGAAAAATGAGGATAGAAAAATTTCTATCCTCATTTTTTATCTTTTTCTTTTACTTCTTCTATATTGTTGAGGTTCTTCCTCATAATAGTTATTGTTGTTATTTTCGTATACAGGATCTAAAGGATGAGAATCATCAATATATTGATCTTCATCATATTCTTCTTCGTAGTTTTCGTAATATTCATCTTCCAAATATTCTTCGTGAATCGTAGCGTTTATTTTAACGATTATTCCGAAGAGAATACTATTAGCGATTAATGAACTTCCACCATAACTTATAAATGGCATACTTATACCAATTACAGGAATAATACTAAGTGTTGAAAAAATATTGATGAAGAATGAGAAGCAAAAACTACAAATAGCTAATAAAATAAAATAATAGCTGTAGTTACCTTGTTCACATTTTTTCATTATATTAAATAATCTCAGTATGAATATAAAGAAGATAGTTAAGAAAATTGCAGCACCGATAAATCCAAAGTTTTTAGCAACTATAGAAAAGATAAAATCATTAAATTGTTCATCTATATAGTTTTTATTTTTAGCGAATGTACCTGTAAGTCCACCTAATTTAATCTCACTAAGAACTTGAGTGATTTGGTAAGAGTAATCTAGCTTGTAGGCTTCAGGATTTAACCATGAAAGGATACGATTAAGCTGATAAGATTTTAATCCAACCAGACTTAGAAGTCTTGGGAAGTATAAGGCAGCAAGAATAATAATTGCTAATCCAGCTATTACTACAGAGTAAATTCTAAATAATGTCTTCCCTTTATTACAAACTAAAAATACTAAACCTAAGAATAAAAAGATGAAAAATAATCCATTACCTAAATCATTTTCTTTTAGAACTAAAACGAAAGGTATAGAGATTATCAATGATATTTTTAAAAGTTTTACAGTGTCTGTGTTGTCTTTAAAACTCTTTTCTTTTATCAGCATACTTATCAGCGCTACAGTGGCTATTTTACCAAATTCTGAAGGTTGTAAAGTGAATAGTCCGAGATTGTACCAACTACGTGCACCATTTACGATAGGAGCAAAATTATTAGGTACTAAGAATATTCCAACCAGAAGAACTAGTGCGAATAAATAGAATGCTATAGAGAATTTTTCTATATAATCTATTGGTATTTTTTGAAGTAAATATATTATTCCAAGACCAATTAAATAGAAAACAAATTGCTTAAGGAATAATGTAGGTGTTTTATTGTTATTATATTCAGCTAGTAATATAAATAATAAACTAGAAAAACTAAATATAAAATAAAAAATCAATATTGATAAATTTGTTTTATTTTTTATGAAATTTAACATAAGTCAACTCCTTTGTTGTAATTATACAATATTGAAAGGATATACGCAACTTATGAGACAGTTTAAGTGATCTTATGAGGTGAAGTAATAGGTTACAGATTTGTAACTTTTTCTAAAATTCTAGGTTATTAAAACAGAGAAATATCCAATTTTGTAATATTTTATAACTTATATAAGTATTTATAGTAAAATATAATTGTCTTATTATATTGACATTTTAGTTATTATTTTTTAAAAAAAGGAGAAAAATAAATGAAGAAAAAATTATTAACAAGTGCAGCTATTGCATCATTTTTAACTGCGGCTGGAGTAGTAATACCTCAAACAGATATTTTTGCAGCGGATACAACAAATACACAACCAAGTACAGCTCCAAGTGTACAACCAAGTAAAGAACCTAAGCCATCAGCCGAGGGTGCAGGTGGAACAACTTCAGGACCAGTTACAAATTCAGTAGGAATTGCAGAAAAATTTATTGAAACTTTATCAGGTCAAGTAACTTCAGATGGAAAAGTTGTTTATACGTTTAAAAGTAAAGAGCCTTTGTTTCATAATGAACACACTGTAACTAGCTTAAGATTATTTAATGATAAGACAGGCAATCCAACAACTCACATACCACTCTATACAGAAGATGGTATAAATTTTACTGGAACATATGTAAATCAATTAGAAGAAGGAGTTTGGAAGCCTTACGAGCTTGAATTTACTGATTCAAATGGAATACCTAAAAAAATAGAAAGAAAAGATTTAATTCCTTATGATAAACAATCTCAAGTTTTCATTGGAGTGACAAAGGAAGAGCCAATTGGTAGTCCACAACTACAAGGTAAAAAAATTGGAGTATTTGCAAATTATAAAAAAGTAAAAAAAGGTACTGTTGTTAAGTACACTATTAGAACCAACGAGAAAGATCTAAGAGATGATAATATATTACTAGTAAGAAATGGTGATACTTACTTTGATCATAATGCTTCAAGATTTACACTTGAATATGATAGTAATGGGAACAGGGTAATTTATGTTCGAACTGAAAACTTAGAACCTGGAATTTATAATGTTATTAAAATAGATGGAAAAGATATAACGAAATTAGAAGATATATATAACGGAGATGGTTGGTTTGAAGTAGGGAATGAAGATGTTCGTCGTGAGGGACCAGCAGTTGTTGATACAGTTCCAACTACTAAACCAGATGAAACACCAAAACCAACTCCAGAACCACAACCAGGTAAGGACGAGACACCAAAGCCAACTCTTGAGCCACGACCAGTCAAGGACGATTCACCAAAACCAAGTGAGACACCAAAACCTGGAAAAGAAGAAACACCAAAACCAGGAAAAGATAACAGTTGGAATCCATTTGCTCAAGGACAAAAAGCAAAAGAAGGTTCAACTGAAGTTAAATCTGAAGGTGGAGAAGTAGCTACAAAACCTGTAAGTAACAGAAAAGAAGGAAAAGTATTACCTAACACAGGATTACAAACAACTTCTTATGGATTCTTAGCAGTAATCGTAGGATTATTCGGGGCTGTAGCTTTAAGAAGAAAAAATAGATAATTTAGCCATAGATAGACTACAGACAATGTGTTTGTGGTTTATCTTTTTTATAAGTTTAAGGTTACAGATTTGGGTTGTATACTAAATCCGGGGCATGGAAAAATTCCAGCCCCGGATTACAATTTT
>CAURVX010000004.1:0-61821 GCA_963528605.1 uncultured Gemella sp.
AAAATTGTAATCCGGGGCTGGAATTTTTCCATGCCCCGGATTTAGTATACAACCAATAATACTTATTACTAAACCAGCAAGCACTATCGAGATAGCTACATAAAACGCCTCTGTAAAATCTCCATTATTCTTAGCGGCAATTCCAGCAGCGTATTTAGGAGCGAAGAATGCAGCTGTAGAAAATCCTATAAAGACAATCCCGTAGTTAACACCTTGATTTATAGGACCAAATGTTTTCATTACTAATGGCGCGAAAACTCCCATAATTCCACCAAAACATAGACCAAGGAGAACAAGACCAACTGTCAGATCAACTGTAGTTCTAATGTTAACTAGAGTTAATAGTGAAATAGCAATTACCGAATAGATCGCAATAAGAGTCTTTTCATGTCTTATTTTATCTGAAACAACACCCCATACAACACGTCCAAATGTATTAGAAAGAGCATAAATACTAACAAAAGTTGCAGCAACTGAAGCAGTTAGTCCGAACATAGTTTGGTTTATTACTGATGTGTTTGATGCTACCATAAGTCCAGAGAATGCTTCAATAGCAAACATTGAGATAATAAAGTAAAATGATAAACTCATTAACATTTGTTTCCAATCTTTATTAGCAGCCTCTCGTTTAATTTCTGCAACAGGTTGAATCCAACCTTCTGGTTGATGATTTGCAGGTGCAACTTTTATGAAAAATAGAGCTACTATAATAATTACTAAGTATGCACTACCTAAGTAAATAAATGCATTATGAACTCCAAAATTATCTATAAGACTATGAGCTATTGGAGCAGCGATAACACTAGCCCCACCCATGGCTCCTGTAATTAAACCAGCAGCTAAACCTCTCTTATCAGGGAAGAATCTAAGAGCATTACTTATACATCCAGAATAAGCAAATGCTTGCCCAACCCCAGATAAGACACCATAGCTAAAATATAACATCCCTTTTGTAGTTGCAAAACCAGTAAGTATAAATCCAACAGCAAATAAGATTCCTCCTAAAATAATAGAGATATTTGCTTTTCCTTTATCAGTAATAAATCATCCAAGAATAGTAGAAATAGGAGCAATAGCTGCATTAATAGTAAATGCCAGCATAACATCTGGCACACTCTATCTTTTTGAAACACTTAGAGGTTTTGCAAAAACACTAAATGAATATAGTGAACCTGCACATAGTAAAGTTGACATTGAGGCGAATAAGACAGTCCATCTTATATTTTTGTTCATTTAATTATCCTCTCAAAATTATAATTTTATGTAGAGTTGTATATTAACATTAAAAATTCGACTAATCTATTGATTATCCGAATTTTTATGAATATCTGCAAGAGATTTAAATAAAATTAGCTATTATTTAAATCGTGGTTTAGTAATTCTAATTTTTCTATTAAAATGTCAATTTGTTCATCTGAGAGACTCAGACTTAATCTAATATACTTCTCGCCACCAGTTCCAAATACATGACCAGGCATAGTAACGATTCTATATTTTTTTAATAACAATTCAAAGAAACTTTGGCTATCGTATCCATCTTTTACTTCTAACCAAATGAAAATACCACCTTCAGGTTTGAAATATGAATATCTTAGTTCATCAAGTTTTGCAGTAATTTTATCTATTCTTTTTGAATAAGTTTCTTTTATATGTCCTGTTAAAAGTTTATGATTTTTTAATGCAGTCACTACTGTATCTTGAATAGCCCCATAAATATTAGCGTGGAATATTGTATTATACTCTTTAAGTCCACGTATAATTTCCTTATTTCCAACTGCAAATCCAATTCGTAAACCAGAGATTGAAAAGTTTTTAGAGAAAGAGAAAAATTCAATTCCTACTTCTTTTGCTCCAGTAGTTTGCATAAATGCAGGAGAGTATCCATCTTTATAGTAGAAGTCCGAATATGCATGATCTTGAAGTATTATAATATTATGTTCCTTTGCCCAACTTACTGTTTCTTCATAAAATTCTTTTGTAGCCACAGCTCCAATAGGATTCGAAGGATAGTTTAGAAATATAAGTTTAGCATCGTTAACTGATTGTTCAGGAATATCAGAGTAATCGACTAAATAATTGTTTTCTTGTTTTAATTTTATTTCTTCGTATTTAGCTTGAGCTAAAGCAATTCCTTGAATGTAGTCAGGATAACTTGGTACTGGTAATAATACAGTATCATTTGGATTAAGAAGTACCGAAGGAATACTAGATAATCCAGATTTAGTACCAAATACTAAGGCAATTTCATCTTTAGGATCTGCATCTATATTATAGTTTTCTTTTAACCAATGAGAAATTTCATTTAATAATGTTATTTTTCCATCAAATGCACCATATCTCATGTTTTCAGGTTTTCTTATTGCTATTTCTAATTCTCTAAGTAAAAGTTCAGGGGTATCAGAGTCTGGAACTCCGATACCCGCATTTAATAATGGATTACCACTTGAACTTTCTTCAGAGATTAATTTGAAAATAGGATAGAATACATTTTCAGGAATATTTTTAATTGTATTTGATAATTCAATTTTCATAATTAATCACTTCCTTATTAATTATTTTCCAGGCTTGTCAAATCCTTTGAAATCTTTGTTGATGATTTCATCAAATTCTTTAGACTGAACGATTTCTACTAAATCTTTAGCAAATTGTTTATCTTTGTTTGCTGTAGTTACTACAACGTTGTTACGGTTGTTTTCATTCATTTTTTCTAAGATTAATGCTTTTGTTAAATCAAATTTAGCAGCAAGTGCGAAGTTACCAGGTACTGCAGCAAGTGTAGTACTGCTTAATGATCTAGCAAGTTGACCAGCTTCTAATTCTGTAAATTTAAGTTTTTTAGGATTTTCTACTACATCGTTTTTAGTGATTTTTAGTACATCAGTATCAGGTTTGATTTTGATTAAATCAGCAGCAGCTAATAATGCATAAGCACGAGCAGCGTTTGAAGGGTCATTTGGAAGAGTTACTTCAGCACCTTCTGGTAAATCTTTAAGATTTTTAACTTTATCAGAATATAATCCCATTGGAGCAGTTGGAACAGGAGCAAGAGCTGTTAAGTCCATTCCATTTTGTTCAGCAAATTTTTTCATGTAAATTTTGTGTTGGAATAAGTTTGCATCTAATTCACCACTGTTTAACGCTTTATTAGGTTGGATGTAATCTGAGAATTCAGTAACTTTAACTGTGTATCCTTTTTTCTCAAGAAGAGGTTTAAGTGCTTTGTTAACCATATCAGCATAAGGACCAGATGTTGCACCAATTTTTACTTCTTTTTTCTCTCCACCGTTATTATTGTTTGAGCTTGTAGCTCCACAAGCAGCTAATGTAATAGCCAAAAATGCTGTAAAAACAACTGTTAATATTTTTTTTAGTTTATTCATATATATAAATCTCCTTTAAATTAATTTTTTTTGAATTTTTTTGAAATTGAATTTCCTATATATTGTGTAATTTGGACTAAGATAATTAATAGAATTACTGTAATCCACATTGTAAAGTTATCAAAACGATAATAACCATATCTGATGGCAAGGTCTCCGATTCCACCACCACCAACAACACCAGCCATTGCAGAAAATGCAATTAGATTGATTAGTGTTAGTGTAATTGATTGGATGATTCCGAACATAGCTTCAGGTATTAATACTTCTTTAACTATTAATTTTAGAGAAGCACCAGAAGCAACTGCTGACTCGATAACTCCGTAGTCTATTTCATTTAGAGAAGTGTCAACTAGTCTTGTAAATAGAGGAATAGCTGCAACTGTAAGTGGTACTATTGCTCCAGTAGGTCCAGTTGATTTTCCTAATAAAAATAAAGTAAATGGTATTAAGAATACCAAAAGAATAATAAATGGAATAGAACGAATTGTATTAACTAGAAAATCTACCGTTTTATAAATAATAACATTTTTGAATAAAAGTCTGTTACTAGTTAAAAATAAAACAACACCTAAAAATAATCCAACTATTACTGTAATTATAATAGAAACACTTATCATGTATAATGAATCAGCAAATGATTTTATTAATTCTGGTTGTAAATTTTTCCATTGTTCTATTAAACTTAGATTATTTTCCATATATATTTACCTCCAGGTCATTAGCTTGATCAATTAAGTGCTTTACAAATTTCTCTGTATTATCAGACTCACCAACTACTGAAAAAGTTAAACTTCCTAACTGTTTATTTTGAATATATTCAATTCGACCAGCAAGTATGTTAGTAGTAACATTATATTTATTTGCTAAAGTCTGAATTAAAGGTTCTTTAGTAGATTCACCTTTAAAAATAACCCTTATTACAGTCTCATTTTTATAATGTTCAGCAAGATGTTCTTCAAAATCTTCATCATTGTGTAAATTAGCTATAAATTCTTGCATTAATTTCGTTTTAGGATTTGAGAAAATCTCATAAACAGAATTTAATTCAATAATTTCACCATTCTCCATTACGGCTACATTATCACAAATCTGTTTAATAACTTCCATTTCATGAGTAACAAGAATAATTGTAATTCCCAACTTATGATTAATTTCCTTCAATAAAGACAAAATTTGTTTAGTAGTGACAGGATCTAATGCACTCGTTGCTTCATCACATAGTAATAATTTGGGATTATTCGCAAGAGCTTTAGCGATACCAACACGTTGTTTTTGCCCCCCCGAAAGCTGACTTGGATAAACATTTTTTTTATCAGAAAGTCCTACAAGTTCTAACAATTCATCAATTCTTTTTGGAATATCTTTTGAATCTACATCACCAGCTTTTAAATTGAATGCAACATTTTCACCTACAGTCTTTGAACTTAGTAGATTGAACTGTTGGAAAATCATTCCGATTTTTTGCCTGTAAGTGCGTAAATCCTTTCTATTAAGTTTGTTAACAACTTGATTATCAACGATTACTTCTCCTTCAGAAGGAGTTTCTAGTAGGTTAAGGCATCGTAATAAGGTACTTTTTCCGGCACCAGAGTAACCGATAATTCCAAATATTTCACCAGCTTTTACATGCAAGTTTGTTGGTTTTAATGCTTGAATTTCTTTACCTTTTTGATAGAAGGTTTTACTAACGTTATTAAGATTAATCATATATTTCTCCTTTCTTTATAATAAAAAGACGCACTATAGCTTTCGCTAAAGGACGTCTTAACGTGTTACCACCTTTATTTATACAATAATCACTTATTGTACCTTAGTAAGTTACAAACATAACTTTTGCTATAACGGGCAAGACCGTAGTATAAAACTATATGCTCAAAGTCCATTTCTCTTACATCTAACTATTCTCTTTCACCAACCGAGAACTCTCTAAGAGTAGATTATAAGATTCTACTTATCAATGCATAAATTTGTTAATGAATATATTCTAGCATAAATTTTCTGACAATGCAACATAAAAAAATAAAATTTTTGGCAAAAAAAGTTAATATTCGGGCTAATATTTATCTCTTGGTCGATGGATTAAGTTTATTTTAACAGTTTTAAGTGATTAATATTGTTAGTTAATTTATAAAATTGTTAATATGGTAAAATATAAAATCTACTAAAAGTTTGTTGCATTAAGCCTTTTATGATATAATGAAGTGTATTACATAGGAGGAATTATGTTTAAATTTTTTAGAAAAAATGATTTAGTGGAAAAAAATGACAAACAAGAGTTGAAAAAAATTCCGACACACGTTGCTATTATAATGGACGGTAATGGACGTTGGGCTAAAAAGAGAAATATGCCTAGAATTAAAGGACACTATGAAGGGATGCAAACTGTAAAAAAAATAACAAAATATGCATCTAAACTAGGTGTAGAGTATCTAACATTATATGCTTTTTCTACAGAAAACTGGGCAAGACCTAAAGAAGAAGTTAGTTATTTAATGGATCTTCCTGAAAAGATGTTCAGTAGTTTTATGCCAGAACTTATGGAAAATAACGTAAAAGTTGAAGTTATTGGTGTTGTAGAAAAACTTCCTGAAAATACTAGGAAGGCAGTAAATGATGCAATAGAGCAAACAAAAAATAATACTGGATTAAAATTAATCTTTGCATTGAATTATGGTTCTAAAGATGAGATGTTAAGAGCAATTAAACAAATTACTAAAGACGTACAAGATAATAAATACAGTATAGAGGAAATTTCTGAAGAACATGTAAGTAAAAATCTATTTACATCTAATACTCCAGATCCTGATTTATTAATAAGAACTTCGGGAGAACAAAGAATTTCAAACTTTTTACTTTGGCAAATTGCTTATAGTGAATTCTTGTTTACAAAAGTTGCATGGCCAGACTTTACTGAAGAAGAATTTTACAAGTCATTATTAGAATATCAAAGTAGAGATAGAAGGTTTGGAGGTTTAAATGAAGACTAGGGTAATAACTGCCATAGTGGCATTAATTGTTTTCCTACCATTACTATTTTTAGGTGGAGATTATTTTAAATTTACAACATTCGCACTAGGTGTGATGGCTATGTATGAAATAGTAAGAATGACTTTTAAAGAAACTAACATAGTAGTTTTAGGGTTATCTTCTTTAGCTGGTGCACTACTATTTTTAAATGAAGAAATCACACAGTTACAACTTTATGGATTACTTTTTTTAATTTTAGTTGGTATGTTAGCGACTGTAGTTGCAACAGGTCATAAAATTAAATTAGTTGAAATTGGTTCGATTATATTTGTAACTGCCTATATTTTCATAGGATTTTATTGTTTGTTTATGATAAGAAACCTGAGTTTATCACATGTAGCTTATTTATTACTTACAATTTGGTTTACTGATAGCTTTGCCTATTTTGGTGGAATGAAGTTTGGAAAAAATAAACTTTCACCTAATATAAGTCCAAATAAATCAATAGAAGGTTCAGTAATAGGTAGTCTATCATCAATAGTAATAGCATTATTGTTCTTCTATACAACTAATATATTTTCTAGTCTATTAGTTGCAATTGCTATTACATTGGTAGTTAGTGTCGTTGGTCAATTTGGTGATTTAATTGAATCAGCATATAAGAGAGAATATCAAGTAAAAGATAGTAGTAACTTATTACCAGGACATGGTGGTATTTTTGACAGATTTGATTCTGTTATTCTATCAGCACCATGTTTAATAATATTACTAAGTTTATTTTAAAATATAGAGAGGGGTATTAGATGCAAGGAATTATAGCATTTATATTAATATTTTTTGTAGTAGTAACTATTCACGAATTTGGACATTTTATTGCTGCGAAAAGAGCAGGGATTTTATGTCAGGAATTCGCAATTGGAATGGGACCTAAAATATTCCATAAAAAAATAGGAGAGACTAACTTTACAATAAGACTTCTTCCAGTAGGTGGATATGTAAAGATGCCAGACAATGTTTTTGATTTTAATAATGACATGTCGGTATATGACCTAAAAAAAGGAATGAAAGTTAGTTTAAAACTAGATGAAAACGACAAGATTGAAAAAATAGTTTTAGATAAAAGCAATGATATGGATTTACTTCCACTAGAGCTTAAAAAGTTTGATCTTACTGAGAAACTTTTTGTGAAAGGTTTTGTTGGTGATAAAATCGAACGCTATGAAGTAAGAAAAGATGCTTGTGTTGTCTTTGGAGGAATGGAGGAGCAAATAGCACCAATAGAAAGAATGTTTTCTTCACACTCATGGGGGCAAAAATTCTGGACATTATTTGCAGGACCGCTAATGAACTTTATATTAGCCTTAGCAATTTTCTTAGGCATTTCAATTTATAGTGGAGTACCATCGAATACAACACGTTTAGGTGAACTTGCTTCTAATTATCCAGCTTACTCATCAGGATTAAAACAAGGTGACGTAGTTGAGCAAGTAAATGGTAAGAGCGTTACTACATGGAAAGAAATGACAAAAGAAATCGTAGGTTCTAATGGTTCTGAGCTTACATTAAAAGTGTCACGTGATGGTTCACAACAAGAAATTAAAGTTACTCCAAAAGAAGAAGTTACCATCAAAAAGGGTAAAGAAGTTAAAACATATAAACTTGGAATAGACCCAGCTTATGAGAAAGACTTAGCTGGTTCTATAAAGAGTGGTTTTGAACAGACTCTATACTATGGAACAACGATTTTCATGGGAATTATTAATCTTTTTGCTTCATTATTTAGTGGTGGATTTAGTTTAAATCAACTTGGAGGACCTGTAGCGATTTATGAAATGTCTTCTGCAGCTGCACAGAGTGGTTTAATTACAACATTAAAATGGACAGGAATTTTAAGTGTTAACTTAGGTCTTATGAACCTAATTCCTATTCCAGTTCTTGATGGTGGACGTATCATATTCGTAATTTATGAAGCAATCTTCAAAAAGCCAATTAATAAAAAAGCCCAATATTACTTAACAATAGCATTTGGATTATTAATGGTTGCGTTAATGTTAGCAGTAACATGGAATGATATCCAAAGATTATTTGGGAAATAGATAATATTTATAACGAGAAGTTGATTTCACTTCTCGTTATTTTTTATATCTTTCGAAGAAAAGTTAATTTTAAAAATTGTAAATAAAAAATTTGTAATTAATAATTTAGTTAACCACGGATGCTCCTTTTAAAATAGTGTATATGAGAACCCATAGTCGTAGTGCTTTATTGAAATCTAAGGCGAGTCGTGAAAATAGATTACTTAAAATCACATTTTTTAAATCGCTACCTACTATTTTTAACTGTTTTAAGCTATAATATAATAGAGATAATTTATAGAAAAAGGTGATAATATGGTTAAATTTTTACATACTGCTGATTGGCATATTGGAAGAAAATTACAAGGAAAAGATTTATTAGAAGATCAGCAAGTTGTGTTAGATAATCTAATAATTGAAATGAAGAAAATCAATCCTGATTTTTTAATTATTGCAGGAGATTTATATGATAGAAGTGTTCCTAGTAAAGAAGCTACAACGATCTTGCAAGAACTTTTAGTCAAAATTAATATAGAGTGTAATGTACCAATTTTTGCTATTAGTGGAAATCATGACAGTAGAGAAAGATTAGCTATTGGTGAAGCTTGGTTTAGCAAACATAAATTTTATCTTCACACAAGATTAGAGCAAGCTTTTGATAAGCTTTCTTATGAAGATGCCGATATATATTTATTACCATATTTTGAACCTTTTGAAGCGAGAGAATATTTTGAAGATGCTACATTAACAACTCATAATGCAGCAACTAAAAGAGTAATTGATGAAATTTATAAAAATTTAGATACTAATAAGACTAATATTTTAGTAGCTCATACTTTTGTTTCTGGTGGCTTAGAGACAGATTCTGAAAGAGAAATATCTGTAGGTACGGTTGAAAATGTGGCTGTGGAAGTTTTTGATAAGTTTGATTATGTTGCTCTAGGTCATCTTCATAATCCGAATGCAATAAAAGAGGAACGTTTGAAATATAGCGGGAGTCCAATGGCGTACTCATTCTCTGAAGCTTCTCAAACCAAAGGAATGAGGCTCATAGAGCTAACAAAAGAAAGTTATAGTGAAGAGTTTATTCCATTAAAACAAAAAAGGAAGTTACACAATATTAGTACTTCTTATGAAGAAGTTTTATTAAAAGAATTCCAACAAAATTTTGATTGTAAAAATGATTATTTTAGTATGGAACTTAGCGGTTTAGAGGGTATAACCGATCCGTTACCTAGAATTAAAGAATATTTTCCTAATACTCTTATACTAAAGCAAAAAAGAAATACTGGCATCGATAATGAAGTGAAATTAGATAGAGAGATGCTAACTAAGAGTCCTTTACAGTTAATAGAGGGATTTTATAATGAACAAACAGGTAGCGAATTAACTGAAGGTCAAAAACAGGTACTGGTAAATATTATAGATAAGGTGAATCAAGATGAAACCAATTAGATTAGAATTAAAAGAGTTTGGTCCATATAAGAATGAAATAATAGAATGGGATAAAATAATAAATGAACCGATTTTTCTAATTACAGGGAAAACTGGTTCAGGGAAATCAACACTATTTGATGCTATAACTTATGCATTATATAATAAGACAACCGGAGGAAAAGATATAGCTTCACTAAGAACGAAGACAGCCTTGGATAAGGATAAAACACAGGTTACCTTTGATTTTGAATTAAGTGGAAAAAAATATAGGATTGAGAGAACTCTGGCGTATTTGAAGGCTGGTAATAAAAACTTAACTTCGGGAAAAGTTGCTTTAATGCAATATAATGATGAAAAATTAGAAGTAATTGCAACAAAAGAACAAGAGGTAAAAGAAAAGGTAGAAGAGCTGATAGGTTTAGATGACAAACAATTTTGTCAAATAATTATTTTACCTCAAGGAAAATTTAAAGAGTTCTTATTGTCAAAATCAAGTGAGAAAAAAGAAACTTTGAGATCATTATTTAATACTTACTTCTATCAAAAATTCGTGGAACAACTACAAGAACAAGCGAAAAAATTAGATAGTTCACATAAGCAAAAAGAAAAAGAGTTGATTACTAGATTTGAGCAGTTTGATATTGAGGAAGAACTTACAAAGTTTGAATATTTAAAAGATGAAAATTTTGAAGAAATACTAAGCATTATTCACTCTCAAGAGGAAAAAATAAAAATTGAGAAAAAAGAATTATTAAAATTAGAACGTAGTTTTTCTAAAGAAAAAGAGAAATTTATAGAATTAAGTAAGCTCAATGATAAATTTACTCAGCTTAAAAATAATAAGTTAGAACTAGAAGAATTAAGTGAAAAAGAAGATTATTATGGTAAACTTAGATTAGAAGTAGAGAAGTTAAAAGAGTTACAAAAGAGTAAAGACAAGATTATAGAGTATAGTACCTTATTAAATAAACAATCACAATTAAGAAAACTTGAGAAAGATTTATTAATAGATACAGAAAAATACAAATTAGACTTAGAAAATAATAAGAAATTAGAATTAGAACTAAATACACAAAAAAATAATATAGAAGAACTTAGAAAAGAAACTATTGATTATAAGTTTTTCTATAATAATTTTGAAGAAATAGCTTCAGCTAAAACTAATATTGAAATATATAGTAAAAAATTAAAAGATCTTATATTGAAAAAAGAGACTTTTAGTGAGTTAGAATCTAATATAAAAGATGAAAAAGAATGTCATTTAGAACTTAACGAGGAAAAAAATATACTAGAAAGCAGTGTTGGTAAGTTAAAATTAGAGATTTTAAAGAAAGAACAAGATGTAGAAAAACTTGATGAATACAATAATAAATTATCTGAAGTAAATGATAAGAGTTTGAAACTTACTATCGATAAAAAACAATTAGAAGAACTGGAAGTAGAGAAGAATAAGCTAGAGCAAGAAGTTACGTTATTAAATAAGAATAAAGAACAAGAAGTTTTAAATAGTTTTTTACTGAAACTGCATGAGGGGGATGATTGTCCTTTATGTAAACAAAAAATCGAACACTTACCAGAAATTTCTGACTTAGTTGTGATTGATGATAATATAGAAAAATCACTTCAAAAAGTTAATAAAGATATGATTCAACTAGAAACTCTTATAAAAAAAGATGAAGAAGAAATAGAAAGGATAAGTACTCTTCTAAAAAATATAGAAAATACAATTAACTTTAAAGCTAAGGAAGAACTATCACAATTGGAAGATGAATTAAAGGTTGAAAATATTAAACTAACTGATATTAGTAAAGCAATCGAAACATCCGAGGATAAAATTAAGGGACTTAATCTAGAAATAGAAAAACTTTCAGAGTTATTTAAAAATGAAGACGAGATTAAACAAAAGCATCTAGAAGCGAAAAATAAAATCGAACAGTTTGAGAATAATGTAAAAATAGAGCTAGATGAGTTTGTAGATTATTATGAGAAAATACAATCTCAGGTTGAAGACTTTGATAATACACTCAATGTTTTACAAAATAATAGTAATGAACTATTGGTTAGAAAAACGAGACTAGAAACAGAAGAGAAAAATAATAAAACGAATTTACTAGAAGTTAGTAAAAGGATAGAAAGTATTGTTGATAGTTTTACTAAATCTAAGCTTAATAAGTATTACATAACCTTAGAAATGGCAGAAGAAAATATCGAGGAATTGAATAATTTAGAAGAATTTGAATCTCAAATTAATAAATTTGAAGATGCCAAGAAAATTATAGTAAGTACTATAGAAAAACTTGAAGAAGAGTTACAAGAGAAAGAACAACCTGATTTAGAAGAAGGGCAACAGAAACTACAAAATATTGAATCTCAAGTTAATGATTTTATAGAAAAAGTTGCAATTCTTAATACAAGATTAGAAAATAATAAAAAATTATATAAAAAAATTCATAGTGAGTATATTAATTTATTAGAATCATCTAAAGATATAAGAGAAATTATAGCCTTTAGTGACGTTGTCAGCGGAAAGACTGAAAATAGAAAATCATTAGAAACATACGTTCAAGGATACTATCTAGACTTGATTCTAGTTGCGGGAACTAAAAGATTATTACAGATGACAAATGATAGATATAGATTTATTAGACGTGATGAAAAATCAAAAGGTGGAGGTCTGCAAGGTTTAGAGATTGAGATACATGATATTTATTTAAATAGTACTCGTATTATTAGTTCTCTTTCTGGAGGAGAATTATTCTTAGCTTCTTTAGCTCTTGCTTTAGGATTAGCCGAAGTTATTCAAAATGAAAGTGGAGGAATATCACTTGAAACTATCTTTATCGATGAAGGATTTGGATCATTAGATGCCGAAATGCTAGATATTGCACTAACAACGCTAATAGATTTACAATCATACGGAAGAAATATTGGTATTATTTCTCATGTTAGTGAGCTAAAAGAAAGAATTAGACCTAAAGTAGAAGTCTATTCTAAAGATAATTATGCGAAGATTAAAATGACTGGAATATAAGGTAATATAAAAAGAAAGGAGAAAACATGAACTTAGAATTATTAATTGGTCCAAGTGGTGTAGGGAAAACGAACTACATATTAAATGATATCGAGTTAAATAGAGATAACCATAAAATAATTGTATTAACTCCGGAACAGAACAGTTTTAATTTTGAAAAAATGTTATGTGATAAGTTTGGTGGTACTTTTAATATCGATGTTATGAATTTCTCAAGTCTAACTAGAAAATTATCAAAACAATTAGGAATGGATAATTTTAGTAGACTGGATGATAATATTAAGCCATTCTACTTTTATAAAGCTGCAAAAAATTTAGAAAATAGTGAGAACTTTTTAGTTAAAAGAATCATACAAGATGTTAATTTTATAGAAGTTGTAGAAGAAATTATAAATGAATTAAAAGAGTATAAAGTAAGTATTAATGTATTAGAAGAGTATCTGGAGAAAAATACTAATCTAGATAGTAGTCATAAAGAAAAATTAGAATCTATTTTAGAAATATATGTTGAATATTCGAGGTTATTAAAAGAACAGAGTTCTTTTGACAAAGTAGATTATATAAATGAATTGCTATTGTATCTAGAATATATTGATTTAAGTGATTATATTTTTTATGTGGATGCTTATTATAACTTTACAGCACAGGAGTATTATTACATTGGAAAACTTGCTCAGAAGTCTAAAAAGTTAATAATGAGTGTTATAAGTGATGCAAACAGATATTTTAATTTTGATTTAGCACAACTGGTTCAAGGTTATGAACTAGACAAGATGAAATATAATGATTTTTATCTATCTGATTTGTATAGTAAAGAAAAATATAAGCTAGATATTTTTAGAAAATCTCATGAGATTGTTGCCAGTATGAATGAAATAGTGAAAAGTAATAAAGATGTGAATTTTTCTGTAGTAGCATTTGTAAAAAAAGAAGAAATAAATACGCTGAAATTTAAAATAAAAGATAATAAAGTAGAGGAATATGAAGTACTAGGAACTCATAGAGGCCGCTTTAATGGGGTTTCTAATGATGTTCTTGCTGATAAATATTATAAAAACTTCACAGCGCAGTATGAAATCGATGATAGTATCGAAATTATGTGTGCAAAAAATAAGGAGTTAGAGGTTAAACAAATTGCTCGTGAGATTGTGAAACTAAAACATAATAATATCAATCAAAATGAGATAGCAATTCTTTATCGCGATAATACATACGAAAATTATTTAAATATTTTTAAAGATTACAATTTAGACGTTCACTTAGATAAAAATATTGAAACTAGCAATCACCGTTTAGTTAAGTTTATACAGGAAACATTAAATTTTGGTGAAGGTAGTTTTAAAAATAGATTATTAAATCTACTAAAAACTAGATTAACGAATTTTGAAAACATATATCGTCAAAAAACTATCGCACATGTTCTACTAGGAGATTCAAATATTGAAGAAAAACAACTAGAAAAAGATATTGTAGAGTTAGATGAAACTCTAATAAAAGATAAATTTTTAGAAAGCAATTTAGTAAATAGTATAGGTGGAAAATATAAATACAACGATTTATTAGAAAAAGTTAGAGTGATTTCAATAGATGATCTTGAAAATATACTTAATGAGAAACTGGTAAATGCGCATAGGGACATTTTAAAAGATTACTTTATTGAAAAAACGTCAAAGCATACGACTGAACAGCTTGAAATTTGTAGACAAGTTTTATTAGAACTTATTGATAAGGTTTCAGAAGTCTCAGCTAAAAATAATCTTCAAGCTAAGAGATATATAAAAAAATTAGTGGATGTTCTTGACCATTGTAATATTAAAATGTATCTTGATAAGGAAGATGGTGAGTATGATAATATTGAAGAGCTGAAAATTGATAGTATAGATAGACAAGTTTACAAAAAAATTCTTGAATATATTAATGATATAAATGAGAACTTTGGTAGTGAAAAGTTTGAGTATAATAAATTTGTAACTCTATTTAATACAGGATTAACATCTATTAAGTATCGTTCAATACCAGAGATTAATAATTCTATTATTATGTCCACTATGGATTTAGCAAAAGTTGAAAATAAAAAAGTTGTCTTTGTTTTAGGATTCAATAAGGATGTATTGCCAGTATCTAAAAGTTCCGGATTAATAGATGATAAAGATAAAGAAAGATTAATTAACGATAATATCTTTTTATCACCGACAAAAGAAGCGGCACTTATTGATGAAGACTTTGTAGCTTATATTGCTATGACAAGAGCTCAAGAAAAGACATATATAAGTTATAGTTTACTTGATAAAAGTTTTAAAGAGAATTTTGCATCTCCATACTTAAATACGGTGAGGTCTTTATTCCCAAAATTAGAAGAAAAGCAAACTTCAAAAATTTTAGAGTTTTCTATTGCTGATTATTATTACTATTTAGAAAATATTTCAGAGATAGTCTCAACTAAGGAATTTAATTATTTATTTGCAAAAATTTATCGTAGATTTATGGAAGTGAAAGATAGCAAGACAAAGGAAGTTGAAGTCTTAGTAAAACTTATGATTAAGTTTTTAGAACATTATCAACTTACTTCAGTACATGAGAGTTATGAAAACTACGAAGTTCTTGATGAATTAAATGACAGAGTATTTTTCACTAATGATACTAGTATTAAAAATTATTTATCTAAAATAATCAGAGATTATAAGTTTCAACTTAGTTCAGAATATATAGAGGAATTTTTAGAAGTTAAGAAAGATAGTTTTTCTAAGTTTAGTATCTCTAAAATTTCTGATTTCGAAAGAAATCCATATCAATTCTTTGTTAAACGGGTTCTTGGAATAGCGGAGGAAAGGGATATTGATATTGATAATCTTGTTAGTGGAAAATTTTTCCACGCAGTAATGTCAGAAAAAAGAATTACTAATTTTATAGCTGAATGTGGAAGTAAATTTGATATAGACGTGCTAAAAGATGAAGATATTGCAAGAAGATTTGATATTAAAGAGATTTTGAATGATGTTATATATTCTAGTAATAACAAAGATATATTAGAAACATTGAAGTTGATAGAATTATTGAATACTCATAAATATATTTTAAATAATATGATTATGAGACTTGAAGTAGCTATAGCAATAGAAATAAAATACTTTGCTTTAATGAAGTTTATGCCAACGTTCTTGGAAAAACCATTTAGTCTGGAAATAGTAGACAATGTTATTACGTGTAAAAATGTAGAAACCGGGGAAATTAAAAAGAAAGAATTGCAACAGAAATATAATATACCACCAATTAAATTTACAGGAGTAATTGACAGAGTAGATGTTAATGGAAAGAATATTTCAATAATTGATTATAAGAGTAGTCAAAGTGATTTTTCTTTAGATAGTTTAGAATTAGGATTTATTTCTCAGATTTTAACTTATGCATTGGCATGTGAGTTGATGTTTGACAAAAATTCAGAGGATATATTAGGTATATTTTATAGAGAAATAGCCAAATTAGGGAAAGATCTAAAGACCTATAGATTAAGAGGGCTAGCTAATAGTGATTTAATATTAGAGGATGAGTCTTATGAAAAAGCTCCTGAAATTATGTATGTTAGAACCACAAAAGCTAAGAAAATTCATGGAGCAGATAGCCATAAAGCATTTACAAGTCCTGAACTTGAAAAACTAGTTAATAAAAATCTTGAAAATATAATGAGATTAGTAGAAAAAATCTTTGAATTTAATTTTTCTCTAGATAATTATGAAATTGATAATCAATATTCTGCTGAGAAGGGAACTTTATTTAACTTTGCGAGTAATAGTGATATACGACTAAGTTATAAAGAGAAGATAGATCTCAAACCGAAAGACTTAAAAGAAAAGTTACTTAATGACTTAAGATAACTCAAGTATAGAAAAATATAATGAAAATTGATTTGTTGTTTTGAAATGAAAAGCAATAAATCAATTTTTTTTATAATTTTCAGTAATTTTTAATCACATTTTTTAAGTTTTATATTATAATAGTATAAGGAGTGTAATGTCGACTTTTTAATTTATAGCTATGTAAAATTAAAAATCGACAAAGAATAGATATAGAGGCATGGATAAAATAAATATGAAATTAACTTTTTTTGAAAAACTAGAACAGTATAGAAATAGTTCTAAAGGAGTATATATTAATAATATATATGAGAATGAAAATTTAACATATAAAAATTTAATAGAGTATTCAGATAGACTTGCGTCTTATCTTGAAGAAAGACTAGGAGAAGATAAAAATCCTATAGTAGTGTACGGACATAAACATCCATTTATGTTAGTGTACTTTTTAGCGTGTGTAAAATCAGGAAGAGCATTCTGTCCAGTAGATATAAACACACCGAAAGAACGAGTAGAAGAAATAGTAGAAACAACAGACTCCAAAGTAGTACTAGTCACAGAAGAAATAGAACTATCGAGAGAAATTCTAGATGTTAAATCAGCTAAAGAGATAATCTCAAATACTCAAAACGCTATTTCAAAAGAAAAATATGTGAAAGATGAAGATATATTCTATATAATTTTCACATCAGGAAGTACAGGAAAACCAAAGGGGGTATGCATTACATACAATAACCTAAATAATTTCTTGCACTGGTACACAGGATATTATGATGAAAAAGAAGAATTAGTATTTTTAGGGCATCCACCATTCTCATTTGATCTATCGGTAATGTCATTATGGCCAAGTATTTATCTAGGAGCCACTTTAGTACAAATAGATAAAAAACATCAAGAAAACTTCAAAATTATGTTTGAAGAACTGAATAAGTCAAATGCAACAATATGGATCTCAACACCATCTTTTATAGAAATGTGTTTCATAGATAAAAACTTCAATCAAAGTCTAATGCCGAAGGTGAAACAATTCGTCTTTTGTGGAGAAAAACTATTCAGCACAACAGTAGAAAAAATCCACCAAAACTTTGAAAATGCACAGGTAATAAATACTTATGGGCCAACAGAATCAACAGTAATGGTCACATGGGTAGAAATAACAAAAGAAGTGAATAAAAAATACTATGAGAACCTACCAGTAGGAGAAGTAAAATGGGGTACAAAAGTACACCTAGAAAATCCAGATGAAGAGAACAAAGGTGAAATAGTAATTACTGGGAACACAGTTGCAAAAGGATACTTTAAAAACGACGCTATAACAAACGAAAAGTTTGATATAGGAGAGGTAGATGGAAAAGAAGAAAGAAGTTATTTAACAGGAGACCTAGGATACTTCAAAGACGGAATGCTATTTTGTGAAGGACGTATAGACTTTCAAGTAAAACTACATGGGCATAGAATAGAACTTGAAGATATAGATAACAATCTACTTAAAAATAAAAAAGTACGACAAGCAGCGACAGTACCAAGCTATGAAGATGGAAAAGTAAAAGCACTGACATCATTTGTAGTATATAACGAAAAAATAGAAAAACGCTTCGAAGTAACGAAACAAATAAAACAAGAACTAAAAAAATTAGTGCCAGAATATATGATACCAAAAAAAATAGTATTCTTAGAAGAAATGCCACTAAACAACAACGGTAAAATAGATAAGAAAAAGTTAAAGGAGTTAGTATAAAATGAACTACTTTGACGGTAATGAATTTTTCTTTTTATTAGCTATAGCACTAATCATAGGCTTTATAATAAACTACCTAGGTAAAAAAATAGAATATTATATCTTAGTGCTATCGGTAATATTTGCGATAACCGTATACGGTAAGAGTATCACAATGTTATTATACCTAGTAGGATTTATTCTATTTGAATACATATTAGTTCTAATAGCACAAAAAACAGGAAGTAAAAAAAACTTAAAGATACTGGTAATATTATCTATATTGCCGCTAGTAATAAACAAAGTATTCGCAACTATACACGTACATATATTAGCCTTTATGGGAATATCATATATGTCATTTAAAACAATACAAATTATGATAGAAATATCAGATGGCTTAATAAAAGAAAAAATTAGTGCTGTAGAATATGTACAATTCCTACTATTCTTCCCGACAGTAAGCGCAGGACCGATAGACAGAAGTAGAAGGTTTAGGAGCGAAATAAAAGAAAGAATCCCGAGGACAGAGTACTTAGAATTAGCTGGAGAAGGAATCTACAGACTAATATTAGGATTACTATATAAAATAGTATTCTCGACACTAAGCTACCACTATCTTGTAGGTTTAACAAATCATGGAACATTTGTTTATTCATTAAAATACATGTATCTATATACATTGTACTTATTTTTTGACTTTGCAGGATACAGTTTGATGGCAGTAGGTAGTAGTAATATCTTAGGAATAAGAACACCGATGAACTTCAACAAACCATTCCTAAGCATAGACATAAAAGACTTCTGGAACAGATGGCACATAACACTATCAACGTGGCTTAGAGACTTCGTATTCTCAAGAGTCTTTATGGAAGCAACAAAGAAAAAAAGATTCAAGAAAAGACTAAATACAGCAATGTATGCTTACATAGTAAACATGGTACTTATGGGATTTTGGCACGGCTTAACATTAAGCTATATAGTATATGGATTCTACCATGGTTTATTAATGGCAGGATTTGAATATTATCAGAAGAAAAGTAAATTTTACAAAAAGAATAAAAACGAAACATGGTACAAAGTACTTAGTTGGTTTATAACGATCAACTTAGTAATAATAGGTTTATATATTTTCTCAGGAGAACCATATAAACTAGTAAGTCATGTACTAAAAAAATAATAAAGAGTTAGGAGAACAAGCATGATAAAAGAGCAAGTATTAGAAATGTTAGAAGAAATCTGTGAAGACGAAGTAGTAAGAGAAGATTTAGATATAAACATGAAAGAAGAAGGGTTAATGGACTCATTAGCTTTTGTAGAAATGTTAGTAAAAATCGAAGAAATATTCGGTCTAAGTATAGCTCCAACAGAAGTAACATATGAAGAAATCGACACACCAAACAAGGTAATTTCATATATAGAAAATAGGAAATAATAACATGATAAGATTAAAAGCATTTTTAATATCAATAGTAATGGTATTAATTACACTTGTAATTTTAGATATGACACTCCTAAAGAAGATAGAAACTTACTATAAGCCGAATGACAATAGCGTCAGATATAGTACCACTTTTGAAAAATATAAAAGTAGAGATATAATAGTCGAAAATATGACTCCTAGGACACTTTTACTTTTAGGTTCTTCAGAGTTAACGACGACTATTAATGAGAATTATCACCCTAAGAAAATCTTCAACTATGAAGATTTTAATATAATGCAAGTAGGGGTAGGAAACTCTCAAAATATTATTCATGCTGCTACACTTGGATCAATAGGGAATGATGTGAAAAATAATGAAATAGTAATGATTCAATCTATTCAGTGGTTTGATAACAAGAATGGTATTTTAAAGGATGCATTTTTATCTAGAATTTCTAGCGAACATGTGTACAATACTATGAGAAACGATAAAATAAGCTATCAGACAAAAGAAAAATTTATAAATAGAGTTATAGAACTTTCAGCTTCTAACAAGGAATTAAATAAAAAATATAAGAGTTATAAACAATATTTCTTAAAAGGTGAAGGAAATAAATTCACAGAGAAATTTTTAAAATTAGATAATTACTTCTATATTCTAAAAACAAAATTAAACTTTTATAAAAATAAAGGTAAAGAAAACTATCCAGTTAATGGAGAAAACACACCTGATTATAATTGGGAAGAATTAGACAAAAAAGCAGCTGAAGAAGCTAAAGAAAGAACTAATAACAATGACTATCAAATTGATAATACATATTATGATAAATACATAAGGGGTAAATATAATCAACTAAAAGATAGTTCAAAGAATACAAAGTATGATGATTCTAAAGAATACGAAGACTTAGATATACTATTATCTATTGTTAAGGACTTGAATTTAAATATCAAGTTAGCGATTCTTCCTGCTAATGGGAGATGGAGTGATTATACAGGAATAGGAAGTGAAAAAAGACGAGTAGCCTACAATAAATTAAAAGAAATTGCTAAAAATAATAATATAGAGGTAATGGATTATTCAAGTAAAGAATATGAAGACTACTATATGTATGATGCGATGCATCTAGGGTGGAGAGGATGGATTGATTTTGAAAGAGATCTTTACAAACTTAAAAAGTAAATTAAGCTACAAACAAAGACTAACACTATGGGTATTATTCTTTTATATAGTAATAATGGGAATAATAATATACTGTTTTTTAACGGATTTTTCTAATGTTCAAGAGTATGTATATAGTGAGTTTTAGTATAGAGGAACGAATTACTATGTGGTAATTCGTTTCTTTTTATATATTATCTAATTATGTACATTACACTAGTATGAAAATAATTAATAAAAATTAATTTTCAGAAAAATTGCGGAAAAATACACTCAATTAATTGATTTTATAAGAGAAATAAGGTAGAATTATAGCTATAATAAATTAAAAGGAAAATATTAATGAATAGAGATGCGTATTTTTATTTAGAAATGAAGGAACATGAATTAAAAGTTCCTTATACTGGGAAAAATCGTCGTATTAGAGTACTTTTACCAAAAGGTTATGCTCAAGATGAACATAGACACTATCCAGTAGTATATATGAACGATGGACAAAATGTTTTTTATAGTGGAGAATCTTTTAGTGGACATTCTTGGAAGGCGATACCAGCAATAAAAAGGAATCCAGATATGCCAAGAATGATAATAGTTGGGATTGATAATGACAATGAGGAAAGAATGAATGAATATGCTCCTTGGAAGTTTTCAAGTTTACCAATATTAAATTTTGGTTTGACTTTAGGTGGATTGGGGTCAGAATATGCTGACTTTTTTGTAAATGTAGTTAAGCCATTTATAGATAGTACATATCGTACAAAAACACAACGAGAATATACAGCGATGATTGGTAGTTCTTTAGGTGCTAACATATCACAATATATTGGTTTAGAACATAAAGATGTCGTAGGGTGCCTTGGAATATTTTCATCTGCAAATTGGTTAAATAAACCTGAGTTTGACAGATATATTTCGAAACATAAAGTCTCAGATCAAAGAGTGTATATTGAAGTTGGAACAAATGAGGGTGATGATACAGATAAGCAATTAGCAAACGGTAACTTAAAACAATTATATATTGATGCAAGTTTAGATTATTATCGTCAGCTAATTGATGCTGGATTATCAACAAGTGAAATTAAGTTAAATGTTGTAGCTAATGGAGAACATAGTGAGGAGTGTTGGGCTAAATATTTACCAGAATGTTTGAGATTTATAAGTGAAAACTGGTAATAGAATTTTTTAGAATATGGAGGTTTTAGGATTGAATATAGAAAATTTAAGTCATTATAGTGGGAATTTAGGAAGAGAAATGGTTCTTAATAGGTATGGTCATGCAGGATTACCGATTGTTGTGTTTCCATCATCTGGTGGAACACACAACGAGTATTATGATTTTGGGATGATTCATGCTTGCGAAAGTTTTATAAATCAAGGAAAGGTACAATTTTTCACATTATCGAGTGTTGATAGTGAATCGTGGTTATGCGACTGGAAAAATGGCCATGACAGAGCATTAGCACACACACAGTATGAGAAGTATGTTATTGAAGAAGCCATTCCGTTTATTAAACATAAAACTGGTTGGTTTGGACAAATTATGGCTACTGGATGTAGCATGGGAGGATATCACTCATTTAATATTTTCCTACAACATCCGGATGTATTTGGAAAAGTAATTTCACTTAGTGGAGTTTATGATGCTAGATTTTTCGTAGGTGAGTATGGAAATGATGAGTTAATATATAGAAATTCACCTAGTGATAATATTTGGAATCAAAATGATGGTTGGTTTATTGATCACTATAGAAACGCTGATATTATCGTGTGTACAGGGCTTGGTCCATGGGAACAAGATGGATTACCATCATTTTATAGTTTGAAAAGAGCGTTTGAAGAAAAGAATATTCCAGCATGGTTTGATGTATGGGGTGAAGATGTTGCCCATGACTGGCCTTGGTGGAGAATACAAATGCCATACTTTTTAGATAAATTAAATTTATAATAAAGTTAAGAGGAGACAAAGATTTATGAATTACATAGTTATATCACCATATTACCCACATAATTTTCAAAAATTTTCTATTGAGTTAAAAAATCAAGGGATTAATGTATTAGGAATTGGGGAAGAGCCATATGAACAGTTAGACCAAAGACTTAAAGAAGCATTAACTGAGTATTTTAGAGTTAATAGTCTTGATGATGTTGATGAAGTGAAACGTGCTGTTGCATTCTTATATCATAAGCATGGACATATTGATAGGATAGAATCACAAAATGAGCACTGGATGGAATTAGATGCTGCACTTCGTACGCAGTTTAATGTGTTTGGCTTAAAAGAGAATGACCTTAAAAAGACAAAACATAAATCAGAGATGAAAAAATACTTCGAAAAAGCAGGTGTACCTGTAGTGCCAGGTTTCTTAGTGAAAAAAGACGATGATATCGAAAAAGGTGTCAAAAAATTGAAATTACCATTAATAGCTAAGCCTGATAACGGAGTTGGAGCATCAGCAACTTATAAGCTAAAAGATAAGAAAGACGTAGAAAATTTCAAAAAAGAATGGGATGGAACTACACATTACTTCTTAGAGCCTTTTGTTGATAATTCTGATATTGTAACTTTTGATGGATTAGTAGATGCTAAGGGGAATATTGTTTTTTACACTAGTATCGTTTATTATCACACTCCATTAGATTTATTAAATAATAATACTCTTGATTGGGTATATTATATAGATAAAGATTTAGATCCAAAATTAGTAGAATACGGTAAGAATGCAGTAAAAGCATTTGGTATGAAAGAGAGATTCTTCCATATTGAATTTTTCAAAACTAAAGATGATTATATAGCGATTGAGTATAATAACCGACCTGCGGGAGCTTTTGCAGTAGATGTGTATAACTTTGCTCATTCAACAGATTATTTTAGAGTATATGCAGAAGTAGCTAATGGAACATTTAATGGATTAAATGTTGATGAAAAATATGGATTAGCTTCTACCCGTCGTGACTATAAGGATTATGTATATTCAGATGAAGATATTAGAAATAAATATCAAGATAAATTAAAAGCTGTATTAAGAATGCCTGAAGCTTTCGCTGAACTTCAAGGAGATACAATGTATGTTCTTGTTGCTGATACTCTTGAAGAGATGAAAGAGATGGAAAGATTTGTCGGAAAATTAAAATAAATTTATAAAAGAAATATGGGACTAGTGTTTTGTAGTTAGTGTCGTATTTCTTTTATTTTTATCACAGTAGGAATAATGTGTAACATTACTATTTGAGTAGTTTAATAGCGTATAACATTTCTTGAATTACAGTAGGAAGTGTGTTAAGATTTAATTGAAAATAATAAAAAGGAGAATAGCATGAAAATATCTAAGGAGCATTTAGAACTATTAGCAGAAAACTTTCAGAGTATAGATGAAACAACTAGGGAAATAATTAATTTAGAGGCTATATTAACACTTCCAAAAGGAACAGAACATTTTTTAAGTGATATTCATGGAGAATATGAAGCATTCGATCATATTTTAAGAAATGGTTCAGGCATTATTAAAGAAAAACTTAAAGAAGTATTTGGAAACAGATTACCTAGAAAAGATTTAAATCTTTTAGCTACTATTATTTATTATCCAGAAGAAAAATTAAATCTTATAAAAAAAGAATATGATGCATGTGATTATAAAGAGTTTCAAAAGATTATCCTTCTTCGTCTATTAGAGGTAACGCAAGTTGCAGCAAGGAAGTACACTAGATCCAAAGTAAGAAAAATTTTACCTAAAGATTTTAAGTATATTATTGATGAATTACTTTATAAAATGCAAAGTAGTGATAAGAATGATTACTATGATAAAATACTTGAGAATATTATTGAATTAGGTGCTGGGGAAAAGTTTATTATAGAATTATCATTAAGCATCCACAAGTTAACAATCGATCACTTGCATATAGTTGGTGATATTTATGATAGAGGACCTTTCCCTGATAAAATAATGGATAGACTATTAGATTACCATTCTGTTGATATTCAATGGGGAAATCACGATATGTTATGGATAGGTGCTTATCTGGGAGATAGAATATCATTAGCAAACGTAATCAGAATATGTGCAAGATATGATAATTTAGATATTATTGAAGATAGATATGGAATTCCTATTAGGAATTTATTAAACTTTAGTGAAAAGTACTACAAGGATGATCATTGTAAAGAGTTTTTACCAAAAATATCTAAGGATGACGAGTTGAAGTATAGTGAACATGAAATTATGCAAATAGCTAGAATGCATAAAGCGATGGCAATAATTCAATTCAAATTAGAAAAACAGATTATTGATAAACATCCTGAGTTTGATCTAGAATCACGTGCGTTATTAGATAAAATTGACTTTGAAAAAGAAACTGTAAAAATTTATGGTAAAGAATATCCATTAACGTCATGTAATTTCCCAACAGTTGATAAAGAAAATCCATATTTATTAACGGATGAAGAAGAAAAGATTATTAATAGATTAAAAGAATCATTCATAGCAAGTGAAAAATTAAAAAAACACGTTGAATTATTTATTAATAAGGGTGGTATGTATTGCTGCTATAATGGGAATCTACTTCTTCACGGTTGTATGCCAGTCGATGAGGATGGTAACTTCCAGGAATTTTCTTATGGAGGAAAGAAATACGCAGGTAAGAAGTTACTAGACTTTTTCGATAAAAAAATTCGAAGCATATTTTATTGCGGTTGTAGAGAAGATAACGGGTTGTTCTTTTACTTATGGCAAGGTCGCTACTCTCCATTATTTGGTAAATGTGATATGACGACGTTCGAAAGATATTTTATAGAGGATAAATCTACTCATGAAGAAGTTAAAAATTCGTATTATAAACTTAGAGATAATGAAGAGTTTTGCATTAAGTTATTAAATGAGTTTGGTTTAACTAGTGAAGGTCACATTATAAATGGACATACTCCTGTTAAGGAAACAAAAGGAGAAAATCCGATTAAAGCTAATGGTAGAACAATTGTTATTGATGGTGGAATGTCTAGAGCTTATCATAAAACAACGGGACATGGTGGGTATACGTTGACTTATAATTCTTATGGTTTACAAATAATGAGTCATGATATCTTCCAAAGTAAAGAAGAATCAATAAAAAATGAGACGGATATTATTTCAACTAAAAGAGTTGTAGATAAATTATGTCGAAAAAAAGTAGCTGACACAGATAGCGGTGCAAGAATAAAAAAACAAATTGAGTTATTAAAAATTTTATTAGAAGAATATCGTCAAGGGGTAATTTGTGAAAGATATTAGTTAATATAAATTTATATTCTGAGTTTCTATGTATTTAAGGGGGAGAGATATGATGAAGATTTTATTAAGTATATTAGAGATTATAATGCTACTAGGAATAATAACAAACTATAAACTATTGAAAAAAAGAAAAGAAAAAAAGAAAGATTAATTAGTCATTTGTTTATCGAGTTGATAGAAATGAGAAGATACGTGTAAGTATAATCAAAAAGATTTCTAAATAACTAATAAACATTGCTAGGGTGATTCAAAAATCAAAATTTCTCTGAAATCATGATTTTGAGTCACTCTTTTTTTGATATAATATTAGCTAAAGATATGAATATTCTTGCTTTGCTGAAAAAGTACTGAAGATAATATATTCAATATTTAATTGAATTTTTAGAAAAATTAAATTTTTTGTTGACAACAGTTAAAAAGTATATTATACTAATAAACAGTTAATTGAATATGTACCTCACAAAGTAAGTGAGGTAGAGGTTGCGATTTTTATCAGTAGGGTAATTGAGAGTGTAGGGCTTGATGAAATTACTTGAAAGGAAACATCGCCGAAATAATATTAATCCTATGTTAATATTATTGGGCCTATATTGAACTAAGTATAGGACTGTCATAGTCGTGAGGCTATGTTGCGCTACTAATATCTTGTTTTGGAGAGATAATGTGAAGTATAACTCCGTGCAAATATGGTAGGAGGTTATGCTTTTTTATTTTATCAAGGAGGTTTTTATTATGACAAACAACAGCAATAACAATAATGCAACAGAAGTAAAAAGAAATTTACGATCACGTCATATTAGTATGATTGCTATCGGTGGATGTATCGGTAGTGGATTATTCATGACAAGTGGTCAAGCAATTCACAGTGCCGGACCTGGGGGGGCTATTGTAGCTTACCTATGTATCGGACTTATGGTATATTTCTTAATGACATCACTAGGGGAAATGGCAACATATCTTCCTACATCAGGGTCATTTAGTACATATGCTACACGTTATGTAGATCCTTCATTAGGATTTGCATTAGGTTGGAACTATTGGTTTAACTGGGTAATTACAGTAGCGGCTGACGTAGAGTTATCTGCATTAGCTATTAGTTATTGGGAGCCTATGCGAGTGCTTCCTCACTGGGCTTGGAGCTTATTATTCCTAGTTATTATTATCGCTTTAAACTCACTAAGTGTTAAAGTATATGGTGAAAGTGAATATTGGTTTGCACTTATTAAAGTAGTAGTAGTAATCATTTTCTTAGTAGTAGGATGCTTAACTATCTTCGGTATTTTAGGTGGTGAATACATTGGATTCAAAAACTTAACAATCGGTGATGCACCATTTGTCGGTGAAGATTCTTCATTATCAGGACAAATCCTTGCTACACTTGGAGTATTCTTAATCGCAGGATATTCATTCCAAGGTACTGAGTTAATCGGTATTACTGCTGGTGAAAGTGAAAACCCAGAGAAAAGTATTCCAAAAGCTGTAAAACAAGTATTCTGGAGAATTTTAATCTTCTACGTACTAGCTATCTTAGTAATCGGATTATTAATTCCTTATACTTCACCAGATTTATTAGGTGCTGCAAGTGCTGAAGAAATTGCTAAATCACCATTTACAATTGTCTTTAAAAATGCAGGTTTTGCATTAGCTGCAAGTGTAATGAACGCAGTAATCTTAACATCAATCCTATCAGCTGGTAACTCAGGTATGTACGCATCAACAAGAATGCTTTATGCGATGAGTAAAGAAAAACTTGCGTATCCAATTTTTGGTCGTGTTACTAAATACGGTACTCCTGTTATTTCATTAATTGCAACAGCTGCAGTAGTATTCTTAATCTTCTTAATCCAACTTACAAGTGCTAATGCTTATACTTACATCGTAGCAGCGAGTGGATTAACTGGATTTATCGCTTGGTTAGGTATTGCGTTAAGTCACTATAGATTTAGAAGAGCATTCATTGCTCAAGGTAAAGATTTAAATGATCTTAAATATAGAGCAAAATGGTTCCCAGTAGGTCCAATTATCGCTTTAGTATTATGTATCATCGTTATTATCGGTCAAGATACAGAGCTTATTACTAAAGGAGTGGTTAACTGGAGTGGAATCTTAACAACATACATGGGAGTTCCAATCTTCTTATTCTTCTATCTATATCACAAAATTAGATATAAAACAAAAATGATACCTTTAGATAAAGTTGATTTATCTCAAGATGTAGATCATAAATAATTATATTTAATCCTAGTTCAGATTTGAACTAGGATTTTTTTATATCTAGAAATTGTTTTTTCTATTTACTTAAAGTACATTATATGAAAACAGTTGAAAAATATAATAATTTTGATAAAATACGGGAAATTTTCTTGTTTTTGTGGTATTATAAAGGGTAGATTAAATTACGAAAGAGGAGGAATTTCTGTGAATCTTGAATATCCATATAGTTATGAAAATGTAGAAGATATGGCGAGTAAATATTTATCAGATGAGCAAATTGAAATTATAAGAAAAGCTTATGAATTTGCAAAAGATGCTCATGAAGGACAATTTAGAAAATCAGGGGAACCATATATATTACACCCAGTTCAAGTTGCAGGAATTTTAACTGAGCTTAAATTAGATTATGCAACAATTTGTGCTGGTTTCTTGCATGATGTTGTGGAAGATACTAAGTACACGTTTGATGATATAAAAGAAACTTTCGGGGAAGATATAGCGGTAATTGTTGATGGAGTTACAAAATTAGATAAAGTAAAATTCCGTTCTAAAAAGCAATCCCAAGCAGAGAATCATAGGAAACTTTTTGTATCGATAGCGAAAGATTTAAGAGTTATTTTTGTTAAACTAGCAGACAGGCTTCATAATATGAGAACTATGAAGTATATGCGTGAGGAAAAACAACGTGAAATTTCTAGTGAAACACTTGAAATTTATGCGCCTTTAGCTCATAGATTGGGGATAAGTTCTGTTAAATGGGAACTGGAAGATACATCGCTTAGATACTTACATCCATCTCAATATTTTTCAATAGTAGGGATGATGAAGCAAAAAAGAAGTGCAAGGGAAGAAAGTATAAAAGATGCTTGTTCAAGTATTACATCAATTCTTGCTGATAATAAGATAAAAGCACAGGTAACTGGGAGACCAAAACATATCTATAGTATTTATAAAAAAATGGTTAAGCAAAATAAAAGTTTTGATCAGATTTATGATTTATTAGCTGTTCGTGTGCTGGTAGATAGTGTAGCAGATTGTTATGCTACTTTAGGTCTTGTAAATAATCTTTGGGTTCCAATTCCAGGAAGAATCAAAGACTATATTGCAATGCCAAAACCTAATATGTATCAATCACTTCATACTACGGTAATTGCACCTGATGGACAAACATTAGAAGTTCAAATTAGAACTTATGAAATGCATGAAATTGCCGAGAAAGGGATTGCTGCCCACTGGGCATACAAAGAAGGTAAGAAAGTAAATAAAAACAATAACTTCTATGAAAAATTAAATTGGTTCCAAAAAATTGCAGAAAATGATGAAACAGAAGCAACTGCTGAAAGCTTTATGGAATCATTAAAAGTAGATTTATTGAGTGATAAAATTTATGTGTTTACACCTAATAGTGATATTATTGAATTACCGAAAGGTTCATGTATTGTTGACTTTGCATATGCGATTCACTCAGAAGTTGGGAATAAGATGGTAGGAGCTACTGTAAATGATAAAATCGAGCCATTTGATTATGTATTATCAACAGGTGAAATTTGTGATATTCGTACTAGTAAAAATTCTACTGGACCTAATCGCTCATGGTTAGAGATAGCTACATCATCTCAGACTAAGTCGAAAATTAAAGCATTCTTCAAAAAAGCAGCTCGTGATGAAAACTTAGTTAAAGGCGAAATCTTATTAAAAGATGAAATTAAAGCTAATAACTTTGATATAGATGAGGTCTTAACTGAAGAAAATATCACTACAGCTCTTAATAAATATAAATTTGCTAATCTTGAAGAAATGTATGTTGCCATTGGATATGGTGGAATTACTGCGAATAAAGTATTTGCAAGACTAACAGAAAAAATTAGAAAAGAAAAGATGACTCAAGCGAAAATTGAGAAACTTTTCAATGCAGAAGAGAATAAAAAAATAGTAACTGAAACGGGTGTCTATGTTAAAGGTGTAGATAATATTCTTGTAAGATTATCTAAGTGCTGTCAACCGATTCCTGGAGATGAGATAGTAGGTTTTATTACAAAAGGTCGAGGAGTTACCGTTCATAGACATAATTGTCCAAACTTAAGTGAAGAAGACCATGCAAGATTATTGGATGTTGAATGGGTAGAAAGCTTAAATGCACGTCGTTATAGTGTAACACTACAAATTCACGCTTTTGATAGAGAGTTGTTATTGCAAAACGTTTTATTAACATTAAGTGAGAGTAGAGTTGAGATTAAAAAACTTAACTCTGAATCAAAAGCTGACAAAACATGTGTTATTACGATAGGGATATATGTAAAAAATGTTAGCGAATGCGATTATATGATTAAAAAATTACGACAAATTCAAGACGTATATAGCGTAGAAAGAATAGTTAAATAGGTGGATATATGAAAATCATATTACAAAAAGTAAAAAAAGCTAGTGTAAGTGTTGATGATAAAGTTGTGGGTAGTATTG
This sequence comes from uncultured Gemella sp., assembly GCA_963528605.1. Lineage (GTDB taxonomy): Bacteria > Bacillota > Bacilli > Staphylococcales > Gemellaceae > Gemella. The sequence goes on from CAURVX010000004.1 coordinate 30,982, forward strand.
ATAAAGGATACTGTCTTTTAGTTGGAGTTCATAAAGAATCTACAGAGGAAGATGCAAAATATTTAGCAAAAAAGGTGGCACAAGCACGTTTATTTGAAGATGAAAATGACAAGATCAACCTGAGTCTAAAAGATGTTGGAGGAAGTATTTTATCAGTTTCACAATTTACTTTATATGCTGATACGAAAAAAGGTAATAGACCGAGTTTTACAAGTGCTGCTGGAGCAGAAAAAGCTAATGAATTATATGAAAAATTTAATGAATTTTTGAGAGAAGAAGGTGTAACAGTAGAGACTGGTATTTTTCAAACAATGATGGAAGTTAATATTGTTAACGATGGACCGATTACTATTGTTTACGAAAAACTATCAGCAGGAAATTAATTATGAGAATAAAAAGAAGAAATAAGAATGGAATATTATTCGTAATATCTATACTGTTGTTAGTACTTGTTGTAGGAGGCGTAGTAACATATATAGGTGAGAAAATGAATTTATCACCTAATTCTGAAAATAATATTACTATTGCAAAAGAAATTGAAATTAGAACAGGACCAGATGATACTTATCCAACATTAAAAAAAGTGACAGCTGGAGACAATGTTGAAATGTTAAGTAAATCTGAAACTTGGTATGAAGTTAAAACAAAAGATAGTTTTGTGGGATGGATACCAGGTTGGAGTATTTTAGGGACTGGTCAGAAAAGCCCTGAAGATCAAAATAAAGAAAAATTGACTTCTTATTCAGTTTTACTGAATCCTGTTAATTCACAAGAAGAGAAGGTTGATTATAAAGGAATGTCTTCTAAAGCCTATAATTTAAAACTAGCTAAACAGTTAAAAGAGACATTAGAAAAAGACGGAATAAAAGTAATATTAACTAGAGATAATGACGATTCGTATCCTTCAAAAGAAGATATTCTAAAAATTGCTGCAGAAAATTCAGTGGAAATGTTAATTGATATTGATACTAATAATGACAGTAACAAAGAAGTTTTTGGTGTAAAAGTATACTATGGAACACAAGAATCATCTATTGTAGCAAGAAGTATTGAGAAAAATCTTTCTGAACACTATATTTCGAAAATATCATCATCTGAGAAACAGGCGAATTTCCCTCAATTAAGTGATAAATTACCTCAGGTAAAATTAATTACGGCTAATATAGGAAATAAAATTGATGTTGATTTATTAAATAATGAAATAACTAATAAACAATTTATCGAATCTCTAAAAGATGGCGTAGAGGGATACTTATACTATTTAATCAATATTGATAATTATAATGCAAAACGAAAAGAACAGTTACTTAACTTACCACAAAAAGGACTTTCTGTTCCTATGTATTATATGAAACAAGATGCGTATAAAAATATAGCATATGGTCTTGATGGTAAGAAAACAATTGAGGATAATGGTGATGCTATTATCTCACTAGCGATGATTGCAAAATATATCGGTAAAGATGAAGCAACTGTAGAAGAACTTGCTTCTTGGGCTGGTAATAAGTACTATATTAGAAATCAAGGAACTCAACCTACGATTATTACGGCTTTTGCTGAAAAATATAATCTTAAAGTTGAACGTATTGAAACAGATAAATTAGTAGAAAACTTAGAAAATGCCTTAAGAGATAATAAACCTATACTTGTTAGACTAAAATCTGGAGTATTTGGAGATAGAGTAACATATAAAGTAATTCGTGGATTTGAAGATGATAAATTCTATATAAATGATCCAAATGACGATGATGTTAAACTTACAAGTTATAATGGTTTTACAGAAAATGATATAAAAAATAACCTTGCTCAAGCATGGGTGTTAAGTAAATAGGAAAAAAGATTAATCTAGAGGAATTCTAGGTTAATCTTTTTTATTGAAATAATTAAATTATTTATTGACTTAAACATTAAAATGCAATATAATAGTTAACATGATTAACTAATTAGTTAATGTTGTGAACTAGTCAATAAAATTAAAGGAGGTAGAAAATGAGTGTAGATGAAATTTCATATCATAAAGCAATGGATATGATGGAAGATTTTAGGTTGATAATGAAAAGATTTCATAAGAAAAGTGATGCACCGTATAGAAAACCTGAATTTCAAGCAATGTTATTTTTGTCTTGTAAAGAAAAAATTACGATGCAGGAATTAGGTGAAGAACTACATGTGACAAAACCTAGAGTTACAGCACTTGTAAGTGAATTACTAGAAAAAGATTTTGTTGTTCAAAGTACAGATGAAAAAGATAAAAGGAAAAAATATCTTAGTTTATCTGAAAAAGGAGTCGAATGCATAGAATCACATAGAAAAGCTTATGAAGAATGGTTCCAATCTATTTGGAATAAATTCGATATAAGGGAAAAAGAAGCGTTTGATATATTATTATCTCGAGTAAATGAGATTTTTAGAGAAGAATTATCTGATAAGGAGGAAAATAATGAAACTAATTAAATATTTAAAAGGTTTCTTAGTACCGATGATATTTTTAGTTGCGATATTAGGAGTTCGTGTTGTAGCAGAGCTTGCACTTCCGACATATACAAGTAATATTGTCGATAAAGGTATTCAACAAAGTGGTATCCAAGATGCTGTGCCGGAAAAAATAAGTGAAAAATCATTTAAAGAGTTACAATTATTTATGACTGATGATGAAATTAAAAAAGTCACATCTAAATACACTAAAGATGGTGATGTTTATAAACTTGATAGCATTAATGAGCAAGAACGTAGCGAACTAAATGATATATTAAAAAATACTATGACTGTAGTATCTGGAGCAAAATCTGAAAACTTAGATCTAGATAAGGTTGCAGAAGGTGTCAAACTAGGACTAGTCAAGAAAGATAGTTTAATTGAACAAAAGAATAAATCAATTAGTGACTTAGGAAGTTCGGCTGATATGATTACAAAACAGGCCGGTATTCGCTATGTAAAAGAAGAATATAGAAATAATGTAGGAATTGATACTAATGAGATTAGAAAAAATTATCTAAAAGAAGTTGGAATCATGATGATAATCGTAACATTTATTTCAGGTATTGGTAGTATTATTTCGAATTTTATTGCTAGTAGAATTTCTTCGAAAATAGCTTATAACTTACGAGAAAAACTTTATAACAAAGTATTATCATTTTCTAAACAAGATATCGATAAATTTTCAACTGCTTCATTAATTACAAGAAGTACAAATGATATTCAACAAATCCAAAATGCTTTAAATATGATGTTATTTATCGCAATATATGCGCCGATGATGGCAGTTTACGGAGTTTATAAAGTTACTCAAACTGATACTGGAATGACTTGGATAATTGTATTAGGTGTAGGTGTCTTAGGTTTAACATTAGGAATAATTTCATTTTTAGTAATGCCGAAATTTAAAATTATGCAAAAGCTAATTGATAGAGTAAACTTGGTAACTCGTGAAGCATTAACCGGTATTTCTGTAATTCGTGTTTTTGGTCGTGAAAAATATGAAGAAGAAAGATTTGATAAAGAAAATACAGTTTTAAAAAATGAACAACTTTTTATCAATAGAACTTTATCAGCGCTTATGCCAATGATTATGCTAATTATGAATGGTATTGCATTATTAATAATCTGGGTTGGTGGAAAAAATATAGATGCTGGTAGTATTCAAGTTGGGGATATGATGGCGTTTATAACATATACAATGCAAATAGTAATGTCATTCTTATTCTTTACATTCTTAATGATGCAACTACCTCGTGCTGAAGTTGCAGCTGGTCGTATTAATGAAGTACTGGCTACCGAGGTAACTGTGGTAGATAGTGAGAATGTTGATGATAGTAAGCTTCAAGATGTAGTAGGTAAGCTTAAATTTGATAATGTTAGCTTTACGTTTGATGGAGCTGATAGTCCGGTGCTTAGTAACATTAGTTTTGAAGCGGAAGCTGGAAAAACTACTGCAATTATAGGAAGTACTGGTAGTGGTAAATCTACATTGCTTCATTTGATTCCTAGATATTTCGATGCTAGTGAAGGTGAAATTTCAATTGATGGAGTTAATATTAGAGATATAAGTTTAAGTAAGTTAAGAGACACTTTAGGATTTGTTCCTCAAAAAGGAGTTTTATTCAGTGGTAATATTAAATCAAATATTAAATTTGCTGATGAAAATATTACTGATGAACAAATGAGAAAAGCCGCTGAAATTGCTCAAGCATTAGAGTTTATTAATGAAAAAGAAGATAAATTTAATAGTGAGATTTCACAAGGTGGATCGAATGTTTCAGGAGGACAAAAACAACGTCTTTCAATTGCTCGTGCCTTAGCAAAAAATCCTAAGATACTTCTTTTTGACGATAGTTTCTCAGCATTAGATTACAAAACAGACGTGAAATTAAGAAAAACTCTAAGAGAAGAAATGTCTGGAGTGACTACTATTATAGTTGCTCAGCGTATAGCAACAATTTTAAATGCAGATAAAATTATCGTAATGAATGAAGGTAAGATAGTGGGCGTTGGAAAACACCAAGAGCTGCTTGAAACTTGTCCAACATATTTAGAAATTGCAGAAAGTCAACTTAGCGAAGAAGAATTACAAAAAGGAGGTAAACATCATGGCTAAAGATCAAAAAATAGAAAAAGCTAATAATTTTTCTGGAACGTTAAAAAGAATCATCAAATTGATGTTTACACAGTATAAAGTTTCAAGTATTTTGATAGTATTCTTTGCATTAGCAAGTACAGTATTTGGTATTGTAGGACCTAAGATTATGGGACATGCAACTACAGAATTATTCGAAGGATTAGTTGCTAAAATTAGTAATGAAGGTAGTATAAATTTTGAAAAAATAGCGGGAATTTTACTTACTGTATTAGGTTTATACATACTGTCATCATTGTTTATGTTTATTCAAGGATGGCTGATGAGTAATGTTTCTCAAAAAATGACATACGATATTCGTAAAGATATAAGTAAAAAAATAAATACTTTACCTGTTGGCTATTTTGAACAACGTACAGTAGGTGAAACTTTATCTCGTGTTACTAATGATGTAGATACATTAGGTCAATCACTAAATCAAAGTTTTACTCAGATAATTTCAAATACAGCAATGGTATTAGGGGTATTGGTAATGATGTTTACGATAAGTCCTCTAATGACTCTAATTGCGTTAGCTTTAATTCCTGTTTCGGGAATACTATTAGGAGCTATAACAAAATGGAGTCAAAAATATTTCAAAAGTCAACAAGATATGCTTTCTGATGTAAATGGACAGGTTGAAGAGAGTTTCTCAGGTCAAAATATTATTGCAGCATTCAACTATAAAGAAAAAAGTGTAAAAGAATTCAATGATAAAAATAAACAATTATATACATCATCATGGAAAGCAAACTTCTTCTCAGGATTAATGTTTCCTGTGATTAACTTTGTTGGTAACCTTGGTTATGTAGGTATTGTTTTCTCAGGTGGATTATTAGTTTCTAAAGGAACTATTGGTGTAGGGGATATTCAAGCTTTTATCCAATATATTAGAAACTTTACTCAACCAATAGGTCAAATAGCTCAGTCTATGTCAGAAATTCAAAAAATGGCAGCTGCTGGTGAAAGAGTATTTGAGTTCTTAGATGCTAAAGATGAAGAAAATGCAGAAGTTCTTGAAACAGTTACTAATAAAGAAGGTAATGTAGTATTCGATAAAGTAAAATTTGGATATATAGAAGATCAAATAATTATTAAAAACTTTACTAGTGATGTTAAAAAAGGAGAGATGGTTGCGATTGTCGGACCTACAGGTGCAGGAAAAACAACGATGATTAAACTTCTTATGAGATTTTATGATATTAATGGAGGAAATATCTATATTGATGGAAAAGATATTTCTAAACTTGATAGATCCGAATTGGGTTCTTACTTCACAATGGTTCTACAAGACACTTGGTTATTTAAAGGAACGATAATGGAGAATCTTCGTTATGGTCGTTTAGATGCAACAGATGAAGAAGTAATAGAAGCGGCTAAGGCAGCTCATATTCACCACTTTATTAAAACTTTACCGGGTGGCTACAATATGGAACTAAATGAAGATGCTTCAAATATTTCACAAGGTCAAAAACAATTATTAACAATTGCTCGTGCAATTCTTGCTGATAAACCTATATTAATTCTTGATGAAGCAACTTCGAGTGTAGATACACGTACAGAAGTATTAATTCAAAAAGCTATGAATAAACTTATGGAAGGACGTACTACATTCGTTATCGCTCACCGTTTATCGACAATCAGAAATGCAGATAAAATATTAGTATTAAAAGATGGAGATATTATTGAACAAGGTAACCATGATGAACTATTGAAACAAAAAGGTTTCTATTCAGAATTATATCAAAGTCAATTTGCAGAATAAAACTAAAGGCATTTAGAGATATCTCTCTAGATGCCTTTTAATATTATTTCTTTGACAATGTAAAGTTAATAAAGTATAATTATCTCATATTCGAGATAATTGCGATATAAATAAGTGTATAATAAAAACAGGAGAATCCTTATGAATAATGAGTTTAAAGTCGTTATAGGAATTATGAGAGCAAGTAATCTATTAGTAGATGATTTAAAGAAAACTTTAAAGAATTATCCAATAAATGCGACTGAATTTTCTGTTATGGAATTTTTATATAGTAAAGGTGAGAAGAGTATTCAAGAAATACGTGATAGAATATTGCTTGCTAGTGGAAGCACAACATATGTTGTTGATAACCTTGAGAAAAAAGGATATGTTAATAGAAAAATTAGCCAAAAGGATAAAAGAGTAACTTATTTAAAGTTAACTGAAGTAGGAAAAAAAATAATGGATGATATTTTCCCTGTACATAAGATAAATACTAAGAAGATATTTGATGATTTAACTAAAGAGGAATTAGTTACATTGAAAGAAATACTGAAGAAAATTAATTAAATATTATTTTCTTTTTTTGAAATAATATCTTGAAATTGAGATAATTTAGGAGGATAAAAAATGATAGAGTTAGGAATTAGTACATTTGGTGAAACAACTAAAATAGAAGGAACTGGTATAATACCAACACATGATGAGCGTATTAGAAATATGATAGAAGAGATGAAGCTTGCAGATGAAGTTGGATTAGATCTTTATGCTATAGGAGAACATCACAGAGAAGATTTTGCTGTTTCAGCACCTGAGATATTGTTAGCAGCAGGAGCTGCTGTCACAAAGAATATAAGATTGAGTTCTGCGGTGACGGTACTATCGTCTGCAGATCCAATAAGGGTTTATCAACAATATGCAACTATCGATGCTATTTCTAATGGAAGAGCAGAGGTTATGGTTGGGCGAGGTTCTTTTACAGAATCATTCCCGTTGTTCGGTTATGATTTGGCAGATTACGAAGAATTGTTTGATGAAAAATTAGCAATGTTGGAGAAAATAAAAGATAATGAAAAGTTAACATGGGAAGGAAAATATACACAAAAGGTAGAAAATAAGGGGGTATATCCGAGAAGTGTTCAAAAAGACTTTCCAATCTGGGTAGCAACAGGTGGGAATACAGAATCTACTATTAAAATAGCACAAAAAGGATTGCCAATAGCATACGCAATAATTGGAGGACAATATAAAGCTTTTAAAGGTTTAATTGATTATTATAGAGCTATAGGACGTAATGCAGGTCATAGTGAAGATAAATTAAAAGTTGCCTCTCATTCTTGGGGATTCATAGCTGAAACTGATGAAGAAGCTATTAAAAAATATTTCCATCCAACAAAACAAGTAGTAGATGCAATCTCAAAAGACAGACCATTTTGGAGACCTCTGACTTTTGAACAATATTTAAATAGCGTAGGGCGAGATGGTTCTATGTTGGTAGGAAGTCCTGAAACTGTAGCGAGTAAACTTATAGATATGATAGAAACATTAGGATTAGATAGATTCATGTTACATCTTCCACTAGGTTCTATGCCACATGAAGATATAATGAAAGCTATAAGGTTATTTGGCGAAGAAGTGGCTCCACGAGTTCGAGAATATTTTAAATCTAAAAAATAAAATTTAAATTTATAAATCAAATAAATATATTTTTTCTAAATAATTGATCTCTATGTTATAATGAGTAGATAATAAACATATGGAGTGAAACGATGATATTAGATAAGTATAAATATTTATTATTTGATTTAGATGATACCTTATTGGATTTTGGTAAGGCACAGGTATTAGCTTTTAAAAAATTATTAGAAGATGAGAATATTGAGTATAATGATGAGCTATTTGAAAAATATGAAACGATAAATAAATCTTTATGGAGAAGTTTTGAACGTGGAGAAATATCGAATAAAGAAGTTACAAGTGAAAGATTTATAAGATTTTTTTCATTGTTTGATAGAAAAATCGATGGTAGTGAGGTAGATAATAGATATAGAGGTTATCTTGCTGAGGGAAATCAACTTTTTGATGGGATTATAGAGATGTTAGAAAAATTAAGTTTAACTCATAAACTATATATAGCATCGAATGGTATAGCAATCACTCAACATACAAGACTAAAAAATAATAATCTTAATAAGTATTTTGAGAAGATTTTTATTTCTGAAGAAATTGGCAGCAAGAAACCAGATAAAAAGTTTTTTGATATTATTTTTAAAGAAATCGGTGTAGAAAATAAGGATGAAGTTTTAATGCTAGGAGATACTTTAACTTCAGATATACTGGGTGCTAATAATGCAGGAATAGATAGTTGTTTAGTAGATATTCATAAAATTTCTAATCCAGAGATTGTTCCTACGTATAAAATTGAAAAGACGATAGATTTATTGGAATTATAAAAAAATGTCTAGGTTGATAATATATCAACTTAGACATTTTCTTTTATAAACTATGATCGTTATATTTAATATTTTCTAATGCGATGAAGCAATGTTCGATATCGTATTCTTCTTTAAGTAATATTTTAACATTTTCTACCATTGTATAATCATTACTTGTCTTGTATTCGTTTAGTAAAATATGCATTGCAGCGTTGATTTCATTTGTATCAGTGTGCCAAATATGAAATTCGTGAATATCAGCAATGCCTTCCACTTCTTTAATTTTATTGTAAATTTCCTCAGTATCTAGAGTAGTAGCTTCCATTAAAATAACAAATGATGATTTAGTAATTTTATAACCACCTTTGAAAAGAATTATACTGATGATAATACTCATAATAACATCGACGATTTGATAGTTTGTAAAGTAAATAATAGTTGATGAAATTATGATTCCGATAGAACTGATTAAATCACCAAGGAAATGCCATAGAGCACTTTGAATATTCAAATTATCTTCTTCTTTTAGACTTTTTGTTAAAATTATAGTAACAACAATATTAAAGATTAATCCGATAGTTGATATTATAAGCATTGATTTGAAATCAATATCTTTAGGATTGAAGAATCTCATAAATCCTTCAAATATTAAATAAATAGAAATACCAACTAGCATTAAACCATTGATAAAGGCTGCTAGTACTTCTAATCTGACAAAACCAAAAGTATATTTTTTATTAGGTTTTTTAGAGCTGAATAGCAATGCTATTAAACTAAATCCCAATGCAATAACATCAGAAAACATGTGAAAAGAATCTCCTAGAAGTGCTAATGAGTTAGAAAGAAGTCCTCCAATGTATTCTAATAATGCAAAGCTTGTTGTTAAAATTAATGTTATATAAAGTATTTTTTTTGAATATGCTTGAATTTTATAATGTTTTTTATGATGAAAATTTGTTTGTATCATTTATTTCTCCTTTTTTATAGAATATTGTTATTATAACCTATATTTAGTAATATTACAAAAATACAGCATTGATAACAATTATTAGTACTTTTATCATTAAGGTCTATTGATTTTTTGGTGTTAGTTTGCTAAAATTAAGAAGAATTTAGAAGAAAAAAGGTGGAAAAAATTATGCGTATTTTATGTATTGGGGATAGTAATACTTGGGGATATGTCCCTGGTGAAGATGGAGTAAGAACTCAAAAAAGATGGACTAATTTACTAGCGGAGCTTCGTCCTAATGACACTATAATAGAAGAAGGTCTTTGCGGGAGAACAGTAATTGCAAAAGACACAATTGTACCCGTTAGATGTGGAATTGATACATTACCAATTTTAATGTTAAGTCACGTACCCGTTGATTTAGTAATCATAATGTTAGGTACAAATGATTTGAAAAAACAATTTAATCCAAGTGCCAAACTTATTGCTAAAGGTATAGAAGAATACATTAAATATATTAGAAATCCACATTTAATAGCTGGATATAAGATTCCAAAAATTCTTGTTGTATCACCAGTTCCATTGCGTGATGAAATAGTGGATAGACATAGTTTATTTGGTGAATTCGATGAAAATAGTTTGAAACAATCAAAATTCTTAGCACAAACATTTAAAGAAGTTAGTGATAAATACGAAGTTGACTTTTTAAATGCTGGACGTGTAGCAGAAACTTCATTAGTGGATTGCATTCACCTAGATGATAAAAATCATGAAAAATTAGCGAAATATATTGCTAGTAAAGTATCAGAAATATTAGATTACGAAGAAGCAAGATAAATAAAAAGGTAGTAAACTTTCTAACTTAGAGAGTTTACTACCTTTCTATTTTTTTATAATATTTAAAAGATTGATAACTTACAACATAACATATAATACACAGTGGAATATATTTCCAGTCGTATTCTAAAATGAAAAATAAATTGATAAATATTAATTCTAATATTGTAAAATACACACCAATTATATATGTATTACCCGATTGTTTTGTTAAAGTTCTATCTATTGTTTTAAATATTTTTCGATAGATAATTAATAAAAGAATGTGTACTATACTAATTAACAAAATTATCTTTGTAGTAATATTTATTTTTAAATCACTTAACCATAAACTAATAGCTATGGTGTTAGTAATTATAAATAAATGACCAGTTAAGTGATAAAAATTTATATCTCTTACATGAACACTTCTAGAGATGAAGCTTGGGAATAGTTGACTTATAGTAAAGGTAAGAAGTATAAACCAGTAACAATAATCTATAAATATTAAACCTAATAATAAAGAAAGTGTACGACCTGTGTGAATATAACAAAAGGGTTCTGTTAGTTTTTTTATCATTAAGTTCTTTTTATCGGTAAGAATATATTCTGTTATGTGTTGGATACTAAGTATTACTGATAGTAGGATTAATGTTGCAAGTATGTATTTAAGATTTAAAGAATTTCTCATTAGTAAATTCAATATAATAAGTATTTGTGAAATTAAAAAGAAGTAATTGATAATACTATCTTTGCCATATCGATTCAGATGAACTACTTCTAACAACCAGCTATTAAAGAAAATAATAAATAGTAGTATAAAATGAAAAAAACTAAATATTGATTTCTCTAAAAATAGATAATTTATCGAGAATTTACTTATTAATAAAGACAATGAAATTGTATAAAAAGACGTTAAAATGGTCTCTTTTTTTAAAATAAAACTCAACATAAAATTTCCTCCTTATTACTATAATAACTTTAATTTGATAAAAAAATATTGAAGTTATCCGTAGCAAGAAACTAGGGGGATAACTTCAACCTTCTAAACAAAATTGAAAGAAGTTATAATCATATTTTATCAAAAAAAAAAATGAATATCAATAAAATGAAAATAGATATTATAACTTGATAGAGATTGTCTTGGAATAAAGTGATTAATAAATCGTGATTTCGGAGAAATTGATTTTGTCGAGTTACTTCCCACAGTGTTTTATTAGATATCTGAAAAGCTTTTATAAAGCGAGTTTATATATCAATAAATTACTGTGTCTATAAGTTTTTAAAAAATAGAGCTTTTTGGCCAGTCTCTTATATTAGAGTCGAAAAAATAATAAAATTATTGTTAAAGATTTAACAAATTCATAGAAAATATGTTATAATAAGGAGTATCTGAATAAAATTACTAGATTATGCTAGAAAGGAATTTAACATGACAGAAGAAATTAAAGTAGATGTACAAGATTTAAATGATCAAATGCTTGTTCGTCGTGAAAAAATGGAAGCTATGAGAGAAAGTGGTTTAGATCCATTTGGAACTAAATTCAAAAGAACCCACCTTTCAAATGAAATCGTAGCAGAATATGATAAATATAGTAAAGAAGAACTAGAAGAAAAAAAAATCTCTGTAACAATTGCAGGACGTATTATGACAAAACGTGGTAAAGGTAAAGCAGGATTTGCTCACGTTCAAGACTTGGGTGGTCAAGTTCAAATTTACGTTCGTCAAGATAGAGTTGGAGATTCTTATGAATACTTCAAAACACTTGACCTTGGAGATATCGTAGGAGTAACTGGAGTACTATTTAAAACTAACGTAGGTGAATTATCTGTTAAAGCTGATAAATTTGAAATTTTAACAAAAGCACTACGTCCACTACCTGATAAATTCCACGGACTTAAAGACGTTGAAGAGCGTTATAGAAGAAGATACGTAGACTTAATTATGAATGAAGAAAGTAAAGAAACATTTATTTTACGTTCAAAAATTATTCAAATTATGCGTAGTTACTTAAATGAACGTGGATATTTAGAAGTTGAAACTCCAATGATGCACTCTGTTGCAGGTGGTGCTGCAGCTCGTCCATTCGTAACTCACCACAATGCACTAGATATGCAATTATTTATGCGTATTGCACTTGAGTTACCGTTAAAACGTTTAATCGTTGGTGGGTTAGAAAAAGTATATGAAATTGGTCGTGCATTCCGTAATGAAGGTGTTTCAACACGACACAACCCTGAATTCACAATGATCGAGTTATATGAAGCATATGCTGATTACAATGATATTATGGATTTAACTGAATCTATGATTGCATACATCTGTAATGAAATTCACGGTACTACTAAAATTATTTACGGTGAAGATGAAATTGATTTAACACCAAAATGGCGTCGTGTACATATGGTAGATGCTATTAAAGAAGTTACTGGTGTTGACTTCTGGCCAGAAATGACTGATGAACAAGCTCATGCATTAGCTAAAGAGCACAATGTTCCTGTTAGAAAAGATATGAAAGTTGGACACATTATTAATGAATTCTTCGAAACATTTGTAGAAGAAACATTAGTTCAACCAACATTCGTTTATGGACACCCTGTTGAAGTATCTCCATTAGCTAAAACTAATGCTGAAGATACAAGATTCACAGATCGCTTTGAGCTATTTATCGTAAGACGCGAACATGCTAATGCATTTAGTGAGTTAAATGATCCAATCGATCAAAAAGAAAGATTCCTATCTCAAATGGATGAAAAAGATGCGGGTAACGAAGAAGTTTATGAAATGGACGAAGACTTCGTAGAAGCATTAGAATACGGTATGCCTCCAACAGGTGGATTAGGAATTGGAATTGACAGATTGGTTATGTTATTAACTAACTCAGCTTCAATCCGTGACGTATTATTATTCCCATACATGAAACATAAGTAAATCGTTGTTGATGTATCAAGGGTTATAAAGTATACCCTATAGATAAAAGGCAAATATTTATAAAAATTAAATCTCCCTAAAGTTTAGGAAGCTTTAATAAAAAATTAAAGGGAGCTTAGGCTCCCTTTTTGTATATAATAAGATATATAAGGAGTATCCAATGGCAAGCTTTTTTGAAAGATTAAAAGAAAAATTTTCTGCTAAGGAAGAATTAAATGAAGAACTGATTTCACTTGATGAATATGAAGAATTTGTCGAGAGTCAGTTTGTAACTGAAAAATTTAAAAAAGGTCTTAAGAAATCACGTGATAATTTTTCTAATGCACTTAATAATTTAATTAGTTCATATAGAGAAATTAATGAGGAGTTTTTCGAGGATTTAGAAGAACTGTTAATTCAATCAGATGTTAGTTATAACACTGTATTAGAATTAGTTGATTACTTAAAAGTTGAATCACAAAGACAAAATTTAAAAGAACCAAGTGAACTACAAAGTATGATTATTGAAAAACTTGTAGATGTTTACATGAAAGGTACAGTAAAATCTGAATTAAACTATGCACCAGAAAAAGAACTTTCAGTATTTCTATTTGTAGGGGTTAATGGTGTTGGTAAGACAACTTCAATCGGTAAACTAGCTCATAATCTTAAAAAAGAAGGAAAAAAAGTGCTTATAGCTGCTGGAGATACATTCAGAGCAGGTGCAATTGATCAGCTTGATGTATGGGCTAAACGTAGCGGTGCTGATATAGTTAAATCACATGAAGGAGCTGATTCAGCAGCGATAATCTTTGATGCGATTCAATCTGCCAAAGCAAAAGGCTACGATGTATTATTATGTGATACAGCAGGTCGTTTACAAAATAAAGATCATTTAATGAAAGAACTTGAAAAAATTGTTCGTGTAATTAAGAAGGAAGTTCCGGAAGGTCCTCATGAAGTACTATTAACAATTGACGCGACAACAGGGCAAAACGGTATCTTACAGGCTAAAACATTCAAAGAAGTTAGTGATGTTACAGGTGTAATTCTTACTAAACTTGATGGAACTGCTAAAGGTGGTATTGTTATAGCTATTAAGAAAGAATTAGGAATCCCAGTTAAACTTGTTGGATTAGGAGAAAACATTGATGATTTAGAAGTATTCGATCCTGAACAATATATCTATGGATTATTCTATCAAGAAAATACTGAACAAAAAGAAGAACAAGCAGAAGAATAAAAAATAATTTTTAGAAATATTCATTTTACATGTTTTGTAACAATGTAAAATGAATATTTTTTTATTGTACAAATTAACAAAAATTAAAATCAAATTACTATTGTAAACCGATGAAAATATTTTAATATTAAATTGGAATTATTTATCAAAATTAATTGAAAAAAAAGTAATAAAAGTATATAATAGATATATTAAGAAGGCAATAATATATGGAGGATTATAATGGGATTTTTATCTAAATTATTCGGAAAAAAAGAAGAACAAGTACAAGAGTTAGTATTAAACTCATACATGAAAGGTAAAGTGGTAGATATTACTGAAGTACCAGATCCAGTATTTGCTCAAAAAATGATGGGAGATGGATTTGCGATTATTCCTGAAGAAGGAAAATTAGTATCTCCAGTAGCAGGAGAAATTATCCAAGTATTCCCAACAAAACATGCTTTTGGTATTAAATCAGGAGAAGTAGAAATTCTTATCCATGTTGGATTAGAAACAGTTGCGATGAAAGGTGAAGGTTTCGATGTAGCTGTATCTGCTGGAGATAGAGTTGAAGTGGGTCAAACTTTATTAACTTATGATTTAGAATTAGTTAAAGAAAAAGCTAAAGACATTATTACTCCTTGTGTAGTTACTAACATGGATGCAGTAGCTAACATTGAAGTATTAAAATTAAATGAAACTGTTGATTTCTTACAAGAAGTAGCAAAAGTAAAACTTAAATAGACCTAGGTCTATTTAAGTTTTACTGTTAGTGGCGAAATTATGAATGATAAGAAATTTTGGAAAATTATATATCTGTATATAACAAAATATAATTATAGTATATTATATTATCGTCCAGAAAAGAAAGATGTCTGGCTTATTAATGAAGATAATGAATTAATAAGATTTATATACGGGGATAGTTTTAAATCAACAGAAATAGATAGTATAGTTTCTAATGTAATTAGAAATGAAGTTAGACTTAAAAAAATGTTTAAACTGAGTAGTTTAAAAATGAAAATCCTTTATGTTTCTCCTGACTTCGATGGAGTTATCGACGATTATAAAAAATATAGAATTTCAAATAGCTTAATTATTGAACGTATACTTTACAATGAAAAGAATAGTAAACTATTTTTAAAAGAAAAAGATGCTAGATTTATTGAAGGTACGCCAGATACTCTTAGGTATAAAAATAGAGTAGTTGAACTTTATAAACGACAGACACTAGATAGAAATGTATTTAATGTAAAATATAATATCTTATCAGGTATTTATTTATTATTATTTTTGGTGAATTTTGTTGTAATTTATTTATCAAATAGTACTTATTCTTTATATAATTATATAGAATATAGTTATCAAAAAATAATAAGTGGACAATTTTATAGGATGTTTACAAGTGTTTTCACTACTGATAATTCTATGAAATTATTACTGGTATTAGTTTCGGTTTTTGTTACTTCAATACTTTTTAATAAAACATTAAATATATTGAAGAGTATAGGAATACTATTAGTAGTATCATTTATTTTTAATTTGTTATTGATATTTGGATACTCTGGTACGCTTGATATAGCGTTAGTTTCTAATATTTCATTACTAGGATCAATTTTTATGGAGCAACTTAGTAAGAAAAATGATAATCTGAAGTTTATGTATTCTGGTGCACTGTCAATAGTATATCTAACTATTGCTACACTTATATTTGAAACTTCAATAGTACTCTATGTTTTTTCTTTCATTCTGGGTGTGTTTTTAGACCTTATCTTAATGAAAAAAAGAAATATATATATTACATTAATATCAATATTAATCTTTGGTGTTCTAGGTGAAGTTCTATTATCAGCAGGTGTAAACACTAAGAGTGTTATAAATAGATATAGAGCGAGTAGAGTAGAGAGTAGATTAGTAAAAACTTATTCAGATGAGGATATATTTAATTTAGAAAAAGAATTAACATCAAAAAATAAGTCTGTACTTACTTATTATGAGTTAGGTATGGTGAAAATGACAAATGTAACTAAGCAAGATGCTAAAAAGGTATTCTTGGATGGTATAAGTTTTGATGATACATTTTCTCCAATCTACTATGATTTAGCTGTCATCGAACGTCAAGAAGGTAACTATGAAAAAGCTAAGGAATATGCTAAAAGAGCATATGAACTAGATGGAAGAGAGAAAAATAAAAATCTAGTAGACGAGCTAAGTAAATTTTAAGGTGATGTAAGTGATAAATTTTTACGATTTGCAACAATTTTTAAAATCTTTTGGTATAATTATATATATGAAAGATAGAAAACATACATTAAGTATGGTAGAATATGAGGTAAGAGAATTAAGACGCTTAGAATTAATTTCGAAAGAAGATTTTATAAGAGCAATAGCAATTATAAAACATGAAGTTAATCATGAATTATCAAAAGGATAGGTGAGATTAAATGGAAAACAACCTTATTTTTATTAAGGTACGTAAGAGAATAGAAGAAGATGTTATGAAGATTGAAGAAATGATTAATGCTTGTGTATCTGTAAAAGGTCAGAGAACATGTCCCTTGTACCAAGATGTAATAGATACGCAAATTTACGGTCTATCAAAAGAAATAAATTTGGCAGTAGAAATAGGGTGTATCTCTCAAGAGGCAGGACGTATAATACTAGCCGATTTAGAAGATAAGGCTAGTGAAATGTATAATACAGTTATTCAAGAAAGCAAAGCGAATTAGTATGAAACTTTTTGGGAAAATACATAGATCTATAAAACATGAACGTCGCCATGTCAGGTTAGATTGGGTGGTAGCTTTAACATTATTAGTTTTGTTAGTTTTAAGCTGTATGATGGTGTATAGTGCTAGTATGATAGGAAATAAATATGGAACATTTACATCCGGTATTCCTGTAAGTGAGACTTATTTCCTACAACGACAAGCCATGTGGGCAATCATTGCCTATTTAGCGTTCTTACTATTTTCGGTTGCTATACCGTTTGAGGTTTTTAAAGAGAAAGAATTATTAAAATATGGTTTTATTGTAATGTTTATTTTACTTTTAATACCGCAATTAATGCCTGCAATTAATGGTGCAAAATCATGGATTAGGATAGGTTCTTTCAGTTTTCAACCTTCAACTTTAGCACAACTTTTTATTATTATGTATATGGCTTTTATTTTAGAGACGAGAAAAGAAAAGTTGAGACAAATATGCACTAGTTCAGAACTTCTGAAAATATTTGGTATTCCTCTTGCACTCGTAACATTAATTGCGATACAAAATGATACGGGAATGATGCTTATTACATTATCTGTAATTGGTATTATGACTTTGTGTTCTAATATGCATTCAAAAAATGTAAAAAAAATCTTATCACTCGCTTTAATTGCAGGGATAGCAGTACTTATGCTATTTATGATTAAGAACGCACTTTTTTCAAGTGGTACATCATATAGAACAAATCGTTTGAAAGTATTCTTAAATCCTTTTTCAGAGGATTTAGCAGCAGCTGCAGATCAAGTGATAAATTCATATGTTGCTTTTGGTAATGGAGGATTATTCGGTAGAGGATTAGGTAACTCTATTCAGAAACTTGGATATCTACCAGAAGCGCATACAGACTTCATACTTGCAATTATTGCTGAAGAATTAGGATTCGTTGGAGTACTATTTGTTGTAACGTTATTGCTAATTATTATTGGAAAAGTAATATTTTCTGGTACAAAATCAAGAAATACATTCTCGGCGATGTATTCTTTAGGATTTGCTAGTTTGTTAATAGTCCAAGGAGTAGTTAATATTGGTGGAGTAACTGCATCTATTCCAATGACAGGAGTACCATTACCATTTATTAGTAATGGAGGTAGTTCTATCTTAATATTAAGTGTAGGATTAGGAATAGCTACTAATATTTTATCTCATGTAAAATATTTACGTAGTGATAGTAAAAAATAATTAAGAATTTGGATTGATAAAATTAATCCAAATTCTTTTTATGTTTTTAAGAAAGGGAATCGCATAAAATAGAAAAATTTATAATTTCTTGCAGTGAGGCTTGCTAACTTTAAATAATCAAGCTATAATAGTAAAGGTAACTTTTAAAGGAGATTTTAGATGAAATTAGAACAATTTGATTTTTATTTACCAGAGGAGCTAATAGCACAAACCCCTCTTTTAAAAAGAGATACTAGTAAATTACTTAGTGTAGATAGAAAAAATAATTCA
This sequence comes from uncultured Gemella sp., assembly GCA_963528605.1. Classification (GTDB taxonomy): domain Bacteria; phylum Bacillota; class Bacilli; order Staphylococcales; family Gemellaceae; genus Gemella. The sequence continues at coordinate 49,892 of CAURVX010000004.1, forward strand.
CATGAACATAAAGTTTTTTCAGATATTATAGATTATTTTAATCCTGGTGATACTTTAGTACTGAACAATACTCGAGTAATGCCAGCACGATTATATGGTGCTAAAAAAGATACAGGTGCTGCAATTGAGGTGCTTTTATTAAAAAATCTCGGTCATAATGACTGGGAATGTCTTGTTAAACCTGCTAAAAGAATAAAAGAAGGAAGTATAGTATCTTTTGGTGATGGTATAATGGAAGCTATCTGTACAAAAGTATTAGATGATGGATTTAGACACTTTGAATTTATATATGAGGGAATCTTCCAAGAAAGATTAGATGAACTTGGAACTATGCCACTTCCACCATATATTAAAGAAAGATTAACTGACAAAGAAAGATATCAAACAGTTTATTCGAAAGAGGTAGGTAGTTCAGCTGCACCAACAGCAGGTTTACATTTTACAAATGAATTATTAGAGAAGATAAAAGAAAAAGGTGTAAATATAGCTTATTTAACTCTTCACGTAGGACTTGGAACATTTAGACCTGTAGCTGTTGAAAATATTGAAGAACATGATATGCACTCAGAATATTATACTTTAGATGAAGATACAGCAAAAATAATTAATAAAACAAAAGAAAATGGTGGAAGAGTATTTTCTGTAGGTACTACTTCAACAAGAACATTAGAAACAATTGCACGCGACAATAATGGGAAAATAGTTGCGGCTTCGGGGTGGACAAATATATTTATTTATCCAGGATTTGAATTTAAATGTGTTGACGGACTGATTACAAACTTCCACTTACCAAAATCATCATTAATAATGCTTGTAAGTGCATTTTATGATAGAGAAAAAGTTATAGAATTATATAATATAGCAGTTGAGAATAAATACCGTTTCTTCAGTTTTGGAGATGCGATGATAATAATCTAGTTTAAGAAAGGAATTATTTATATGAGAGATGTAAAAGAAAATGCAGTATGGTATGAACATATAAAAACTTGTAAACAATCTGGTGCAAGATTGGGTATTGTGCACACACCGCATGGTAGCTTCGAAACACCAGTATTTATGCCAGTTGGAACGCAAGCTACTGTAAAAGCAATGTCGCCAGAAGAAGTAAAAGGTATGGGTGCTGATATTATTTTATCTAATACTTATCACCTTTGGTTACGTCCTGGTGAGGAGATTGTTGAAAAAGCTGGTGGACTTCACAAATTTATGAATTGGGATGGAAGCATCCTAACAGATTCGGGAGGATTCCAAGTATTTTCTCTAAGTGAGATGAGAAAAATAGAGGAAGAAGGAGTTCATTTTAAAAATCATTTATCTGGAGAAAAATTATTCTTATCTCCAGAAAAAGCTATGCATATACAAAATGCTTTAGGTTCTGATATAATGATGGCTTTTGATGAATGCCCTGACTATAATCATGACTATAAATATATTCGTCAATCTGTTGAAAGAACAAGCCGTTGGGCTGAGAGATGTTTAGAAGCACATAAAAATCCTAAGACACAAAGTATTTTCGGTATAGTTCAAGGGGCTGGATTTAACGACCTTCGTGAACAAAGTGCGAAAGACTTAGTGAGTATGGATTTTCCAGGATATGCTATTGGTGGTTTATCTGTTGGTGAACCTAAACACGAGATGTATAGAGTTTTAGAACATGTAACACCTTTATTACCGGCTAATAAGGCGAGATATTTAATGGGAGTAGGATCTCCTGATGCACTATTTGAAGGTGTTTTAAGAGGAATTGATATGTTTGACTGTGTGTTACCGACACGTATTGCACGTAATGGAACATGTATGACTTCTGAAGGGCGTGTTGTAGTTAAAAATGCAAAATATGCTGAAGACTTTACACGACTTGATCCTGAGTGTTCTTGTTATTGTTGTAAGAATTATACGAGAGCATATCTTCGTCATTTATTCAAAGCTGATGAAATCTTTGGAGCAAGATTAGCGACAACTCACAATATTCATTTCTTAATCAATATGATGAAAGATATACGTCAAGCGATTAGAGAAGATAGATTATTAGATTTTAAAGAAGAATTCTTTGAAAAATACGGATTAAACCAAGAAAATCCTAAAAATTTCTAAGAATTTAGTAAAAAAAGAACAATAAAGGTTTATTTTTTACTGAGTATATAGTAGAATAAATATATATTAAACAAACGGAGGTAAATTATGCAATATTCATATATTAATATTATTATGATTGTAGTTCTTTTTGCATTCATGTACTTCATGATTATTAGACCACAATCTAAAAGAAATAAAGAATTAAAACTTCTTCAAGATTCACTAAAAGAAGGAGACAGAATTGTAACTTTCGCAGGAATTTACGGAGATATCGTAGAAGTAGGGACAGTAACAGTAAAAGTAAGAATTGCACCAAAAGTAGAAATCGAATTAGATAGAAACGCTATTCGTAGCTTAGTTGCAAAATAATAAGATTTAAAGCAGATTACAAAGAGAATCTGCTTTTTTTTTTGAAATTTTCAATAGTTATTGAGAGTTAAATTAAGTATATAGTATGATAAAAATTTTGTTATATTATAAATGTATTAACTAAAAATTTTTATATAGAATAAGGCTATTAAATGTATTAGTGATTATTTAGATAAATATTGTAATAAATTAATTAGATACATTAGAAATATATCTATTTCATAGAATAATTAGATGTAAAAATACTATTAAATTTAAGTTTGTTATATTGTGTTTTTTCATGTATACTTAGTAAATATAGAGATATTAGTTAACTAAAAATAATGTTAATTGGATTCTATATACATATATTTAAGTTAAATACTTGGAGGGCATATGTTTAAAAATAGTATTAATAAAAGAATTGTAAAATATGGAATAAAGAAATTTAGTTTTGGTATAGCATCAGTTATAATTGGTTCAGTAATATTTTTAGGTGGAGCAGCTAGTGCTCATGAAGAAAATAGTGAAAGTAATAATACTGTATTAGCAAGTGGTAATACTAGTAAGGAAGAATTGAATATAACTAGACATGTTAATAATGTAGAAAATAAAAATATTATTACAAGTGATAAAACACTAGAATCTTCTATTGGCAATAGTAGTATAAATAAAGATTCTGTTGCAGTTTCAACTTCAGGTAATTCATCAGTTATTAAATCTGAAAATAAACCTACTGTATCAAGTTCAGATTCTTCAAATAAAAATTTAAATGTTATTGATAAGCGAGTAGATGACAGCAGCGAAATTGCAAGTTTACTAACGAGGGTAATTAATAAAAATACAGAAGAAAATAAAGTAATAACTGAAATACCTGGAAATACGGAAGAACCTGTAGAAAAAGGGACAAAAATTATTTCTAGACTTACTAGTAAATATGCTGAAGATATAGCAAAAGGTTATATAGGATTAGAAGGAGGCAAGTATGACAGTTTAATTTATAAAAAAGCAGTGCTTAATCCTGATGGAGATGATGATGGTGATGGTATAGCAAACAAAGATGAATTATATATTTATAAGAAAGATGGACGTACTTATCTTGGATACGATATACATCCAAGATTAGCTGATACTGATGGAGACGGATTAAATGATAAAGTAGATAAGGATAAACTGATCTGGAATATATCAGCAAGGGATATGGCCATGTTTATCAATTTAGTTTATGAAAATGACAAAAAAATAGATGATATTCTTAAAAAAAATGCTCCAGCAGGAACTCTTTCAAATAACATTCAAAAGATGACTAACAATGAGCTTGGACCATATTGGCGAGTAAAAGAAACGTATCATCAAGATAATGGACTTGATGCGGTACTATTTGAAACAACTAATAATTTCCCATTTTTAAAAGGAGATAAGATTCAAGTTCTCGCATTTGCTGGTACAAATGTTGCTCAAGCAGGCGATTTGAAGGCTGATTTAGCATTGTTTTTTGGTAATGAATCGAATCAGAGTGAAGCAGCTATTCAATTAATGAAAAAAATAAAAAATGATAGCACAATTACGAATTTATATATTACTGGGCATTCATTAGGTGGTTATCTATCATTAAGAGCTACAGCAACAGCAGAAAAGGAGAAATTTGGTAAGTATAAACAAACTTATACATTTAATGCTCCAAAAGTTAAGAGTGGTTGGTTCTGGGGAGTTTCGAAGGATGATGTCAGAATTTCTGAAGAACTTGCAAAATCTGGAAAGATAAAAAACTATTATACTGATAATGATAACATAATCCCAGGGAATCTTCAGCCTAGTAATAAAATAAGCATAGGTAGAAGTGCAGGAGCACATTCATCAACATCTTACTTTGAAAGTAGAGTTAATTCAAATCCAGATTTTAATTTTGGAAAACGCCAAGGAATGGATGGAGTTGGATATCGTGATGAAAATATAAATAAATTAAGTATAATTGATCCTGAAAAGGGTACATTAAGTAAGACATTTTTACCAACTTTAGTAGATGATAAACCAGTTTCGATAATGATTGGAGAAAAACTTAAAGATAGAGATATCCTTAATAAGATTAATCGTGAATTATTACCAGTAAATACGAAATTAGCTGTAGTTTCAACAGATGAATTAACAACATTAGGTTTGAAACATGCTAAGGTTAAAGTTTCTTATTTAGATGATAATACTAGCAATAATATTGATGTTCCAATTTCTGTAACTGAGGCTGATAAAAAAGAACTAATTTCTGTAGTAAATGCTGCTAAAAAACTAGTAGAGTCAGTCGTAGATTTATCTGATAAAACAATAAAATCAGTGGGAAATTATACTCGTGCGAAATATAATTTAACACAGAAATTAGAAGAAGCTGCTACTACTGTTTCGAATTCACTTGCTCCACAGTCAGTCATTAATAATATAACTAAAGAAGTTGCTAATTTAGGTATGAGTGTTATTAATACACGTGCTGCTTTAGAACTTACAGAAGCGGGTAAATATGAACCTAGAGTAAAAAATGATGAAAAGATTTTATTACATCATGGTTCTAGAATAAATTTAGATACTGTAATAAATAAAATTGTTAAGGATAATATACCTCAAAATACTAACTATGAAATACTAAATTCTACAGATTTTGGAGAATTAGGTGATGTTGCAGCGAAAGTGAAAGTAACTTATTCAGATAATTCGTTTGATATTGTGAATATACCGATCAGAATCTATACTGATTCAAAAGGAGATTCTTTAATACAAGAAGAGAACCCTGAACTAGTAATAAGCGAAAAAGGCGAAACACTGGTGCAAGAGGAAAATTCTGAACTAGTAATAAGCGAAAAAGGTGAAGCACTGGCACAAGAAGAGAACCCTGAGCTAGTGATAAGTGAAAAGGGTGAATCATTGGTACAAGAAGAGAACCCTAAACTAGTGATAAGCGAAAAAGGCGAAGCACTGGTGCAAGAGGAAAATTCTGAACTAGTGATAAGTGAAAAGGGTGAATCATTGGTGCAAGAGGAAAATCCTGCACTAGTGATAAGTGAAAAGGGTGAATCATTGGTACAAGAAGAGAACCCTAAACTAGTGATAAAAGAAAAAGGCAAAGCACTGGTACAAGAAGAGAACACAGAGTTAGTGATAAGTGAAAAAGGCGAAGCACTGGTGCAAAAAGAGAAACCTGAACTAGTAATAAGCGAAAAGGGTGAACCACTGGAGCAAGAGGAGAACCCAGAATTAGTGATAAGTGAAAAAGGTGAAGCATTGATAAAAGAAGAGAATCCTGAACTAGTGATAAGCGAAAAAGGTGAACCACTGGAGCAAGAGGAGAATCCTGAACTAGTAATCAGAGAAAAAGGCAAAGCACTGGTACAAGAAGAGAACCCTGGGCTAGTGATAAGTGAAAAGGGTGAATCATTGGTACAAGAGGAGACCCCTAAACTAGTAATAAGCAAAAAAGGTGAACCACTGGTGCAGGAGGAGACCCCTAGAGCTAATATTGAATCTTTAAAAAATATAAATCATGATGTAGAAGTAGAATTATTAAGTAATATTAAAAATATTTCCTTAAATGTTAAGGTTGTAAAAAATAGTAAGCAATTAGCAAGTATTAGTAAGGCGTTGGCTGTGGAGAAGGACAAAATAAGAGTGTTAGACTTGAAGTTAACAAAAAATTCTAGTGTGTTAAATCTTAATAATAAAAGAATAGTGAGAATTGCTTTACTAGAAAACGAAAGTGATAAGATTAATATATTTCATGTTGAAAAGAATGGTAAATTAACATTAATACCATCGGAAGTTAAGAATAGGGAAGTTCAGTTTAGAATAGATCATTTTAGTTTATTTGCGATTGTTGATTTTAGTAGAACGGAACCAAAAGATGAAAAAGATAAACCAAAAGAAATTGTATTAGATGCTAAGAAAGAGATGAGCAATACGAATAAGATAAATGAGAAAGAAAATATAACTACTATTAGTAAAAACTTAGATTCTAAATCAAAAGAGGTAACACAAGTTGCTGAGAAAAATTATAATATTAGAAATAACCGAGAAAATTCTAGAAGTAATATAAAAGCTGGAAAACTTGATTCTTCAAATAATAATTTAAAACAGAACTCTATTCTGCCAAAAACTGGAGATAATTCTTCAAATAAACTTCCTATAGTAGCGGGAATAGGATTTATTATAGGAGTTTTAGGTATTAGAAAATATAATAGATAAAAAATAAAATCAAACTGGTAATTTTTTTTACCAGTTTGATTTTTTTAATTATTTACTAAAAACATTTTTCCATTCAGAGCGTTTTTCTAAGAATTTTTTAGCTTCCATTTGAGCACCTTCTAAAGAGTGAGATGCTGCCCAACCGCATTGTACTTCATTACATGCAGGTACTTCAGTAGCTACAAGGACATCTTCTAGAGTTTTTGCAAGTGCTTCTTCAACTTCTTCGTAACTATCATTGTTAATTACTGATAAGTAGAAACCTGTTTGGCATCCCATTGGACCAAAATCTAGTACATTATCAAGGTGATTTCTAATAAGTTCAGCGATTAAATGCTCTAAAGAGTGAAGGTTAGGCATTTCTAAGTGTTCTTTATTTGGTTGACAAAATCTAATATCATATTTATATATTTTATCGCCATTATCCCCAGAATATACACCAACTAATCTAATATATGGTGCAACAACTTTAGTATGATCTAGGTTGAAACTTTCAACATTCATTTTCTTTTCTGTCATCAATATATCTCCATTTCTGTAATTTAATTAGCAGTTATAATTATACTATATTTTTGGAAAATATAAAATTAATAAGAATAAAAACTGATGCTCGTGTGAACATCAGTTTTAAAGTTTTAGAATTATTTTTCTAAAGGAATAAGTTTATTCATTATTATTGCTACAATTGCTCCAACAGCAATAGGAGAACCTATTAAGTATTGAAGTAATTGTGGAGCGCTAGCTTTTAATTCTGCTGGAATGAATAATAATCCAATTGTAAACATTAAAGGTACTCCGATAATGTATAATTCTCTTTCAGAAAAGTCTAGATTTTTAACAACTCTAAACCCGTTTAGTAGGATTATGATACATACCACTGAGAATACCCCACCGATTACTGCAGAAGGAATTGAATTAATAATGGCAGAAAGTTTACCTAAGAATGATAATCCGATAAACCAGAATGAAGCCATTACAAACACTTTTCTACTAGCTACCCCAGTAATAGAGATAATCCCAGCATTTGTTGAGTAACCAGTAACAGGAGTTGCTCCGACTAAAGCGGCAGCCAAACATCCGATACCTTCTCCGATAACACCTTTGTTAACTTGGGTGTCGCTTAAAGGCTGATCAATAACTGAGCTTACTGCATACCAAGTTCCTGTAGTCTCAGCTAAAAGTACCATGTAAATAATAATCATTGTGATAATAGCAGAGATTTCAAAATGTATACTATAATCTAAAAATAATAGTTTTGGCATTGAGAAAAAGCTAGCATCTTTAATTCCTTGAGTATTAAAACCACCCATTAAGTATGCAGAAAATGTTCCGATAGCTAAGGCGATTATTACTGAAGAAATTTGGAAAATTCTTTTGAACTTGTTAACATAGTTCCCTAATGTAGAAAATAGAATTAAAGAAGCGGCTGTAATAAATGCTAATAATACATTTTGTTTCATTGTCAGACCATTTCCTTCGATGTAGATATTACTTACAAATGCTGAAGGAAGCAAAGTTAATCCTACGATCATAATTATTGTTCCACTAACGATAGATGGTATGTAATTTTTTACTATATATTTGTAAATCCCAGAATAACCAAGTAAGATTACTAAGATTGCTCCAACAATACTTGCTCCAAGAACAGTACCAAGATTTTTAGTTCCCATATATATACCAATAATAGCTCCAAGAGGAATAAATGAAGGACCTTGACAGACTGGTAATCTTAGGTAGAATAATACCTGAATTAATGATGCGATACCAGCACCAAGAAAAGTAGATTGAATTAAACCAGTAGCATCACCAGGTGATAATGCAATAGCTGTTGCTAAGATAAAAGGTGGTACGTAGACATCCATTGCAAGGACGTGTTGTAAACCTAGGATTAAGGATTGAGAAAATGGAATATTTTCTTCAATACCTATAGTTAAATGTTTATTTTGTTTCGTCATAAAAACGTAATCTCCTTTTTATTTTTATGTTATTAATCTTTTTTTAATATTTGTTTACCTTGAACCCAGACTTCACGAATGTTTTCTGAAGTAGAAAGGTATAATATTTTTTGAAGAAGGTGTTTGTCTTCTTCATTATCTAAATAATTTGGAAGTTTATTTGTCGATGCATTTATATCGATGACTTGGAAGTCGCAAATATAACCTTCTTTAAAAAGTCCAAGTGGTAATTTTAAAGCTTCTCCACCACCAGTTGTTGCAAGATAAAATGCTTCAAATACACTCACTTTTGAATCGTTATTACCACGGTAATTAGCTTCCAGGCTATTGTCAACCCCATCATTTAACATCCTACTAGCCATAACTGTATGCTTTATATTGTCATAAAGGCTAGGGGAGAAACCTCCTGAGATATCGGTACCTAAACAAATATTTAAACCTTGTTTTTTTAGTTTGTTAACAGGTAATACTGCATTAGCGAAATATGAGTTAGAAATAGGACAGTGGCAAACTGAAGATTTATTCTTTTTAAAGATATCTGCATCTTCCGAATTTATAAAATTTCCGTGAGCCATTATCGATTTATCAGTAAGCAAACCAAAGTGGTCTAGGATCTCTGAATCTCTTTTTCCAAATCGTTCAAGAACGAAGTTATGTTCCCAGTCACTTTCACTACAATGACTTTGTACATAGCAGTTATATTTCTTTGCTAATTTTCCTAATTCTAGGAGTGCATTATCCGTGCAGCTTGGAACAAAACGAGGAGTAATAACTGGATAGATACCTTGAGGAACATTTTTTGAAAGTTTCTGAACATCATTAATAAACCTCTCAGTGTTTTCAATAGCTTCTTTTGTGCTATTATCTCGGTAAAAATCAGGATTCATAGTTTCATCATCCATAACAACTTTACCAACAAAAGATCTTTGTCCTAAATTAGCACAAATTTTCGCTAATTCAAGTGTAGCATCATTATGGATAGTTCCAAAGTACATTGCAGATGTGGTACCATTTTCTAATAATGTTTTTACTAGATCAGTATAGACTTCTCGAGCGTAGTTGATATCTTTATATTTTGATTCTAAAGGGAAGGTGAAATTATTTAGCCAGTGGCTTAATTCGTCATCCAAGGCAAGTCCAGCTTGTGGCCATTGTGGAGCGTGTATGTGCAAATCGATAAAACCGGGTAAAAGAACTTTATCTTTAAAATCAATAAAGTTACTTTCATGAGAGTATTGATTTAATATTTGTTGATAATTTTCATCTTCTTTTCTAATAATTTCAGAAATTATTCCATTATCAGAAACTAAAAGTACAGCATGTTCCAGAAATTCAATTTTGCCATATGTTGGGCTATGAAAAAAAGATGCCTTAATAATTTTTTAGTTTTCATGTTTTCATTTCTCCTAAAGAATTTTTATAAATATAACATGAAAAACGAACGTTGTCAACATGCTATTATATATTTTTAAAGATAAAATTTTAAAAACGAATATTATGATGATTTTATAAAATATAAAGTTCGTAAAAAACGACGAAGAACATTTTCTTCGTCGTTTGCAATATTATTAATGATATTTTTATCTAAATTCTTTTCTTTCTTTTGTTACTAAAGTGGCTACTCTTTCTTGAGCTTTTTCTAGATAGTTTTCACCTTGTTTTAATAAATCACAAATGATATTTGTAATTTCTACAAAGTCTTCTTCCACATAACCTTTAGAAGTCATAGCAGCAGCCCCTATACGTAATCCACTAGTTTTCATCGGTGGTAGTGTATCGAATGGGATACCATTCTTATTACATGTGATTTTAGCTTTACTTAATAGGTCACTAGCTTCGTGTCCAGTAATATTGTAAGTAGAATACGTGTCGATAAGACATAAGTGGTTATCACTACCATTTGATACCACAGGAATATTGTTAGCTTTAAATGCTTCTACCATTGCTTGCATATTTTTTACTACTTGTTGTTGATATACTTTGAATTCAGGTTTAAGAGCTTCAGCAAAACAAATTGCTTTAGCGGCAACAACATGTTCTAATGGCCCACCTTGTGCACCAGGGAAAATCATTTTATTAATTTTAACTGCGATTTCCTCATTGTTAGTAAGGATAATACCACCACGTGGACCTCTTAAAGTTTTATGTGTAGTAGATGTAACTACATCAGCATAAGGTACTGGGTTTGGATGTAAGCCGGCAGCTACTAAACCAGCGATATGAGCCATATCAACCATTAGATAAGCACCTACTTCATCGGCAATTTCTCTAAATTTAGCAAAATCAATTACACGAGAGTATGCACTTGATCCGGCAATAATCATTTTTGGTTTATGCTCTTTAGCAATACGAAGGACTTCATCATAATCTATAAGATGCGTATCTTTTGTCACTCCATAAGAAACAGCATTAAATAGTTTTCCTGAGAAGTTAACTTTGCTACCGTGAGTTAGGTGACCACCTGCATCCATACTCATCCCTAAAACAGTATCACCAGGTGTTAATAAAGATAAGTAAACTGCGATGTTTGCACTTGATCCTGAGTGTGCTTGTACGTTTGCAAATTTTGCATCATAAAGTTCTTTTAATCTATCTATTGCAAGAGATTCTATTTCGTCAATTACTTCACAACCATCATAGTATCTTTTTCCAGGATATCCTTCAGCATATTTATTTGTTAAAATACTTCCTGTGGCTTTTAGAATATCTTTAGAAACAAAGTTTTCACTTGCAATAAGTTCAATGTTTGTGTCTTGTCTGTGTTGTTCTTTTTCAATAAGTTCAAAAATTTTATCCATAATGGTACTCCTTTAATTGTATGTATTTAGAATAAAGAAAAGTAAAGATTTATAAAAGTAAGAACTAATAGTTAAATTTAAAACTATGTTAACTATCTAAGAAAAATATGCATTTTTTAATAGTTAAATCTTTGCAAAATTTCTTTTATTCTATGTCTTATAATAATAGCATAGTATGAGTAATAAATAAACTAAAAAATGATGGGAATATTCAAAATTATTAAAAAATATAGAAAACTAGATATGAAAACCGAATATTAAAAACCGAATATTAAAATTTGAATTATTAAATATCAATTGCAATAAGTTAACGAGATAGAATTTTTAATGTTAATGTAAAAAATATTAATATAATGCTAAGTAATAAGTTTTAATTAAAAATATAAATACAAATAGTAAAAAAATTAATGGATTTTAATTGGTCTATACTTGAATTAGTAGAAATTTTTTAATATTTATGCTATAATAATCAATGGAATACATCTGTATTACTATCGAACCAAATTTTAAGGAGAAAAATTTAATATGC
>CAURVX010000005.1:0-57114 GCA_963528605.1 uncultured Gemella sp.
TGAGGAAACTGGAAGAAAAATATTAGAGTACTTATTAAAACTAAAAGATAAATCACACTTTACGATGATAATGGTAACTCATAATGAGAATATTGCTAAACTTGCAAATAAGATAATTCATGTAGGTAGTGGTAGAGTAACTTCGATTATAGAAAACCATAAACCTAAATCTGTAGAAGAGATAGGATGGTAATTATATGATAGTTCAGTTAAAAGATTTAAGGAAAGCAATTGCAGTAGTGATAGTAAGTTTTTGCGCGATATTTATAACTACACTTTTTTCTAACTTATATTTAGATTTGAAAGTCCTAGATATTACAGGATTTAATATAATGCAGAAGAAGTTTTATGATGCTCAGCTTATTGTTTCTAAATTTGTAATAATTATAACAGGAATAGTCTTATCAATAAGTGCAGCTGTAATGTTAATATTTTATATAAAACAATTTATTGATGATTCTAAACATAAAATTGGAATATTAAAAGCTCAAGGTTATAGTAATAACTTTATAGCATCTAAGTTTTCTATTTTTGGATTTTTAGTATTTTTGGGTTCATTATTAGGTTATGGTAGTTCACATTTGTTTATGCCGAAATTTTATGAAAGTAGGAATACAGATAATATATTATCTGAACTTACAATAAACTTTCATCCTAAACTTTTATTAATAATGGTTATATTACCATCACTATTGTTTTTAGTAATATCAATTGTTTATGTACTGTTTAATTTAAATGTACCAACGATTAACTTACTTAAACAAATAAATTCAACAAATAAAAAAATTAGAAAAAGAAGATTTAGACAATATAAAAACTTTTTTAAAGAATTAAGAGCAACAGTATTATTTAGTAATAAAACCCTATTATTCTTTGTTATTTTTGCTGCATTATCATTTTCTTCAATGATACAAATGGCATTTGGTATGAGAGATTTTGTTGATGGAACAATAAGAATTATGATGATGATAATAGGTGTGATATTATCGTTATCAATATTATTAATTTCATTAGAAGTGATTGCTAGTAGTAATATAAAAAATATATCTATTTTAAATATTATGGGCTTTTCAAAAAGTGAATGTTCAAAAATAGTATTATCAGGTTATAGAGTAGTAGCATACATAGGTTTTGCTGTAGGAACAGTTTATCAGTATTTTTTAATAAGAGCATTACTAAAAGTTTTATCTAAAAAATTAGATAGCGAAACAACATATAACTTTGATTTAATTTCAGTAATTGGTAGTTTTATAGCATTTGTATTAATATATGAAATCTTTATTTTATACTATAGTAATAAGATAAAAGGTTTAAATGTTAAAAAAATTATGATGGAATAAAAATAACAACTCCTTGTATATTTATACAGGGAGTTGTTTTAGGAGTAATTATTTAGCTAAACCTTCAGAAATTTTGTCTAAGTTCCATTTCATCATGCTGTAGTAGCTATCTCCATTTTGTCCTGGTTCAGCGATTGAATCAGTGAAGATTTTTTCATAAATTGGAATATTAGTATCTTTTGATACAGTTTGCATTGGACGTTCATCAACACTACTTTCTACGAATAGTGAAGGTACTTTAGTTTTACGTAATTTTTCAACTAGAGTTTTGATTTGATCTGGAGTTCCTTCTTCTTCAGTATTGATTTCCCAAATGTAAGCTGAAGGTACGTTGTATGCTTTAGAGAAATATTTGAAAGCTCCTTCACTAGTTACTATCATTTTTTTCTCTGCTGGAATATTGTTAAATTTATCTTTAGATTCTTTATCTAATTTAGATAGTTTTTCTAAATATGTTTTTAGATTTGCTTCGTAAAAATCTTTATTTTTAGGATCTTTAGCTTCTAATTGTTTAGCAATATTTTTAGCGTATATCATACCATTTTCAAGGTTTAACCAAGCATGTGGATCTTCTTTACCTTTTTCATGTTGACCTTCAAGGTAAATTACATCAACACCTTCACTAACAGCATAGTAATCTTTATTTTCTTCTTTTTTAGCGTTTTGAACTAATTTTGTAAACCAAGCATTACCACCAGTTTCCAGGTTTATACCGTTGTATAAGATAAGGTTTGCCTCAGATGTTTTCTTAACATCATCAGGAAGCGGTTCATATTCGTGTGGATCTTGACCAACTGGAACGATACTGTGTAAATCAATTTTATCACCGGCGATATTTTTTGTAATATCGGCGATAATAGAGTTAGTTGCTACTACTTTTAGTTTAGTAGCTTCGTTAGAACTAGAACCTTGCTTAGCGCTAGAACAAGCAAATAGTCCAACAGCTAGTGTGAAAATAAGCGCTAGAAAACTTAATTTTTTAAAACCTAATTTTTTCATATTATAGGCCTCCTTTATTATTTATTTGTAAAAACAAAAATAAAATAGATTTACATAACTAATAATAATCATTATCAATTAAAAACCCCGTAATAACTCCTCTAAATAAACTCATTTTGGAAGTATTTTATTTTTTAATGAGTTTATTTAAAGGGGGTATTTATATTTAATTAGATTAATACTACTTTATTATTTGTATGTTATTACCAAAATTATATTATTTTTTATGTTTAACAAAGCGTTGTTTTGGAGCAATAAAGAAACTTATTGCAAAAACCACGGCTAGTGTTAAAACTATACTAGATCCTGCAGCGATATTGAATGAATAACCTATAAACAATCCTAATACAGAACAACTTGCTCCGATTGTAGATGATAAAAATATCATAGTTTTTAGGCTATTTGCATAAAGATATGCGGTTGCTGCTGGCGTAATCAACATTGCTACAATTAAAATTGTACCAACACTTTGCATTGCAGTAACAGACACTAAAGTTAATAATATCATTAGTAAGTAGTGATAGAAATTAACTTTCATACCCATTGCTTTGGCTAATAGTTCATCAAATGAAGTCAAGAGTAATTCCTTGAAAAATAGTTTAATAACTAAAAGAACAAAGACTCCAACTCCTATAGTAATATACATATCTACATCTTGTACTGCTAGAATATTACCAAATAAGATATGGAAAAGGTCAGTAGAACTTTTCGCTACACTAATTAAGATAACTCCTAGAGCTAAGAATGAACTGAATGTTATTCCTATAGCTGTGTCACTTTTTATTATAGAATTCCCTTTAATAAATGTTATGATTATTGATGCTAATAGACCAAATACGATTGCACCAATAAAGAAATCTATACCTAATATAAAAGATAGTGCCACACCAGGAAGAACTGCGTGAGAGATTGCGTCTCCCATTAATGACATTCCTCTAAGAACAATAAAACATCCAACGGCTCCAGCTACGATTCCAATAACAATAGCGGTGATTAAAGCATTTTGTAAAAAATGAAAACTATATAATCCGTCGATAAAATCTTTAATCATTAGTACCACCTCCCATAAAGAATAAGTCAGTACCGTATGCTTTTGTTAAATTTTCTCTAGTGAAAGTTCTTTCAGTTTCACCGAATGCAATAACTTCTTTATTTAGTAATAATACATTATCAAAATAAGAATGAACTTTTCTTAAGTCGTGATGAACAATTAATATTGTATGACCTTTTTCTCGAAGATTTCTTAATGTATTCATTATTATTTCTTCACTAACTGAGTCAATACCCACAAATGGTTCGTCTAGAAAGATATATTTTGCTTCTTGAACAAGACAACGAGCAATTAGTACACGTTGAAATTGTCCACCAGAGAGTTCACTAATTTGTCGATTAGAAAATTGTTCTAAGCCGACAATTTTTAAAGCCTCGTCAACTTTTTGCCAATCAGATTTTTTTAATTTTTTTAGTATTCCAATCTTAGAATATAAGCCAAGAGAAACGCATTCTCTAACTTTTATTGGAAAGTTATAATCTATATTGATTTTTTGTTCAACATAAGCGACATTGTCAAGATTTTCTTTCGAAACTTTATCATCAATTGTTGTCTTACCTATTGAAGGTATTATATGTAGAACGGCTTTTATTAAGGTAGATTTACCAGCACCGTTAGGCCCTATGATACCTGTAATACCAGGTCCTGTAATTTCTAAATTAATATTAGAAAGGGCAGGTGCTTGGTTATAAGTTACAGTTAAATTTTCTATCTTTATCATACTTGTCCCTTCTCCTCATATTTTACTGTATACATTAAAGTTTACCTTAGGAAAGAAAATAAGTCAAGTGAATTTTGTTGTATTCAGAAAAAAATCATGAGTAAATCTAATAAATGATGAAAAAAAGTTAAATTTTAAAGAAAAAAAACCTACCTTACAAAAAATATTGTAAGGTAGAAATAAGGGAGTAAATATGAAAAGTCTTTATTATAAGCTAGGGAGACTTATAATAAAAGAACATATGAAGTAATATATTAATTACTTCACATATAAGTATAACAGAAGTATATACAAAAAACAAGAGGAAAATAAAATTTTTTTTGAAATATTGAAAATTTTTTTTGGTAAAATATTAATGAAACTCGATTTATATAAAAAGATTAAAATTTTGATAATAATATACTAATGAATTTGTAGTTTAACTATAATTAATGCTATTATTACAGTAAAATGAATCAAATTTATATTTACTGTAAAGATGTAAATATCTTGTGTAGATGTATACATTTTTACTATACCAATTACTCATAAAAAAAAATTAATGTAATATTAAGTATACGATTATAGAAAAAGTAAATCGAAATATGAAAAAATGTTTAAGGTATTTGTTTGTAGTGAAAACATTATTTCTAGGCTTTAAATTTGTCTTTATGATAAGATTATTTATACAATTGTATACCTTAAGAATACAGAAAATAAAAAGAAGTTAGTTTTTAAATTCTAACTTCTTTATCTTTTTTATTTTACTTCAAATTTTTCACGAACAATTTTAGCAACTTGTTCACAATATTTATCAGTCAGCTCATCGCTACTTGCTTCCACCATTACTCGAATTAGGTTTTCTGTTCCAGATGCACGTAATAAGATACGTCCATTACCCTCTAATTCTTTTTCTACTTTTTCACATTCAGCTAGAATTTCTGAATCTTCCATAGCAGTTTTCTTATCAACCACTTTAATATTTACTAATTTTTGTGGATAGATACTAACTTCTGAAGCTAATTCTTCTAGAGACTTTCCAGATGTTTTAATAATGTTAGCAAGTTTAACAGCTGTAAGTATTCCATCACCAGTTGTAGCGTAGTTCATTAGAACTATATGTCCTGATTGCTCACCTCCAAGTGAGTAATCATTTTTTCTCATTTCTTCAACTACATAGCGATCTCCCACTGCAGTTTTAACAGATTGTAATCCGTTTTCTTCTATAGCTTTATAGAAACCGATATTACTCATTACTGTAGAAACAACCATATTATCTTTTAGTTCACCTTGTTCTTTAAGGTGTTTTGCAAGAATAAACATGATTTTATCACCATCTACAATATTACCGCTAGCGTCAACTGCTAAAACTCTGTCGCCATCTCCATCAAAGGCAAATCCTACATCAACGTTATTTTCTTTTACGAATTCAGAAATTGTCTCAATTTTTGTAGAACCCACGTTATCGTTAATATTGACACCGTTTGATTGGCAACCAATAGTTTCTATATCTGCTTCTAAATCTCCAAAAATGAATGGTGCAACACCAGTTGTTGCTCCATTTGCACAATCTAATGCGATCTTAATTTCAGATAAGTCTCCAGAGATAGATTGTTTAATATGTTGAATATATTTTTGAGTTAATTCGTTACCACCGTATACTTTTCCAATTTTTTCGAAACTAGCGTTTTTAATTTGTTCAGAATTATCAATCAATGATTCAATTTCTAATTCTTGTTCATCGGTAAGTTTGAATCCATCAGGACCAAAAATCTTAATTCCATTATCTTGATAAGGGTTGTGTGAAGCAGAAATCATAATTCCGCTGTCTGTTTCTATTGTCTTTGTTAAATATGCAATTGCAGGAGTAGGTATAGTACCAACTGTCATTACATTGACACCTGTGCTAGTAAGCCCTGCTGTAAGTGCGTGTTCAATCATGTCACATGAAATTCTAGTATCTCTACCAATTACTACTTTTGGATGTTCTTTTTTTTCAGTAAGTAATTTACCAAGAGCTTTACCTACTTTAAAACTCAAATCGGCTGTAAGTGATTCTCCTGCGATACCACGAATACCGTCAGTTCCAAAATATTTTCTCATAAAAAAATGACTCCTTGTTTTATAATCTATATGAATATTACTATATAAAACGAAATAAGTCAAGGTTTAGGAGATATTAGAAGTTTATGAAAGCATTATATTGCTTTATTGTCCATATATTTTATCTTTAATAGATAATATTCAATGATCTATTAGTTTTAGTATAAAAAAAGAGGAACGATTTTCGATAATCATTCCTCAGACTAGTTTATTTATTTAATTTTTCAATATCGTCAAGTACTTTTTTAGCCTCATCTTTATTATTTTTAGAATATACACGTTTATTGTATATTATTGCACTTATAGAAATCATGTGTGCCGAAACAGGTGCTGTTAAGAATAAGAATGCTATTGCTAATAAGAATTTATATTCAAATACATTTAGATAACGATAGAAGTATACAAATCCTGCTATAAGGATTAATTCTACAGCGAAAGATCCAGTAACTCCTGCTGCGTGTATTTTAGTTATTTCATCAGGTAATCTAATAAATCCTATTACTGTCGATAGCATTGCTATTACTGCGATTAAAATTAGAAGTATAATAATAATGTCTAAAATACTATTTAGTATCATCACTAAAGACCTCCTTTTTAGCTAAGAATCTAGCAGTAACAACTGTACCTACTAAACATATAATAGCTATGATAAGTATAAGTGAAATATAAGAAAAAGTTTTATAGTACATACTAACTAAAACTATTAAGCACATTAGTGGCATAGCAAGTAAATCACTAGCTATTAATTTATCAAATATGCTCGGTTTTTTTACGATATAAATTAATAAGAAAAATATCATGGCAATACTAGCGAATATACCTAGTAAAATTGAATAGTCTAATACTTTATCCATTTAAATCAACCTCCAGTATTGCTTTTTCAAAACTATTTTTTATACCTTCAATCTCACCAGGAATATCATCAGTATCAAGGCAATGAATATGAAGTGTTTTATTATCATGACCAACATTGACTGTAAGTGTACCTGGTGTTAAAGTTATCATATTGGCAAGTAATGTAATTTGCCAATTTTTTGTTACTTCTAAAGGATATTCAAAAATAACAGGGTTAACATCAAGATCTTTTTTGAACATTAATTTTAAAACATTTATATCTGCTTTTAATAATTCAAATAAGAACATTAAGATTAATTTTATCCATTTATAAACATAAATGTAATAAAGTTGATCTCCTAGAATGTTTTTTGCAAATGTTTTTCTAAAGATGAATAGTAGTACCATACCCCAGAAAAATCCTACTGCAAAATATTCAGAATTATAGTTACCTGAAAAGAACATCCATACTACACCAACTAATATATTAATTAAAAATTGTAGTGCCATAATTATGCTCCTTTCTTAAGTACTAAGTCAATATAGTGTTGAGGATTTAGTACCATTTGTATACCTTTATCGAAGAAACCATCTAATAGATTAGAGCTTACTCCGATAATAAGTGCTATTGCTACGATAGCGATAAGAGGGATTTGAACACCTTTTGGAAGAGGTTTTAAAATTAAACTCTTATTAATATTATCGTAGAATACATTTAAGAATATTCTAATTAAAGAGTAAAAAACAACCAATCCAGATAATGCTACTAATATAGCAATAAATGTATTATTATTTGTAACTAAACCTTTAATTATTAGTGCTTTACCATAGAATCCACTGAATGGTGGAACCCCTGCTAATGAAAGAACTATAATGAAATATATCCAACCAAGAAGAGGGTATTTATTGATTAAACCACATTTTTGGAGATATTTGACTCCACTAACGTAAATTATTAATCCAACAACTATGAATAATGCAGCTTTTAGTAATATGTCGTTTACTGCATATAATAAAGCACCTTTAACACCGAAAGTATTAAGTGTTGCAGTTCCACATACCATAACTCCAAGAGAAATTACGATATTAAAAATTACTATTTGTTTTAAATCTTTTTGATAGATTGCTCCGATACAACCGGCTATAATTGAGACTGCTCCAAGTATTAATATATAAGACTTGATGAAGTTTGATTCGTAATAGAATAATCCATACGTTCTAATAATTGAGTAAAGACCAACTTTTGTTAGCAATGCTCCGAAGATAATAGAAATTGCAATTGGTGGTGCTGCGTATGATCTATTCATCCATGTGAATAATGGGAATAGAGCACCCTTCATACAGAATACAAATATCATTACAGCTCCAACAAGGTATAATCCACGACGATCAGCCATCGATGAGATTGTTTGAGATATGTATGCCATATTTAAGCTACCAACAATTGTGTAAAGATATCCAATACTAATAACAAATAAGCTACCAGCAAACACATTCATTAGTACATAACTAATAGAAGATTTAAGTTGTTCTTTATTAATACCTACCAACAGTAGTAAGTAAGATGACATAAGTAAGATTTCATAGAAAACGAAAAGGTTAAATATATCACCTGTAGTGAAAGCTCCGTTTATTCCGACCATGATTAATAAGAATCCAGGATAGAAGAAACTAAGTTCTCGAACTTTATCAATTGTTTTAAATGAATATATCAATGTTGCAAGAAATACAACTGAAGATGTTGTAACTAGAACACTATTAAGTCCATCTAATGTTAAAGTAATACCAAATGGACTAGCCCAGTTCCCCATTTCTAATATCAGTATTTGATGTTTATTTACCATATAGATATTGAATATAGAAAATGCTAAGACTAATAATGTAGCCAATGATGTTAATAAACGTTGCATGGCTATTCTTTTTCTAAATAATACTGTTATTGCTGCGAATAGAAGGGGGATAAATATTGGTATAACAGGTAAATTACTATGCATTATTTCTTTCCTCCTTCATATTTTCTACATCTTCAAGATCAATTACATTATCGCTTCCTTTTAATTTATAGTTAGCAATGTAGATTGAAATTAAAAGACAAGTTACTGCGAATCCGATAACGATGGCAGTAAGAATAAGTGCTGCTGGAATAGGATCTATATAATTTTTTCCTAATTCTGAGATAATAGGAATATCGCCATCATATAAACCACCTGCGATAAGTATAATAAGGTTAGCAGCATGACCAAAAAGACCAACCCCAATTATTATACGCATCATACTCTTAGAAAGCATAAGGTAAACACCAAATCCAACAAGAATACCGCATAAGATAATCATATAAAATTCCATTATTTACCATCCTTTCCGAAAGCTAAAATTACTGACATAAGAACTCCAACAACTACAAAGTATACACCTAAGTCGAATATTGCAGCTGTATGTAATTCCATTTCTCCCATTATTGGAACGTGAATGTGAGTGAAATGATGTTTGAAGAAATTCTTTCCGACTACAACACCACTAAACGCCGTACCAATAGAAAAAAGTAATCCAATAGCAGTTACATATACATAATTAATAGGAAGAAGTTTATTGATTCTATCTATTCCATATGTAAACATTGCTAGAGCTAATGCCATTGTACAAAGGAGTCCTCCGACGAAACCACCACCTGGAAGGAAGTGCCCACCAAAGTACAAACTAAGCGAAAGTAAAAATATACATCCTGAAATAATTGCGGATAATGATTTTAAAATTACGTCATTAGTTTTCATCTTTTGGTCCTCCTCTTTTAATGATTTTAAACATAGCATAAATGATTAATGCAACCATAGTCATAACTGTTATTTCGAACAAGGTATCAAATCCCCTAAAGTCCACGATAATAACATTTACTATGTTTCCTCCACCAGATGCTACAACATTATCAAAATAAAATTGACTAATTTCTGATGGGTTTTTATAAGCGTAAGATACAAGTCCTACGATTGTAAAACTAATACCAGTTAGTGTCGCAATTATTGCGTTAGTAAGTTTAAAACTTTGTTTTTCTACTTGTTTTGTTTTATCAGTTAATAGAATGAATGCTATTAAGAAAATAATAGTAGAAATTGATTCAATTACAAATTGTGTCATCGCTAAGTCTGGAGCTCTAAATGTAACATATAGTGCAGTCATCATAAATCCAATTCCAGAAGAAAGGATAATAAGTACTAGTCTATTATACACTGTAGTTAGAGCGATACAGCACACGACTATACATAGTCCTATGAAAATATTCATGTAATGAATTGTAGAAAAGTTATTAATTAACATAGGTCTACCAATTGCAAAGTAACCACCAATAATAGTTGCTGATAATACTACAAAGATATAACTCATATTTCTTCTAAGTTGATTTGTAACAAATGTATCATGAAGGGTACCACTTACTTTGTGTAATAAGTTACCTAAGTTATTATATGCTCCGTGAATAGAAATAATAGTAGGGTTTATACTATAGATTCCATTTCCACTAGCGTATAATTTGTAAATTACAAAACTTGCAATGATAATAACAATAGAAGTAAGAAGTTCACTTGAGAAGAAACTATCATGATGGACATGAGTGATTACTTCGTTATTAGTTATTTTTACAGCAAGGGCAGATTGTTGTGCCGGAATAACTATGTAATCTTTTATGAATGTGTTAATAATTACAAAGACTATAAGTATTATTGGAGAGATAAATATACCATTACTTGGAAGATGCAATTTCTTATTCCCCACTATAGAATTGTCGAATTTACCTAGGAATGGTTTGAATGCTAATATTAATGAATAAATAGCAGTTCCTAAAGCTCCAATAACTACAGCTATTACGATAATCATATATAGCATGCTTGATTGCGTTAATCCATAAACTACCGTTAAGAAGTATTCTTTTGAGTAGAAACCACTTAAAGGTGGGATTCCTGCCATAGAGAACCCAGCGATAATACTTAATATAAAGCTAAGTGGCATATATCTTTTGATACCACGAAGTTTTTCGATATCACGTGTATGGAATGAGTGATCAATAATACCAGTAATCATAAATAAACTTGCTTTAAATGCTGCATGGTTAATAATATGGAAACATACTGCATAAAATGCGAATGTATAAACGTAGTGATTATCGTTGTATAGACCAAGGTTAGCTATACCTATCATAAGAGTCATCATACCAAGTTGGCTAATAGTTGAATATGCAAGAATTCCTTTTAAATCTTTTAGGAATATTGCAGAAATAGAACCTATTAGCATAGTAATAGTCCCAAAAATGATAAGAATATTACCAAATGAAGAAGTAAATGAGAATACAATTCCAATTCTTAATAATAGATAGATTCCAGCTTTAACCATCGTAGCTGAGTGTAGGTAACTACTGATTGGTGTCGGTGCCGCCATGGCATCGGGTAACCAAATATGGAATGGAAACTGTGCTGATTTTGTAAATGCACCGAATATTATAAGAATCATTGCTACTACATATTTATTGTTGTATCCATGATTTTTAGTAAATTCTATAATTTCACTAACGTTAAAACTTCCAGTAATATTATTTAAAACGAAAATTCCTGCTAGCATTAGGACTCCACCAAAGACAGTTATAATCAATGATTTTAGAGCACCTTTTCTAGATGCATCATTTTCGTGCCAGTAACTAATTAATAGGAAAGAAGAAACAGATGTCATCTCCCAGAACATATACATACTAAGCATATTGTCAGATAAAACCACACCTAACATGGCTGACATGAATATTAGTAAAAATATGTAAAATTTATGTAATTTTTCATCTGTAATACTCATATAGTAACATGAATATAGTATTACTAGAGTACCAATTCCTGTAATTAGTAATGAGAATAGAAGTGATAAACCATCAAGATTTAGGTTGATATCAAGTCCTACGTTAGGAACAAATGCTAGTTTCTTATAGATTGTTCCACCTGAATAGATATACTTAAGATTTGAAATAAAATACCCAAACAGTATTAATGGTACAACTATAACAAATTTCCCAGTATGGATGGTTTTGAAGTTTTTCCTTAAAAAAGGTACGAAAAACATCGCAATTACTGGTAAAAAGACAGCTAATTGTAACATAAAAAAACCTCTTTCTAATTTATTTTATTTATAACATTAATTATATACCAAAATTAATTAAAATACTATTAATATTCAAGTTTTATATAATTATTTTTCAATAAAAATAATTTGTAATTACAAGATATTATTATTAAGTCACAAGAAAACGATGAAAACAAGTATTAATTTTAAAATTAAATGATTTAATATTTTTTTATTTTTAAAAGTGGAAAAATATATAGAAAACAGAGTGTTAATATTAAAGTCTATGAAAAATCATTAAAGAAAACTCTTTGTTGTCAGAATATTTATTAAAAAATAAAGATAATTATTTTTTTAATATCTCTTGTTTAAGAAGAGAAAAAAAGGTATAATAAAGTTATTAATATATTTACAGGGGGATTATTTGATGTCACACAAACAAACACCACATATTAAGCCTAATGGAGCAGAAATTGCAGAAACAATTCTATTGCCAGGGGATCCACTTAGAGCAAAATTTATTGCAGAAACATTTTTAGAAGATGCAGTATGTTTTAACGAAGTGCGTGGTATGCTTGGATATACTGGAACATATAAAGGTAAAAAGATTTCTGTAATGGGAACAGGTATGGGACCAGCTAGTATCGGTATTTATTCTTATGAATTAATTCACACTTTTGGAGTTAAAAATTTAATTAGAATTGGAACATGTGGAGCATTACAACCAGAAGTAAAATTATATGATGTAATTTTAGGAATGGGTTCTTCAACAAACTCAAACTACATGCACCAATATAATATCCCAGGAAATTATAGCTTAACAGCTTCATTTGATTTATTATTAAAAGCTTACAACAAAGCAAAAGAAGTGGGACAAGATGTTCATGTAGGGAATATTTTATGTAGTGAAATTTTCTACAACGCTGATGAAAAAGCTATGGAAAACTGGATTAAAATGGGAGTTTTAGCTGTTGAAATGGAAAGTACAGCACTTTATGCTAATGCAACAGCAGCTGGAGTTAATGCTTTAACAATTCTAACAGTTAGTGATTCACTAGTAACTGGAGAAGAAACTACTCCAGAAGAGAGACAAACAGCATTTACAAAAATGATGGAAATTGCTTTAGGTTTAGCGTAAAATTAGGAATTTAGAGGTAATATTATATGAGTAACTATCAAGAATTATATGAAAAATGGCTAAATAGTTCAGCTTTAACTGATGAAGAAAAATTACAATTAAAAAATGTGGCTGACGATGAAATTGAAAAAGAAGATAGATTCTATAAAGAGTTAGAATTCGGAACTGCAGGATTACGTGGGAAAGTAGGAATGGGTTCTAATAGAATGAATAGATTCATTATCGCTCGTGCTACAAAAGCATTAGCACAAACTATTATCGATAATGGATTACAAGAAAAAGGTATTGCTATTGCACACGATCCACGTCTTTTCTCAAAAGAATTTGCTAAGTTAGCAGCTTTAGTAATGGCTAGTAATGGAGTTAAAGCATACTTATTCGAAGACTTACGTCCAACTCCAGAATTATCATTTGCAGTTCGTTACTTAGGAACAGCCAGTGGAATCAATATTACAGCAAGTCACAATCCAAAAGAATACAATGGATATAAAGTATATTGGCAAGAAGGATCTCAAATTAAATCTGATATAAGTGATAAAGTACTAGAATACATTAACTCAATGGATATTTTTGATAACTATGTTACTTTAACTGAAGAAGAAGCACAAGAAAAAGGATTGTTAGTTTATATCGGACAAGAAATTGACGAAGAGTTCTATAGAGAATCTTTAAACTGTGCAATTAATGATGAAAATATTGATAAAGATATTTCCGTAGTATATACTCCACTTAATGGTGCTGGTTATAAAGCTGTTACTACAGTTCTTGCGCGTCGTGGATTTAAAAATGTTCATGTTGTTGAAGAGCAAAAAGATCCAGATGGAACTTTCCCAACAATTGAATATCCAAACCCAGAAGATACTGCAGCGTTTGAATATGGTGAAAGATTAGCTAAAAAAGTTAATGCAGATGTAATTATTGCAACTGACCCTGACTGTGACCGTCTTGCTGTAGAAGTAATTCACAATGGAGAAGTAGTTTCTCTAAATGGTAACCAAGCAGGAGCAGTATTAGTTCAATATGTTATTGAAAATCTTGCAAAACAAAACAAACTGCCAGAAAACCCAGTGTTAGTTAAATCTATCGTAACATCTAAAATGGTAGAACCACTTTGTAAAGAATACGGAGTAGAAGTTATCGATGTTCTTACTGGATTTAAAAACATCTGTGCATTACCAAATGAATGGGATATTACAGGTGAGAAAAACTATGTAATGGGATATGAAGAAAGTATTGGATATAATGTTGGTACATTCCTACGTGATAAAGACGGTGTAACTATCGCTATGTTATTAGTTGAAGCTGCAGCATTCTACAAAACACAAGGTAAAACATTAGTAGATGTACTTGATGGATTCTATGAGAAATATGGTTATTATTTAGATAAAACTATCTCAATCGTTTTAGAAGGAGCAGCAGGTGCTCAAAGAATTAAACGAATGATGGAGAAATATCGTGAAATCTTTGCTCGTGAAATCGCAGGAAGTGAAGTAGTAGCGATTACTGACTACTTAGTACAAAAAGAAAAAACTGTTGCTACAGGTGAAGAAAAAGCTATTGAAATCGAAAAAACTGATGCTGTTAAATTCAGTTATTCAGATGAGTCTTGGTACACATTACGTCCAAGTGGAACAGAACCAAAAGTAAAACTTTATATCTACGTTAAAGACACAGATAAGAAAGTTGCAGAAGAAAAATTAGTTAAATTTGAAGAGAAAGTATTAGAATTACTTTATTCAATCGACTAACAAAATAAAAAAAGGAAGTGAGAATAATCTCACTTCTTTTTTATTTATTATAATATTTTAGATACTCTTTACAGAATTCACGAGCTGATAGTTTACCACTTTGTCTGTCTGCATAAGAAGAGCTTACGAATTTTGAAATCTCATCTGTATATTCAACTTTTGGTAGAGGTTGCTCAAGAACTGTGTCTCTGCTTATTGCGAATGTTGAGAAACAAATACCAACTAGGCGAGTGTGTCTAGTTTCATGGTTGAATGCACTTAGTTCAGCAAAAATTTCAACACTTCTAGTACCCACTCTTGACACATAACTATCAATAATTAATGCCTCGTGTCTGTGGACAACATCTAAAAATTGATAAGTATCAATACTTGCAGTAAAGAAGGGTAGGTGTGTATATCTACGTATTACTAAACCTTGTACATCATCAAGCCAATATAGGGTTTGTCCACCGAATAGTGTATCGTGTCTGTTCATATGGTTTGGATAGATAGTGTGGAAATTCTCAATTCTAGTATCTTTATAATTCATAACTTGTTGCATGAAAAAGTTCTCCTTGAAATTTATTTTACTAATATCTAATATGAAATTAGAATACATATGTAATTGTATCACAAATAGATAAATATATTAAGTATCATTTATTATTTTAAACAAAGTTATTTGAGAATGTTGTTTTTAAAAATATGAATTTTATAACCTTTACATTTTGATAAAAATTGTATTATAATAAAAGAAAATACAAATGAGGTGAAGAATAATGAAATATGAAACTATGTTAGAACGTTTCTTAGGATATGTTAATTTTAAAACTAGATCTGATGCCGCTAGTACGACGATTCCATCTACTCCAGAGCAAAAAGATTTTCTACGTATGTTAAAAGGACAATTAGAAGAATTGAATCTTAGTGACATAGAATTAAATGAAGGAAACTGGTTTTTAACTGCAACATTACCGGCTAATACTGATAAGCCATACGATAGAATTGGGTTTATTTCACATGTGGATACTGCAGATTTTAATGTTGAAGGTATTAATCCACAAGTTATTGAGAATTATGATGGTGAAGATATTATTTTAAATAAAGAATTAAATGTAGTAATGAGTAAAGCTGAGTTTCCTAATTTAAGTAACTATAAAGGTTTAACATTAATCACTACAGATGGTACAACTTTACTAGGTGCTGACGATAAAGCTGGAATTACTGAAATAGTAGAAGCAATTAAGTATTTAAGTGAACATCCTGAAATTGAACATGGTGATATTCGTATTGCATTTGGTCCTGATGAAGAAATAGGGCGTGGAGCAGATCACTTTGATGCTAAAGGTTTTGCAACAGATTATGCTTTTACTATGGATGGTGGAGTTCTTGGTGAATTAGAATATGAAAGCTTTAATGCTGCACAAATTACATATAAAATTACTGGAGTAAGTGTTCATCCAGGTACGGCAAAAGGTAAAATGAAAAATGCAAATACTATTGCTGCAGAATTAGCTTCATTGTTCCCAGAAAAAGAAGTCCCTGAGCATACAGAAGGATATGAAGGATTCTATTTATTGCATAATATGCAAGCTAGAATTGAAGAAGCTGAGATGGTGTATATAATTCGTGATCACGATAAAGAAAAGTTTGAAGCACGTAAGAAATTTGCAGAACAAGTAGCAACGAAAATTAATGAAAAATATGGTAATGTTGTGGAATATGATTTGTTCGATCAATATTATAATATGGGAGATGTAATTAAAAAAGATAAACGCTGTGTTGATGTAGCAGAACAAGCTATAAAAAATGTAGGGGTAAAACCTATTATTATTCCAATTCGTGGTGGAACAGATGGTTCTAAAATTTCATATATGGGAATCCCGACGCCAAATATCTTCGTTGGGGGAGAAAACTTCCATGGACAATATGAATTTAGTTGTTTAGAACATATGGAAAAAGCCACAGATACAATAGTTGAAATAGCTAAATTAGCTAAAAAATAAAATCACAATAATTTTTTAAAAATAATAAAGATATAACTCTATAACGCAATATTAATCTGAATATTTGTCCGGAGATTATTATTGAGTAGATATTAAATAATGACGATTTAAATAGTGTTTAATATTTAATCTGAATTATAAAAGAGTTATATCTTTTTTTTTATATAATAGTATTTTGAAATTTGAAAAAAATGATAAAAAATCATGCATTAGCCTCAATTATATGGTACAATAGTAATGTATATTAACTAAAAAATTGAAATGAAAGTGAGGATGGTTGTAAGATGACTAAAAAAACATTTTATGTTACAACTCCTATTTATTACCCAAGTGGTAATTTACACATAGGGCATGCTTATACAACAGTAGCGTGTGACGCTTTAA
Organism: uncultured Gemella sp.; assembly: GCA_963528605.1. Taxonomy (GTDB): domain Bacteria; phylum Bacillota; class Bacilli; order Staphylococcales; family Gemellaceae; genus Gemella. Next base: position 17,374 of record CAURVX010000005.1, read on the forward strand.
CAAGATATAAAAAATTAAGTGGATATGATACATACTTTTTAACAGGTACAGATGAACACGGTCAAAAAATTCAACAAAAAGCCCAAGAAAAAGGTATTTCAGAACAAGCTTATGTGGATGAAATGATTAAGGGTATTAAAAAATTATGGGAAGCTATGGATATTAACTACAGCAAATTTATTCGTACAACAGACGATTATCACGAAAAAGCTGTTGCTGAAATTTTTGATAAATTAGTTGAAAAAGGAGATATCTACCTTGGAGAATATAAAGGTTGGTATTCAATTAGTGATGAGGAATATTTCACAGAAACTCAACTTCAAGAAGTTTTCAGAGATGAAGAAGGAAATATGATTGGTGGTATAGCACCAAGTGGAAATGAAGTAAAATTAGTTAGTGAAGAATGTTACTTCTTCAAAATGAGTAAATATGCTGATAGATTAGTTAAGTACTATGATGAGCATCCAGAATTCATTTTACCTGAAAGTAGAAAAAATGAAATGCTTAATAACTTCATTAAGCCAGGATTAGAGGACTTAGCTGTTACTCGTACAACTTTTGATTGGGGAGTAAAAGTAAAATCAAATCCAAAACACGTTGTCTATGTTTGGATTGATGCATTAGTTAACTACATTACAGCGTTAGGTTATGCAACTGGTGAAAGTGAAGAGCTATTTAATAAATATTGGCCAGCTGATGTTCAAGTAGTAGGTAAAGAAATTGTGCGTTTCCACGTTATTTACTGGCCGATACTACTTATGGCATTAGATTTACCATTACCTAAAAAAATCTTTGCTCACGGTTGGTTATTAATGAAAGATGGTAAAATGAGTAAGTCTAAAGGTAACGTAGTGGATCCTTATATGTTAATAGAGCGTTATGGATTAGATTCAGCGCGTTATTACTTATTACGTGAAGTTCCATTTGGACAAGATGGAATATTTACACCAGAAAGTTTTATCGACAGAATTAATTCAGATTTATCAAATGATTTAGGAAACCTATTAAATAGAACTATTTCAATGATTAATAAATACTGTGGTGGAGTAATTCCAAAATTCGTTGAACCAACTACAGAGTTTGATAAAGAATTAATAGCTTTATCAAAAGAAGTTATTGCTGAATATGAAGAGTACATGGAAAATATGCAGTTTTCTAAAGCATTAGAATCAGTTTGGAAATTCATTTCTAGAACTAACAAATATATTGATCAAACTACACCTTGGATTTTAGCAAAAGATGAAGCAAATCAACCTGAATTAGATAAAGTAATGAACTATTTAGCTGAAAGTCTTCGTATAGCTACAATTTTAATAGCACCAGCTTTAACAAAAGCACCAGCAGAAATTGCTAAACAATTAGGAATTAGAGAAGACTTATTAGTGTTTGAGTCTGCTAAAACATTTGGAGTGTTTGATGGAACTGTAAAAGTTGTAGAAAAACCAACTCCAATTTTCCCAAGATTCGATAAAGAAGTGGAAGTAGAGTACATTAAAGAACAAATGTCACCTAAGGCACTTGAGAACTTAGAAACAGCATCTAAAGATGAAAATAAAGATACTTATGTTGAACTTGCTGAAGAAATTACAATTGATAAATTCTTTGAAACTTCTTTAAGAGTAGCAGAAGTATTGGAATGTGAAAAAGTTAAGAATAGTTCGAAATTATTGAAATTCAAACTTGATTTAGGAAATCACCAAAGACAAATAGTTTCTGGTATCGCTAAATACTATGATCCAGTAGAATTAGTAGGTAAAAAAGTAGCTGTGGTAGCTAACTTAAAACCAGTTAAACTATGTGGTGAATTAAGTGAAGGAATGATTTTATCAGCAGAAAAAGATGGTATCTTACGAGTAGTGGAAATTAATGCTGAAATTCCTAACGGAGCAGAAATTAGATAATAAAAAAAGAGAATGTAGTAGAAAACTATATTCTCTTTTTTAGGGAATTTAAACAATTTATATGTACAAAATAATCCACCTGAGAATTTTCTCAGGTGGATTAAATCAATTATCTTGTTGTTCTTTGGTTGCTTTGAGAGTCAGAGGCGTTTTTATTATCATTACTATCTATGTTTTTAGTCTTAGGCGTTTCTCTATTAACTTCAATTACACGAACCGGATTAACGGGTACGAATGATCCATCAGATACATGATAAATTAATCTGTTGTTATTAATTCCGATACCGTTAATATTAAGTTGTGCACCATTACCAAAGGTAACTCTAACTTTGCTTGCCGCTTCATCAGAATATACATTTTGTGTAGCTAAGAATTTAATCGCTACTGGACGAGAAATAAAGTTTTCAAGTTCGTCGTTCTTAGAATTTACTGATACGAATTTTTCATTGGCTGTGATAAATTGACCTTGTAGATTTCCTGATGAAATTTGATACATTAAATATCCAGCAGGGGATACAATCTTGTTCACTGTTAGTTTAGTACCAGGTTCAATAACTTCACCTTGATCTGACCAACTTGCAGATTTGAAAGCATGAATTTTTTTGTTTACTGTAACTTGACGATCCACATCAAATGCATATGATGTGAAAGTTCCTGCAAGTTTAGCAGTGATTTCTTCATCTTGAGCATCAGAGTCTATACGAGCTGCTGCTGCCTTCTCTTGTGCTTCTAGAATTTTTGCTTTTTCTTCAGCTTCTTTTTGCTTCTTCATTTCTTCAGTAGTATCTACAGCAGTAGTATTAGTTTCTCCAAAGCTTACATAATGTTCTTTGGCTGAAGAAATGAATTTAAGTGTAACTAAGAAACAAAGTGATAGTATTACTGCTAATATAACTGATGTAGCAATTCTCACTTTAATATTTTTTGATACCTTTTTAATTTGATCGTAATTTTCAACTTTTTGTCTAAAAACTTTTTTAGAAATAAAAGTTTTAATGTATATTAAAGCTACTACGAAGATATTTCTTACATTATTATCGATGTATTTAACCTTAAATGCAGTTTCGTCTTCATTTACTACTTCTTTTTTTATACTATGTATTTCTTTTTTTAGACCATCAAGTTTATACTCAATTTCTAAGTTTTTTTGAATTTTTTCAATAATTTTTTTCTCAGAGGCTATATCTTTTTGAGTGATTTGTTTTTGTGCTACTAAACTATTTAATCTTTTTTCCTCTAAAGTTATTTTTTCTTTATCGGCATTTCTGTTTTTAAGAGTTGCGATAGTTAATTTTTTCTCTTCGATTTTATCTTCTAAAGAAATTAATGTTGTTTGTAATGAAAGTAAAGTGTTTTCGTGTTCTCTCATTTCATTTTCTTTTTGTAAAAACTCTATTTTCTTTTTATCTTCTAATATTTGGAATTCTTTTTCTTTTCTTCTATATTCTCTTTTTCTTCTTTCAGCCTGTTCTTTTTCAATACGCTGACGTTCAAGTTCTTTTTCGCGAGCAATACGTTCTTTTTCAATACGTTCTTTCTCACGTTGTTCAGCTTTTTCTTTTTCAATACGCTGACGTTCAAGTTCTTTTTCACGAGCAATACGTTCTTTTTCAAGACGTTCTTTCTCACGTTGTTCAGCTTTTTCTTTTTCGATACGTTGACGTTCTAATTCTTTTTCACGAGCAACACGTTCTTTTTCAAGACGTTCTTTTTCACGTTGTTCAGCTTTTTCTTTTTCGATGCGTTGACGTTCTAATTCTTTTTCACGAGCAATACGTTCTTTTTCAATACGTTCTTTTTCACGCTTTTCAGCTTTTTCTTTTTCGATGCGTTGACGTTCTAATTCTTTTTCACGAGCAATACGTTCTTTTTCAAGACGTTCTTTTTCACGCTTTTCAGCTTTTTCTTTTTCGATGCGTTGACGTTCAAGTTCTTTTTCGCGAGCAATACGCTCTTTTTCAAGACGCTCTCTTTCGGCGCGTGCAATCTCATTTTTTTTGCGTTCTTCTTCTATTTTACGCTGTTGTTCTTCAAATTTTTTCTTTGCTTTTTCTAGTTCAAGTGCACGTTGTTTTAATTCTTTCTCTTTTAATTTTACTTCTTTTTCTTTCTCACGAAGTTCCTTTTCTAAAGCTGATTCATCAAGGTGATCTTGATTATTAATAGAACTATTAGATTCATTATTTTTAAAATTAAAAGTTTTTACTTGTTTTTTTAAACGACCAAAAAAAGATGTTGAATTATCTTTTTCTTCAGTCGAATCTGTAGTATTTGTTTCAACTACTTTTTCTTTTAGTTCTTTTGACATAAAAAAAATCCTTTCACACACTATTAATAACTATTATATCATAAAATTATAATATATTTATATAAAATATGCTTAAAATACCAGTAATTTATTAAAAAAACTTTCAACTCTAATTGAAATATGTTATCATTAGTTGTAGATAGTTTTATCATAAAAAATTATAAAATAAAGAGGTATAAATTATGAAGAAAATAATTAGCTTTAAGGGTACACCAGTAACAATTGAAGATAAATTAAATGTTGGAGATGTTTTTCCTGACTTCAGAGCTGTAACTAAGACTCTATCAGAATTTGAGTTATCAGACTATAAAGGAAAAAATATAATTATCAACACATTTCCATCTATTGATACAGGAGTATGTGCTTTACAAACGATTAATTTTAACAGAGAAGTACGTGACTTAGCTGATACTGTAGTGATAACAGTTTCAAAAGATTTACCTTTTGCACTAGGAAGATTCTGCGCCGATAAAGAAATTAATAATGCAATTACTGTTTCTGACTATAAGTATCGTGATTTCGAAACTAATAACGGTCTTTTAGTTGAAGAATTAGGGTTATTAGCTCGTGCTGTATTTGTACTTGATAAAGAAGGTGTTATTCGCTATAAAGAAGTACTAGAAGAAATTGGTGAAGAGCCAAATTATAAAGTTGCTCTAGATGAACTTAAGAAAATATAGTGGGGTAATCGATGGCAGAATTAAAATATATAAATAAAGAAGATAATAAGAATTTACAAATTAAAGATCTAATTACATTAGGTCTCTATACAATATTATTAATTCTTGTAATGGCGGTAGGTATTGGAATTTCTACACTATTGACATCAGTTATATTTGGAGGTAAAGTTTATTTTGCAACATACACTTCAATAACAGCTGCATTAGTGTGTGGTAGTGTATATAGCTTAATTTTTAACAAAATTAATAAAAATATGGCTATATTCATTATGATTGCTATTATTGGTATTTTTATGACTGTATCTGGTCACTCGGTAGTTGGAGGAATAGTATTATTCTTTGCAGCGGTTTTAGCGGAAATTGCATTCAGATATGGGAATGAATATTTATCATACTTATTCTTTAATCTAGGAAATATTGGTATTATTCTACCAATGTTCTTTATGAAAGATTCATATGTAAAACATCTTCAAAATAGAAATTATTCAGATGAAAAGATAAATCTAGTAATGAGTAGTACAGATATGAAGACATTTATTTTTATAGTTATCTTTACTATAATATTCTCAATAATTGGAACATATCTAGGAAGAAAATTATACTTTAAGAATTTCAATAAAGCAGGACTATAGAATGTTAAAGTTAGATATTAGAACTAAGATTTTTATATTAGTACTCGCTAATATACTAATGTTTAAAATGATGACAGTACCTGTTCACCTTTTAGTAGCACTATGTTTTTCAATATACTTAGGAATTAGTTCTAACTTTAAGAGAATGAGTAGATTTTTTGGTATATATCTTTTCTTTACTGCATATGAAGTATTTTTTGCTCATACAGTTACATTACAGGTTATTGATAGTTTCTTGTTATTAACTGCATTAATGTTTAAGACACTGTATTTCCCATTATGTGCGGGTATGGCTTTAGTAAGTAGTTCGAAAGTTTCGGAACTGATTTACTTTTTGAGAAGCATAAAGTTACCAAAGAAAATGATTATAGTACTAGCAGTATTATATAGATTTTTCCCGGTTTTACTTACAGATTATAAGTTAATAAAGAATTCATTACGAATGAAAGGAATTGGAGTAAGTAGAGGTTACTACTTACTTCATCCAATTAAATTCTTTGAATATGTATTTGTTCCTTATGTAATTATAAGTACCAATATAGCAAATGAGCTATCGGTATCTTGTTTATGTAGAGGAATAGATAACGAAGAGAAACCAAGTAGTTATATCGAATTAAAGTTTAATAAAATTGACTATTTAACTATGATTATAGTAGTAAGTGCTTTTTGTTTTATTATGTTTATGAGGTGATAAATTGATAACATTTAAAAATTTTAATTATAAATACATTGAATCGCAAAAATTAAATATTGAAGATTTATCGCTTAATATAAAAAAAGGTGAATGTATCCTCTTTACAGGTGCTAGTGGTTGTGGAAAAACTTCTATTTTACGAGTTTTAAATGGATTAGCACCAGAATTTTTTGATGGTGGATACAGTGGTGAATTAAAAGTAGCTCACCTTAATATTGGAGACAAATTAAAAGATTTTTCAAAAATAGTAGGAAGTGTCTTTCAAAATCCAAAAAATCAGTTTTTCAATCTTGATTCTACAAGTGAACTTGCCTTTAGTATGGAAAACTATGGTTATTCTAAATCAGAGATACAACGTAGAATTGATGAGGTGATATCAGAATTTTCTGCAGAATATCTGTTAGAAAGAAATGTCTTAGAATTAAGTGGTGGAGAAAAACAAAAACTAGCTTTTATGGCAAGTATGATGTTAGATGCTGATGTATATGTTCTAGATGAGATAACTAGTAACCTAGATTTGAAGTCGATACAGCTTATTTCTTCAATAATTGAAACATTGAAGAAAAAAGGTAAAACTATAGTTGTTGCTGAACATAGAATATATTATTTAAAAGATTTAATCGACAAAATGTATATTATTAAAGACGGTAAATTAATTCATGAAGTTACTAAAGAACAGCTATCAGATTTTGACAGTAGATCTTGTCAAACAAGACAGATTGATTTATCTAAAGTAGAGCTAGGTGATAAAGAAAGTAGAAATTTTAAAGACGACTTTTTAAATCTCGAAAAACTTGAATATAGAGTTCATAATAGAAAAGTTGAACTTCAAAGTGAGAGTTTCGCATCTTCAAAAATCTATACTATTATTGGTGATAATGGTTGTGGGAAGACAACCTTTGCTAATGCTCTATGCGGACTACATAAATCAAAGCATAAAATTAAATTAGATGAGAAATATTTAAATAATAAAGGTTTAGTGAAAAATGCATTCCAAGTAATGCAAGATGTTAACTATCAATTATTTACTAACCAGGTAGAAAAAGAAATTAAGTTAGGTAGCGATAATTTATCGTTATTTGATGAAGTTGTAGATAGATTAAACATTAGAAAATTTTTAGATAGGCACCCGAATACTTTATCTGGCGGGGAAAAGCAAAGAGTTGCGATTGCTTCTGCGCTTTTATCAAATAAAAAAATACTAATCTTTGATGAACCAACTAGCGGTCTAGATTATGTAAATATGATTGAACTAAGTCGCTTGATCGAAGAAATAGCCAAGAATGATGTTGTGATTTTTATAATTACACATGATTATGAATTTTTATGTCAGATTTCAGATGAAGTTCTTTATTTTGATAAAGAAGGCATAAAAGAGCGTATCGAAGTTAATGAAGAAAATAAAAATAGAATATTAGAAATAATGAGTTAATGTACATTGTATATTAACTCATTTCTTAACTCAAATGAGTTGTTAAATTGAAGGTATCATGATAGAATATATAAGTTATAAAAAATAATTAAGATAAGGAGGGAACTTATGTCGTACGCTTCAGATATGAAGAAAGAATTAACTTTAATAGAAATTACAAAAGATAGAGAATTCTTATCAGAGTTATCAGCCTTAATAAAGATGAATGGTGTATTAAATATATCAAACGGTAGGCTAAGTTTAAGTTTTCAAACAGAGAATGCTTCTATAGCGCGAAGAATGTTTTCATTAATAAAATTTTTCTATGATGTTCATGTAAATATTTCTGTTAGAAAGAAATTGAAATTGAAGAAGAATAATGTATATATTTGTCGTTTAGATCAAAATGTAAAAGAAATATTAACTGATTTATATATATTAAATGACAACTACACAATGAGAATAGATATAGCAAAAGAATTAATTGATACAGATGAGAAGAAAAGAGCTTATCTACGTGGTGCATTTTTAGCAGGGGGATCTATTAATAACCCTCGCACTTCTAGTTATCATATGGAAATATTCTCTTCTTATGAAGAACACAATAAAGAATTAAATGACCTTTTAAATAGTTATAAATTGAATGCAAGAAGCCTTGAAAGAAAAAAAGGTTTTATAGTTTATATTAAAGAATCTGAAAAAATAGCTGAGTTTATTAACATAGTTGGAGCTTTTCAAGCTTTATTCCAATTTGAAGATGAAAGAATTGTTAGAGATATTAATAACTCGGTTAATAGAATGCAAAACTGTGATATGGCTAATATGAATAAGACAGTTAATGCTTCAGCAAAACAGGTTGAGGATATTAACATAATAGAGGAAAGAATTGGACTTGATAATATTGATGAGAAACTTAGAATTGTTGCCGAAGCAAGACTTAAGTATCCAGAATATCCTCTGAAAGAAATAGCGGAAATGATTGAAGATGGAAAATTATCTAAATCTGGTTTAAATCACAGATTCAGAAAAATTGCTAAGATAGCTAAAGAATTAAAAGAAGGTACTTATCAAGTAAAATAAAAGAAGTGAGGAAAAATAATGAGTAAGTGGGATGAACAAATATTAGTAGTTAATAGAAAAGTATTGTTTAATAATGAAGAAAATCATTTCTATGGATTTATAGAAAAAAATGATGAAAAAACTGAGAAAATTATTTCTACATTTGAATCGTATGAAGTTAAACGTCGTGGTGATATGGAAGAAGATTCAAATTATAAGCAATTGATAGGTTATGTTCTACTGAAAGACGAAGTAACAGGCGAGGTACTAGTTTATAAACGTTTAGTAGGTGGAGGAGAAGCAAGACTGCACGGGAAAGCATCTGTTGGTATTGGTGGTCATATGAATGAAGTTGAAGGAAAAACAATTTTTGAAATGTTAAAAATTAATGCCGCGCGTGAATTAAATGAGGAAGTTGGAGTTTCAGAAGAAGATGCTTTAAATAACTTACATTTTATTGGTCTAATAAATGACGACAAGACAGAAGTTGGACAAGTCCATGTAGGTGTTGTTTATGAGTGTAAAGTTGATAAACAACTTGTAGAAGTCAAGGAAGATGATACTCTTGTTATAAAATGGATGACAGGAGAGGAAGCCAAAGCAGAAGAAAATTATGAGACCTGGTCAGAATTTTTAAAACCAATATTTTAATAAATAAAAGATAAAAGATGAACTTTTATAAGTTCATCTTTATTTACTTGATTGTTATAAAATCTGACACATAATTGAAATTTATTTCTGAAGAGTGTAATATATGGATATATAATTCTAATAAAACAAAATTTTAGATTATAAATTTATAAATTCGAAAATTTGTTGTAAGAAAATATAACATTGATAAAGAAAGGATGATAGTATGTTAAATATTAAAATGGATATGATACAAACAGTGGGACTTGCTGTGGTTATTTTGATAATAGGTAGATTTTTACGAAAGAAAGTTAAATTTTTTGAAACGTATTGTATACCTTCACCGGTTATAGGGGGATTTTTATTTGCAATTATTAATTTGTTTCTACGACAAATGAATTTGATAATATTTGAATTTGACAATACACTTCAGAGTTTCTTTATGACGTTATTTTTCACAAGTATTGGATTTAATGCAAGCTGGAGATTGTTAAAAATTGGTGGAAGAAAAGTTATTATGTTTTTAATTGTTTCAATAATATTAGTAATCTTGCAGAATATTTTAGCTGTTGCTATAGGGTATGCAACAGGAGTTGATCCACTGATTGCATTATTAACAGGTTCAACGGCAATGACAGGAGGTCACGGAACAGCGGCGGCAATGGCACCTATTGTAGAAGAGTTAGGTCATAATGGTGCGAAGAGTGTGGCGATTGCAGCTGCTACATTTGGACTAATTGCTGGTTCTAGTTTAGGTGGACCACTTGCGAACAGACTGATAAAAGGAAAAAATTTAGAAGTAGTAGCTGAAGAAGTTGACAGTGAGCAAGTTAGAAATGATGAGTTTTTATTTAATAATGATGTGAAGAAGCTAGATGGCGAAAGCTTTGCTAAGGCATTTTTCATGATATTATTAGCAATGTTTATTGGAAGTTATGTATCAGAATTTTTAAATCAATTCTTGAAATTTCCTAGTTATATAGGACCTATGATAGTAGCGGCTATACTAAGAAATATATCAGATCATACAACAAAATTTGATTTACACTATGAAGAAGTACATATTCTAGAAGATGTTTCGTTGAATTTATTCCTTGGAATGGCAATGATTAGTTTAAGATTATGGGAATTAAGCAGTGTAGCAGGTCAACTAGCAGTATTATTACTAGCACAAGCACTTTTAGCATGGGTATTTATTTACTTTGTAACATTTATAGTTATGGGTAGAAATTATGATGCAGCAGTATTATCTGCAGGACATGTAGGATTTGGACTTGGAGCAACACCGAATGGTATTGCAAACATGCAAAGTGTCTGTGATAAATATAAATATTCACATATAGCGTTTTTTGTAATGCCTATAGTAGGAGCACTATTTATAGACTTCTTTAATGTAGCTATAATAAGTGGATTCTTCTCGTTCTTGTCTAGATAGAAGAAGTTTTGGCTTGATTAAGTGTTTTAATCAAGCCATTTTTTTATATTGCTTGATGAATGTCTTGAAGTGTAATATAATATTAAAGATAGTTTTAATGATCTTATAGATCATTTGAGATAAGGAGAAAGCAGTGAAGAATAAAAAATATTCTATAAGAAAATTATCAACTGGAATAATAAGCATCATTATCAGTATAAGTACAATAAAAGTTGGGATAGCTAATGCGCAAATGGAGTCTGATAATAAGGTTGTAGTAAATGAAAACGGAGTTATTCCGGAAGTTGAACCAATTCCACCAGAGAATGTAATAGAAGAGCCGGTAAGAAAATCACCTACAAAACCATCGGAAAATTCAACAGAAAAACTAACGGAAAACCCAACAGAAAAGCCAACAGAGGAACCACAAGTTAACCCAACAGAAAAGCCAACAGAGGAACCACAAGTTAAACCAACAGAAAAGCCGATAGAGAAACCACCAGTTAAACCAATAGAAAAGCAGACAGAGAAACCGCTAGTTAAACCAATAGAAAAGCAGACAGAGAAACCACCAGTTAAACCAATAGAAAAGCAGACAGAAAAACCAACTACTAATTCTTTAGAAACAAATTCTAGAGTTGAAATTAAAAATGATGTATTAGTAGGGAACTTATCTGGACGTGAAATTAAGGTTTCTTTTAAAAAAGGAAGTGTCTCTGCAGAAAAGTTATATGTAGAACCGTTAAATGATAATAATTTAAATCAGATTATTAAGTACAAACTAGGCAGTGATTATAATATTATAGAGACTTTTGAGATTCATTTTGAAAAAGATGATAAAAAAGTCGATAGCAATGTAGAACGCACAGTTACAGTTGCTGTTGTAAAAAAAGAAAATACCGAATTAGAAGTTTATCATATATCTGATGAAAATATTCTTGAGAAAGTAAATAGTAGCTATAGTACTGGTGAGTTGGAATTCACTATAAATCATTTTAGTAAGTTCACAATTGTAGAACGTATAAAAATAGGAAGCAAGGATTTAGAAGAAAGAACAAAAATTGTAATTCCAGAAAAAATTGAAAATAACGAAAAAGAAAATAATGAATTACCGGAAACAAAAAGTATTAAAGATGGAAAACAATTGAAAATACTTCCTAAGACGGGGATACCTGTAAATTCATTTATTTCTACAGGATTTATTTTAATTATTGCAGCTAGTATTATAAGAAAAAAATATATAACTAAATAAATATAAAAAACGTATGGATATCAAACTGTATTATACAGTTGGTATCCATTTTTTGTGTTTTTAGGTTCCATTTTTAAGTCTATTTTTAATAAGTATTATAAATGAGATTTTAGTTCATTGATGATAAATATAATTTTCTAAATAAACGTAATTATTAAAGTTTGTTAAATCAGTAATTTTTAAATAAGAAAAAATATAAAAATATTAATCTTAAACACAGTAAATCGTAAAGGTGACTATTTACAAGAAAGTATAAATATGTTATAATAAATCGCAATGATTACGAATTATAAAGTTAAGGAGAATATGTATGAATAAAAAAAATATGATTATTACAGGTGCCTGGGGTTCATTAGTAATTGGATTATCTGCATTTGCAGGACACGAATATGGAAAAAACCAAGCGTATGAAACTGCGCCACTAATACAAAATACAGTACAAGCAAAAAAAAATCAATTACTCGGAGGAAGTTAGCTCAGTAGTTGTTAGTGAAATTACTGAAGATGGTTATGTTACACTTCATGGGGACCATAGTCACTATGAAAAAGGATTAGTACCTTATAACGCCAAAATTCTTGATTCTTTAGTTTATAAAAATAAAGACTATAAACTAAAAAATGAAGATATTCAGTATGAACTTGCAGAAGGTTATGTAATAAAAATTTATGGTAAATATTACTACTATCCAAAAGAAGGTATTACTCAAAATAATGTTGTTGATGAAAGTACTGGAAAAGAAATTTTCAGCTAGTGCACATCACCATCATCACCATGGTGAATCTAGTCAAACTAAAGAAGGTGACGATAACTACACATTTAATCCAAAAGATATCGTAAGTGAAACTCAAGATGGTTACGTAGTTCGCCATGGAGATCATTTCCACTATATTCCGAAGAATAAAGTAGAGAAACCCGTTGAAGCTGTTAAACCAGCTCAGGTTATTCCTACTCCTAGTTTACCTGAAGTGAAAAATGAAGAGAAGCAAAAAGAAGAAGAGGCGGTTGAAAGACCTAGCGTTTTATCTTTTGCTGGAGTCCAATTTGAGACTAGCGATGGTTTTAAATTATCTGGTGATAGAATTATAACTCCAACGTCAACAGGGCTTTTAGTAGCTCATAGTGGGCATCAACATTTTATATTCTATAAACAACTAGTAAATTTTAAATTTGAAAAACTTATTCCCCATCAATATCTAAATAAAGCAAAAAAAAATATTTTGATTTAGAAAAAGAAGTTAATGATAAAATTAGTTATCTTTATCAAAAAAATAATATAGGAAAGGATAAATTTACTTATACTATTACTCCAAACGGAGATGGAATTTCCTATAATGGAAAAACGGAGTTGTTAAAAGATATAAATGTTAATGAGAGTGCTGAGATAAGTAATCACAATAATAAAATGAATGAAGAAAATAATTCTACAAGCAATAATTCTGTAACTACTAACACAGAGACACCGGATAACTCAACAGACGGGAAAAATGAAACTTCTTCAGAAGAAAAAGAAATCGGAACGAAAATTGATTATGTAGCTAAACAATTAAATATAGATAAAAGTTCTATAAAATTAATTGAAACAGCAGAAGGAAAAGCGTTGGTATATCCACACGGAGATCACAGCCATACTATATTGGTTAAAAATATAGACACATCTATACCTCTAGCAGATTCACATAGTAATTTAGGGGCTGAGACATTGAAAAAATTAGGATTTGATGATTATATTATCCATGATATTCAACACGCATCAGCTGATACTGATTTTCCTACACACGAGGCAAATGTAGAGAAAATGAAAGAGTGGTTGAAAACTGTTAAGTATCTAAACATAGGTCAAAATAAAGATCCACTTAAAAGAAATGGATTGGATCTTATGCCAAATATTGAAGTTTTAGGTATTGGATATACTTCTATTGATGACATAACACCTGTTTATAAATTCAAAAAATTGAAACAATTATATGTATCAAGAACAGGCATTAAGGATTATTCATTTATAAAAAATATACCAACATTAGAAGGGATTGATTTCTCTGAAAATGATATACAAGATATCTCGTTTTTAAAAGATTATCCGAACTTGAAATTAATCTCTGCAGCAGGAAATAATATTGAAAATATTGATGTACTAAAATATTTTACTAACTTAGAGTCATTGAATTTAGACAATAATAAAATTAAAGATATCTCAACTCTAAAAGATTTAAATCACTTAAGAGCAGTTAGCCTTGAAAATAATAATATTACAAAATTAGATGCATTAAGTAATAAAAATGAATTAGAACGTTTATTCTTATCTAATAATAGCGGCTTAGAATTAACAACTCTTAAAAATGATAGTTTAGAGCAATTAACAGTAAATAATACTAATATTAGAGACTTAAGTGTTGTTTCTAACTTGCCTAAGTTGAAAAAAATAGTGGCAAATGATAATAAAATAACAACATTATCTCATTTGGAAAATGCTAAAGTTTTAGAAAGTGTAGAAGCTAACAATAATAAGATTGACAGTTTAGATTTTGAGAATAGTACAATTACAAGCCTAGAAATCAAAAACAATAAACTAGAGGATATTAACAATGTTCATAAACTATCTGCGCTTGAAAATCTAGATGCTAGTGGCAATAAAATTAGTGAATTTCCATCTAATAAACAAGATAAATTGATTAACTTAACGGTTAATAACAATGTTATTAGATCAATGGAAAATATAAATAATCTTACAGCATTGAAATACTTAACAATGTCAAATAACTATGTATCTACATTAGCATTAAAAGAAAAAAATAAAACTTTAGAATACTTAGATATAAGTCACAATACTGTTCCAAAAGAAGAGTTAGAAATTCCAAGTGATGGAAATATTCCAAAAGGAATAATGAGTAATTTTGAAAAAGTTGAAGGTGGGGATATAAAAGATAATTATACTTTATCTGCAGACTATATTATGGAACAAGCAGAAAATCTACAAGAAGACATATTAAAACTTAAAGAAGAGAAAAAATTAGCGCCAGAAGTTGCTGATGAATTAAAACAAAGATCTCGCATTATATATCTTGATATGTCTTATAGTGTAGACCAAAGTAGAAACAAACAAATTGGATTAGAAAAACAATTAAATGAAATAAGAAAACAAGTCAAAGATAATTTAGTAGAGCCAACTAATGAAGTTGCTAATAAAGAAAATTCAGATACTGAACACTCTAATACAGAAGCTGAGCATACTTCAGAAGTGATAAACCATAATGAGACGGAAGAACATGAATTTGTATTTGATGTGAATAATGTAGTTAGTGAAGAGGGAGATGGCTATATTGTAAAACATGGTGATCATAATCACTTTGTTAAAAAATCTGATTTATCAGCTAAACAATTAGAAGAAGCAAAAGAATTTTTAGCTAAGAAAGGTGAAGTAACAACAACTGAAGATAAAGCAACATTAGATAGCAAGAAAAATTATATTGCTCTATTCTATGGAATAAATGTCAGTGATATTTCAGTTAAGAGTGACACGTTAGTATTTAACTATAACGGAGTAGTTAAACGTATTGCACTTAGTGATATAACTGTTCCAACGATGAGTTCAGATTTAGAAGGAGATTTTGAGAAAGAAATAACAGCATTGGCAAGTATGAATACAACAGTTGAACATATTCAGGTGCAAGATGGACAAATGATAGTAAATCATGGTGATCATAACCATTATTATTCAATTAAGAGTCCTGGATGGAGATTATATAATCAAAACAAAATACCTTATATAGATATTCCTAAAGTAAATGGGAATATTGATGAAGCTGTAGTCAATAGCAGATTAACAGAATTAGAAAATAAAGCTCAGACTGTACTTGCTAATAATCCAGCGAAATTAAGAAAAGTACTAAATTGGTTGAATAACTTTAGAGAAGTTAGCTTAGCCTGGCATGTTACAGCAACAGATGGCTACTTACAAGCATTAGATAAGTTTGAAAAAAGTCAAATAGATATATAGTCTATATTGCAATATAAAAAGTAGTGAATTGAGAGGAGAGAATCTTAATTCACTACTTTTTATACTTTAGTAAAATTAAGAAATGCCAAGAGAGATCTTTTAGACTCTCTTGGCATTATCATGAAAAGAAAAATTATATTTGATAGGGTACAAAACTAGTCTCTTTCAATTTTTGTGATTCCGCGCATGTATGGACGAAGAACTTCTGGTACTGTGATAGAACCATCTTCATTTTGATAGTTTTCGATTATAGCCGCTAGACAACGTCCTACTGCTAATCCAGAACCATTTAATGTGTGAAGGAATTCAATTTTTCCAGTATCTTCACGTTTGAAACGCATATTTGCACGGCGTGCTTGGAAATCTGTACAGTTTGAACAAGAACTGATTTCTTTATAAGCGTTATAACTTGGTAACCAAACTTCGATATCGTAAGTTTTAGCACTAGAGAATCCAGTATCTCCAGAACATAAAGTAATTACACGATATGGTAAGTTTAATTTTTTAAGAATATTTTCAGCATGTCCAGTCATTATTTCTAATTGTTCATATGAATTTTCAGGTTTAGCGAAACGAACCATTTCTACTTTATTAAATTGGTGAAGACGGATTAATCCACGAGTATCGCGACCAGCGCTTCCTGCTTCAGATCTGAAACAGATACTGAATGCTGTAACACCTTTTGGTAACATATCTTCAGTTAAGATTTCTCCATTGTAGTAGTTTGTTAATGGAACTTCTGCAGTAGGAATAAGAGTTAATCCCTCAGACTCAACTGTATATACATCTTCAACGAATTTAGGGAATTGACCTGTTCCGAATAGAGCAGTTCTATTAACTAATTGAGGTACCATAAATTCTTCATATCCATGTTCAACAACATGAGTATCAATCATAAAGTTAATTAATGCACGTTCAAGTAGTGCTCCAGCTTTTTTGTAGAATACGAATCTGCTTCCAGAAATTTTAGATGCACGTTCAAAATCTGCAATATCTAGTTCTTCAACTAAATCCCAGTGAGCTTTCGGTTCAAAATCAAACTCTCTAACTTGTCCAATACGACGAACTTCGATGTTCTCATCCTCATCTTCACCAATAGGAGTTTCATCAGAGATAAGGTTAGGAATTCTAATAATTTTTTCGTTGATTTCTTCAGCGATTTGTTTAACTTCAATATCACGAGTTGTAATTTCATCAGAAACGTGTTTCATATCTGCGATTACATCTGAAGCATCTTCACGTTTTCTTTTTAAGATAGCAATCTCTTCACTTTTTTTGTTGCGAAGTGCTTTTAAATCTTCTACTTGGACAAGTAGCTCACGACGTTTTTTATCTAAGTCGATAAGTAAATCAACTACATCTGTTTCTAAGTTTCTTGCTGCTAATTTTTCTTTTACCATTTCAGGGTTTGCTCTGAATAATTTAATATCTAACATAATTGTATGCTCCTTCTAAATAATTTATATTGATTGAATTTTCACAAGTAAAATAAAAAGTCCCTTACGCCAAAGACGCAAGGGACGATTAATTTCTATACCGTGGTTCCACCCAAATTCAATCTAAAAGATTCTTGAAATTTAATTTGATATTATTTATAGTAGAATTTTAAAATAAACAATAAGTACTTCCAGCATTTGTACTCTCTCTGGTAATGTTCTTAGATTAAAACATGTCTATAATCAAATTTTGTATATTTATTTAATATAATTTTACTCTATTTTTATCTTTTTTGTCAAGTCTTTTTAGATTATTTTTCTTTCGTTGAATTATTTGAAGTTTCTTCTGTTGATGTAGTTGTGTTGTTAGAAGTTTCTTCTTTTTCTGTGTTGTTTTTTGGTTCTACTGTAGTTGTATCACTATTGCTATTAGAAACTTCATTTTCTGAGTTAAGAGTCGTACTATTTTCATTTTCTGTTGAAGCTTCTTTTGGTTTGGCACTTGCTAATAATGCAGCAAGTAATCTGTCGATATCATTAATTAATATTGTTTCTGCTTTTCCACCAAGTGTGAAGTTAACGGCTTTTCCATATGGTGTTTCAATAATATTTAATGAATCTGGAGAAAGTTTGAAGATTCCAGCAAGTAAGTTTACTTTTGCAGTTTCTTCTGGAGTGAGTTCTACTTTTTTATTATCTGTCGTATTATTTTCTTCTTTAGGCGTACTTAATTCACTGTTAGGTTGATTTCCAGTGTTACTTTCATTGTTTGTGTTATTATCTTTTTCTTCTTCTGGTTTTACTTCAGTGGCTGGAGTAGTAGATTCAGTTTTATCTGTTGTTTTATTTGCATATTTTACGAAATCTGCTTTATCATATTTGGCATTAGAGAATTCAATTGGGAATGAAGGATCGTTAGCTTCTTTTGCGAATTGATTGGCTGAAGAGCGAAGCGTTGCACCATCACTGTCAGTCTCATTTAATTTATTATATTTTTCACCGAATTCTACTTTTGAACTTTCATTGTGTTCTAGTGCATAGTGAAGAGCATTTTTTGCGTTAATTAGTCTTGTTACAAGTGTTCTCATTGGTGTTCTAGTAATGAAAGCTTGAGATTCGTATGAATCTTTTACAAGAGAAGCAAGTTCTTCACGTAGTTGGTTATCAATTTTATCACTATCTATATTTTCTAAGAAGTATTTAATGTAACTTACAGTTGTAATACTTTCACGATCTTCGAATTTTTGAAGTTCATCTAGCATATGACTAACTTTGTTTAGTGTATTAGCGTCTTTATTTGAGCTAGCTTCATTTAACTCGTTAGTTAAGTCAGTTTTTGAAAGGCCATATTTTTCAATATCAGTATCTTTGATTCTATTTAGTAGAGTATTATATTTTTTAACTAATTCATCATTTTTAGTAGTATCCGCATTAGATTCTTCTTGGATGTATTTTTTATCAAAATTATTTAACATTTCAAGGTAACCGTTTGTAGAGTTAGTCGGTAATTCTTCTATTGTTGCACGTAATTGATCTAGTGCACGATTTACACGGTTTGCTTGTTTTTTATCATTGTTGTGTTTAGCAAGATTGTTAGCTTTAAGTTCATCTATGCGTTTGAATACAGCTTCCTTATCGAAGTCACCTGAAACATAGTTTCCTGTGGTATTAGGAATTCTATTTTTGTAATAGATATCAGCTCCTTTAGATAAAATTTTAACAAAGTGGTCATGATCACCATGAGGAATTACGAATTTATCCCCATCACGTTTAATTTTATCTGCAGGAATACCTGTACGTTTTGATAAAGCAAGTAATTCATTTTCAAAATCCACTTCATCATCACCTGTAACCTCTGGAATATGGAATTTGTCACGAGGAATTAGATATGGGTGAATGTGTGTTGGATCGTAAGCGTGAGCTGGTTCGTTAAATACGAAGAAATCTTTTGTTACTTTTACAGCTTCTTTTGGTACCCCGTATACTTCAGCGATGTAATTAATTTGTTTTTGAATTTCTTCAGTAATATTTACATCAGTCTCATCAATATGAATTGCATTTAATAGTACAGTGTGACTATGATCACCATGTGGGTATGTTAATGCTTGACCGTTTTCAGTTTCAACTAATTTAATAAGCTTAGAATCAATTCCTAGTATTTTAGCCAGGTGATTAATTTTTTTAGTTACTTCTTCAGAATAATTTTCTTTTTCTGTATTATTTTCTAATTTGTTGCTTTCTGTTGGCTTTTCAGTAGGAGCTTCAGTTTCATCT
Organism: uncultured Gemella sp.; assembly: GCA_963528605.1. Classification (GTDB taxonomy): domain Bacteria; phylum Bacillota; class Bacilli; order Staphylococcales; family Gemellaceae; genus Gemella. The sequence continues at coordinate 37,060 of CAURVX010000005.1, forward strand.
TTAACATTAATTTCATCTAATAATGTTGTTTTACCTTCATATGAAAGAGCATCTCCTTGTGCTGTAGATACATATTTAATTGCGCTTTTATCGATGTTATTTTTACTTGATAAGTAGTTTATTTTTTCAATTACTTTATCTTCTAATTGTTTATATTCTTTTTTAGCTTGTCCCAAATATTTTTCAGGAATTAATTTTTCGAATTTCGAATTTACTAGTTGCTTATAGTACACAAAGTGTTGGTGTCCACTGTGATCAACCACTAGTCCTAAAGAAGTCGGTGTACCAACAGTATTTTCATTTAAAACAAAACCATCGCTAGTTTTAAATTGAACTCCAGCGAAAGATAAGACACTAGGTCTTACAATCGTTTCTTCTACTTTTGGTTTCTCTTCATTTTTCACCTCAGGTAAAGTAGGAGTAGGAATAACTGGAGCTGGTTTAACAGCTTCAACAGGTTTCTTCTCATTTTTTACTTCTGGTAAAGTTGGAGTAGGAATAACCGGATCTGGTTTGGCAGCTTCAACAGGTTTCTCTACTTTATTCTTAGGAATATAGTGGAAATGATCTCCATGGCGTACTGTATATCCATTTTCATCTTCACTTACTATATCTTTTGGATCAAATTTATAATCATCTCCATAATCTGTTGAATGTTCATGATGGTCATGGTGATTATCATTTACTATATTAGCTCTTGGAGTGTTCACTACTGTTGTATTCATGTTATTATTAGTAGTTCCTTGGTCATTTAATAGATATTCCCATTGTGTTCCTCTTAATTGTGAATATGGAATTATATGTTGATGACTACCGTGTTGAACTATAAAGCCAAAACTATTTCTTCCAATAATATCACTTTCACCTTTAAAAATATAACCATCACTTGTTGGAGTTGTTACTCCTGCCGCTGATGATGCTAGAGAAGAATTAACTCCAGCTTCTTTTGCTTGTGATAATTGTGTACTTGATAATTCACTTTTCTTAATATAGTGGAAGTGATCACCATGGCGAACTACGTAACCATCTTGAGTTTCACTTACGATATCTTTTGGATTAAATGTGTAGTTATCGTCACCTTCTTTAGTTTGACTAGATTCACCATGGTGATGATGGTGATGTGCACTAGCTGAAAATTTCTTTTCCAGTACTTTCATCAACAACATTATTTTGAGTAATACCTTCTTTTGGATAGTAGTAATATTTACCATAAATTTTTATTACATAACCTTCTGCAAGTTCATACTGAATATCTTCATTTTTTAGTTTATAGTCTTTATTTTTATAAACTAGTGAATCAAGAATTTTAGCGTTGTATGGCACTAATCCTTTTTCATAATGGCTATGGTCACCATGAAGTGTAACATAACCATCTTCTGTAATTTCACTTACAACTACTGAGCTAACCTTGTCGGAGTAATTAATTTTTTTTGCTTGTGCTGTATTTTGCACTAGTGGTGCAGTTTCATATGCTTGGTGTTTTCCATATTCGTATCCAGCAAATGCAGATAATCCGATTACTAATGAACCACAGGCACCAGTAATAATCATTTTTTTCTTGTTCATATACATTTTCTCCTTAATTATTCAATTCAAAACAATTCCGATTTATTATAGCATGATTATTCAATGTTGTAAATAGTTATGTTTACGATTTGTATAAAAATATTATTCTCTAAATTTGTATATACTTAGTTGTTTTAAAAATGTAATAATTTTATGATATTTAGAATGCGAAATTATATTTTTTAATTAAAAGCTATGTTATAATGAATAATAGTATAGTTAGAAAGGAGAAAAAGTTATGACACAATTTGATTTTAAAAAGTTGGTTGATGCTGAGTATTTATTAAATAATAGAACAAATAACAATGTTGTTGTGATAGATGCACGTGGGGGAATGCTTGAAGAAGGTTCTTTAATGTATGATAAAGCAATCGTTGTTGACTGGACGGATATAAGTTTACTTGGAGAATTTGGTGGAGAAGATTTAGGGAAATTATTATCTAAAGATAATTATCAACAAATTTTTTCAAAATTAGGAATTACAGATGAATCTGAAGTACTAGTATATGGTTTTACTATGCCTGAACAAGGATTTGGAGATGAAGCAAGAGTTCTGTATACATTTAGTTATGCAGGATTTGATAATATTAAGTTCATTGATGGCGGTTTTAAACAAGTTGAGAAACTAGGATTTAATAAGAAATATGTACCAACTACTGACAGAATTGATGTTAGCGATGTAGTTCGTAGCGAAGCAACTCAAAATGAAAAAGCTATTTATACTGACGAATTATTATCAAAAATAGGTAATACAGATGTTCAAATTATTGATACTAGGTTAGAAGTTGAATATAATGGTCGTGTAATTTATGGAGAGAATAAAGCAGGTCATATTCCTGGTGCAATTTCTCTACCGTTTAATTCGTTAGTTGATAGTAATGGTTTTTTAAAATCTAGAGCATCATTAGAAAAATATGTAACTGACAAAGGTTTAGATAAAAATAAACTACAGGTTACTTATTGTACTACTGGAGTTCGTGCTTCGTACGTTGCCGTAATATTAGAAGAGTTAGGTTTTAAAGTGCGAAATTATGAGCCTTCATTTGCAAGATACGCTAATGTCGGTGAAGTAGTATTAGATTAAAATAATAAGGAGAATTTATATAGAAAATGAATGATATGACAGGATATCTATTTTGGGGATTTTTAATAGTTTATGGAGTGGTAATGTTTTTATTATCACCAAAGAAGGTAACAGAAGCAGGATTTTTTAGAGGTGATGGTAACAGAGGTGAAAAACCTACTGAGATGATGCTTATGTTAAGTATTTTTATAAGTTGGATCTTTGCTAAATCTGTAACTAATGCTGCAAATTTAGGAGCCCAATATGGCTTTGTTGGTGGATTAGCTTATGCAACATATTGGCTTTGTATTCCTATTTGTGGTTTAGCAATCTATAGATTAAGAACAAAGTACCAAGCAAAAGGATTGGTAAGTTTCTTAACTTCTAATTATGGAAAAGCAGCTTCTGTTGCATTTTCGGCTGCGATACTTATTCGTTTATTTAATGAAGTATGGAGTAATACTTCTGTTGTAGGTGGATATTATGGAAAAGCGGGTAGTAAAGAGTTTATTATCTCTGCAATTCTATTTACTGCTATTACTTTAGGGTATACTGTGCTTGGTGGATTAAGAAGTTCAATCGTAACTGATGTTATCCAAGCCGTTATTTTTATATTCTTTGTTGGTTGGGTAGTTACTTTAATTTTACCGCAACACAACATTAGTGATTTTGTAACATCGGGAAGTTGGGCGATGAACGCAGGTGTAGATATGTTACTTGTAACAATTCTACAATTATTTAGTTATCCATTCCACGATCCAGTACTTACAGATAGAGGATTTATAGCTAGTGAGAAGACTATGCTTCGTGCATTTTTCGTATCTGGTATTTTAGGATTCTTCTCTATTCTAATCTTTAGTTTTATTGGAATTCATGCGAAATTAATTGGAATGGAAGTAAGTAGCAATGTTCCAGCAGCTTTAGGTAAAACTTTAGGTGTCGCAGGGTATTTTGCTATGATAGTAGTAATGGTATCTGCAGCAGGTTCTACACTTGACTCTACATTTGCAAGTTTAGGGAAGTTAACTGCTAAGGATTTACCAGAAATGTCTAATAGAGGATTAAAAAATCCTAAGAAAGTAGCTATTTTATTTATGATTGCATTTGCTATTATAGGTAATCTTCCAATGATTATGGGAACAGATATTCTTAAAGCTACAACGATTAGTGGAACAATGGTAATTGGACTAGCTCCGATTTTCTTATTACACGGTTTTGTTAAACCAACAAAATTAGGATTCCACTTGAGTTTTTGGATTGGAATTATTTTAGGAATACTATTAACTATTAATTTAATTCCTACAAGTTGGGCTATTGGTACAGGTAAGAATGCATTACTACTAGGAGTTAATTTATACGGACTAATTTTATGTACTATTGGTTATGCAGTACCAGGAATGTTCGCAAAAAATAAATAAATATAATATAATAAAAGTAAAGAGGGTAAGTCTTTACTTTTATTTTTAATTTGGAGAGGGTTATATGGAAAAAGGTAGAAATTGTTCATTAGAGTATATTCTTCGAAAGGATTGGACAAAGAAAAGTAAAAAATTAGAAGAGGAAGTAATCTATATAGTTGGAGGATTATATGGAAATAGATATGCTTTAGAAATTATCAATAAGATGGCACATGATGAAAATGCGAAGATAGTTTTTAATGGTGATATGCATTGGTTTGATGTCGAAAAGGAAGATTTTTTAAAGATTGAAGAGTTATCTAAAGACAGTATAAAACTTCTAGGAAATGTTGAATTTGAATTATTAAATAATACATCATCTTTAGGATGTGGTTGTAATTATCCCGAGGATGTTAGTGATGGAGTAGTAGAACGATCAAATATTATTCATAATATGATGAAAGAAAATATTAAAGGTAATCAAATACTTAATGATATAAAAGAACGTTCAAAAACCTTAGTTTTAGATATTTTCGGTAAAAAAATTGCAATTACTCATGGTGATGAGAAAAGTATGTCGGGTTGGAAATGTTCGAATGAGAATTTAAAATTAGGATCTAGAAAGAAAGAATTAGACAATTGGTTCAAAGAAAATGATATAGATATATTAGCAACCACACACACATGTTTACCTGTAGTATATGATAATGGAAGAAATATTGTTATTAATAATGGCGCAGCAGGGATGGCTAATATCCAGGGGGAAACCTTTGGTCTATTTACAAGAATAGCTAAAAATAGTCATAAAAAAACGATATATTCAGAATATAGAGATGGGTTATATGTCGAATTGGTTAAAGTTGATTTTGATATAGAAAAATTCAAATTATGGTTCGAAAAGGTGTGGCCAGACGATTCACCAGCGAGTATTTCATATAAAAATCGTATTATAAATGGAACAACACTAACAATAGAAGATATTATTGTATAGGAGAAAAAATGATAAGAAGAGCAACGAAAGAAGATATTAAAGTAATAGAAGGATTATTTGACTTTATTAAATCATTAGAGATAGATATATTAAAAGATTATTCAGAAGAGAAGGTTTTTAAGATTTTAGAATATGTATTTTCATCTGAATATGATAGATTTAGTTATAAAAAATGTACGGTATATGAAATTGAAGGTGTGATTAAAGGATTTTCTTTTACGTATCATTATGATGAAGTCGAAAAAATGAAAGAGTTTTGGTATAGCGTAGTTCTAAGTAATTTTGATTTGAAGAAAGATTCGATGATTTTTGATTATGATGAGGTACTAGTTGGAGAATTCTATTTAGATACATTATTTGTTTTTTCTGATGCTAGAGGAGAAGGTATTGGTAATAAACTATTAACAGAATTTGTTAATAGTGGAGAAGTTAAGTTAAGTTTGAATGTTGCACAATCAAATAATAGAGCAAGAAAGTTATACGAAAGTTATGGATTTAAAAAAGAATGTGAAATTTTTATCGGACATGAAAATTATGATCATTTGATAAGAAGGAAGTAGAGGACTAATTTATTGTTTTCAGAAAATTTGAGTCAATTTTTAAAATATATATTACCAAATTACTAAAATATGTGCTATAATTAAGATTATGTATTATACATAAGGAGAAATAATATGGTAGAATTACTAAGAAAAGATCAAAAAGTTGAGAATACTTGGGACTTAGAATCGATGTTTAAAACAAATGAAGATTTTTGGAAACAATTTAAAGAAGTAGAAAAACTTATTCCAGAAATAAAAAACTATAGAGGAAAAGTTAAAGAAGGAGCAAAAGCATTATTAGAAGTTTTTAAAGTTGAAGAAGATATGTCTTTAAAAATCGAGCAATTAACTATTTATGCATTCCTAAGAAAAGATCAGGATAGTACAAATGCTGAATATGGTGAAATATATGCTAAGACAATGAATTTAAATTCTAAGTTTGATGCAGAATGGTCGTTTTTAAAACCCGAACTTCTTTCTATAGAAGAGGAAGTACTTTCAGAATATGTAGAGGAATTAGAAGACTTAAAAGTTTATAAGTTTAAATTAGAAAAACTTAATAAAAAACGTCCTCATACATTAGATGCAGAACAAGAAAGAATTGTTGCTATGGCTGCAGAGGCTTTAGACGCAAGTGACGAAACTTTTTCAGCACTGAATAATGCAGATGTTAAATTTGAAGAAGTTGAAGATAAAGATGGAAATAAACATACTCTAACTCATGGAACTTATGGAACATATATGGAAAGTCCGGATAGAGTACTTAGAAAAAATACATTCCATGCTTTATATAATTATTTTAAAAAACATAATAATACTTTGGCATCTACATTAGGTGGAAATCTAAAGAAAAAAAAATATTATGCAGATGTTCATAAATATTCATCAACAAGAAATAATGCATTGTCTAATAACTTAATTCCTGAGGAAGTTTATGATAATTTAGTAACGGTAGTAAATAAAAAAATTCCTGCCTTACAAAGATACTATAATTTACATAAAAGAGCAAAAGGTTTTGAAGATTTTAGACTATACGATAGATCAGTATCGATGGTAAAAGGAGAACCATTAAAATTCACATTTGAAGAGGCTCGTGATATTGTACTTGAAGCTGTTAAACCAATGGGTGAAGAGTACGTTAATGATATGAAAAAAGCATTCACAGAAAGATGGATTGATGTTTATCCAAATAAAGGTAAACGTTCTGGTGCTTATTCATGGGGAGGTTATACTACAAAACCATTTGTATTATTAAATTTTGATGGTACATTAAATGATGTATATACTTTAATTCACGAACTGGGACACTCTATGCATTCTTATTATACTAGAAAGCATCAGCCATATGTATATGGAGATTATTCAATCTTTGTTGCAGAGGTTGCATCAACTTGTAATGAGGCTTTATTAACTGAGTACCTTTATAATAAATTCGAAAAAGAAGGTAATAAAAATGGAATGCTACGAGTTCTAAATGAAGCATTAAGTGGCTTTACAGCTACAGTATATAGACAAACACAATTTGCAGAATTTGAACATAAAATTAACCAACATCTTCAAAATGGGGGAGCTCTGACAGCAGAATATTTCAACACTGAATATTTCAACTTAATTAAGAAATACTATGGTGAGGTATTTACCTATGACGAAGATATTAAATATGAATGGTCTAGAGTACCGCACTTCTATTACAATTACTATGTATACCAATATGCTACTGGATATTCTGCTGCACAAGCTTTATCTAAGTTAATCCTAAAAGATAGTAAAAATGCTAAAGTTTATATAGATGAGTTTCTTTCAAAAGGATGCTCTAATTATCCAATTGAGATTCTAAAAAATGCAGGTGTAGATATGTCTAAACCTGAGCCAATAGAATTAGCTCTTCAGGACTTTGAAGAAAAAATAGAAAAATTTGAAAAATTATATTTTTAGAATTTAAGAAATCACTTGTATAGTAAAATAGGCTATACAGGTGATTTCTTATAGTTGCTTCATAATTTAATAATATTAAAGTTATAAAAATAAAAGCTTTGTTTTCTTAATAAAAGTTAATTTTAAAGGTATCTGTTTACGTAAAAAAACAAATTTTTATTGATATAATTATAGAGTAGCAGTATAATATATTTGAAAAATTTATTTGTAAAGGAGATTTTTAATATGAAATCTAAAAAATTATTACTAACAGCTTTAGTAGCGCTTGCCGTTCCATTTGGAACATTTTTAGGAGGGTTTGTAAAAGCAGAAGGGCCATCACAACCAACAACGCCTTCAACAGTCACACCAAAAGATCATCCAACGAATACTCCAACAGCCAAAGAATCAAAAGATGCTGAAAATAACTATCTAGATGCAGCAGAAGCTGAATATAATAAATTAAATCCAACATATAAAAAAGGAGAAGCCTTAGTCAATACAAAACCAGAATATAAACTTCCAGCTGCTACTCAAACACCTAAAAAACACGTAAATCCAATGAATAAAAATGTTAAAAAAGCATTGCCAAAAACTTTAGCTGTAAAATAATATAATTAAATTACCGACTCTAACAAGAAAGAATCAAGTTCTAACTTTTTGAGTCGGTAATTTATTTCTATTTTATTTTTTTAATGTTGCTAAAACTAACTCTATTCTATTATTAATCCTAATAGGGAATGAGCTGTTACCAAGGCCTTGAGAAACAATTAAAGTTGAATCTTCTTGAACATAGTTACCATTAGTATATTTTGGAAAGAAACCTTGACTAGGAGAGAAAATACCACCTACAAATGGGACTCTCCATTGACCACCATGAGCATGACCTGAAAAGATAAGCTCGTATTTTATATCCGCGTAAATTGGAAATTTCTCAGGTCTATGTGATAAAAGTATATTAAAGTGATCAGGGGAATATAGTTTTTCTAGAGTATTTATGAAGTTTGCTCTATGATTTAACTTATCTTCATTTTTAAAGAAATTATAATCCTCAACCCCAACCAAATTAATACTTTCATTATTTTTTGTGATAAATAGTTTACTGTTGTGTAAATATGTAATATTAAGTTTTTTCATTCTATTTATAAGTTGTTTGTATTCTTCAGGAAGTCTTAATTCATGATTTCCTGAGACGAAATAGCATGGAGCTATTATTGCTAATTGACTTAGAATGTTATAAGCAATATCCATATCATTATTATAGCTATCTAGAATATCTCCAGTAATAACAATCATATCCGGATTGAAATCTTTAATTTTTTTTATAAATGACAGGTCACTATATCCAATCCTATCACAGTGAATATCACTGACTTGAGCAATTTTAAAATTGTCAAAAGCTTGAGGTAGCTTATCAAATTTAAGAGTGGTTTTTCTTACTTTTAATTTCTTATTTTGCCTTATTATTGAACTAGCTGCAATAATTGGAGCTAGTGCTAAAAGTTTTCGATTCATTACATTTCACCTTTAAAATAATTTAGTAATAAACATAATAGTATTTTAAAATATTATACCATAAAGCTTAAAGTATGTTAAAATATATAGTGATAATTAATGTAAAATTAGAGGATAATTATATGATAAAAATTGAGAAGATTGATAAAATAGCCGCTTCTAGAAAGCATTCTTATTCAGCTCCGCAATGGCAAGCAATAGCTATTACCGGTGCTGATGTTCTTGTTGCGGCAGCCGCAGGAAGTGGTAAAACTGAAGTGCTTTCTGAGAGAATTGCAAGAAAGGTAGCTACTAATAGATGGGATGTAGATCGTCTATTAGTACTGACATTCACGACTGCTGCAGCGAAAAACATGATTGTAAGAATTGAAAATAAAATCAGTGAACGATTACTATCTACTAATAAGGAAGAAGATTTAATATATTTAAGAAAACAAAGGATGTTAATGAATGATGCTTATATAAGTACTATTGATAGTTTTTGTTTAAATGTATTAAAGAAATTTTATTATCTAGTTGAAGAAAAGATTGATAATGAAATTAAATATTTATCACCTAATTTTAGTATACTTGCGAATAGTAAGGGATTATTGAATGAAACAGTAGGAAATGTTCTTGAAAAATTAGTACAGGAAGATTCTAATACTACTGACCTATTATTTACAGTATTCGGCTCTAAACAGAATATTAGCTCTTATATTATTGATTTATACTATAAACTTTTAAATATCCCAAACTTCCAAAATTATTTGGAGGAAGGTTTTACAAAACTAAACGATTTAGTAACTAACAATTTTGAAATTGAAGATAATAGTATAATAGATAAGTTTAATAAAGTTAGTGAGTTAACTCAAAAAGAAGGTATAGATACTGCGATAGATTTCTGCGAGTATGTACAACAGTATTTAATAAATAGTAAGAAGAGAAGTTCATTAGATATATTGTCTCTTGTAAACATAGATGAAACAAAAAAAGAAAAGCTTGGAAGGTATGTAGATGAAGATGAGGTTTCTATAAAGAGTAATCAAGAACAACTTGAAGAGATAAAAGAGCTTATAAGTAAGCTTAATACACAGTTTGAGATTGAAGATAATATTTATGATGCTGGACTATTAAGTGAAGTTCACGGAGTTCTTATTGATTATCTAAATTATTTTAGAGTTATAGAAAAAATGAATTTATTGGCTAAGTCGATTACAAGTGTATTGAAGAAACTGCACAATGATTTCATTAAAAGAAAACGTGAGAATAACTTTTTAGACTTTTCTGATTTAAACCACCTGGCTATAAAGGCTTTAACTAGAGAAGAGAATGGAGAAATTGTTCCTAGTGAAGCGGCTCAGTATTATAAAAATTATTTCTTAGAAATATATGTTGATGAGTACCAAGACAATAATAACCTTCAAGAGTATATCTTAAATCTGATTAAAGGAGAAGGAGTGCATTTCTTTAGGGTAGGGGACGTGAAACAAGCAATCTACGGCTTTAGAGGATCAAATCCTGATTTATTCGAACAGAAATATAATAGTTATAGAAAACTAGAAATTGATAATTATTCGGAAAATCAAGAATATTCTTTTGAAGATGATTCTGAAGGAATTTGTATAGTTCTAAAAGAAAACTTTAGAAGTGATATTAATATATTAAAATCTAGTAATTATATTTTTAATAGACTTATGGGAAATAAAAATGCTGGGGTAAGTTATGGAGAAGATAGTGCACTATATTATCCGAAAGCAAAAGAAAAGAATAGTTCTGAAATTATTCCAACTAGGTTAATTAATGGTAAGATTAATTATTTTACAGGTGAACTTTTAGAAGATAAAAGATCTTATAGAGAACAATCTATAGAAAATATTGCCTATGAAATATTATTAGGTATAAAAAATGGTAAAAAGTATAGTGACTATGCTATTTTAGTTAGAAATAGTACAAAAATGTCTAGTTTTAAAGAAGTTTTTGCTAAATACAATATACCGTTATTCTTTAAAGAAAAGGTAGGATTTACTGAATCTAATGTATTTAATATTCTGTATAATATTCTTAGGTTTTTAGATAATACGAATAGAGATGCTAGTTTGCTTGCAATTTTGCATACTGAAATATTTGATTACAGTAATGATGAATTATTAAAATTATCAATAACAAAAGGGAAAAATCTTTTTGAAAAATTACAAAATAGTGAAAAAGAAAAAGATTATAATACTGTAAATTTATTAAAAAAATGGTTGAATTTTAGTTTGAATAATTCACTTCCAAATCTATTAGAATGTATAGCTATTGATACAGATTTTAAAAATTATTTAGTAACAATTGATACAAATGATGAAGAATTAGATTATTATGAAAACTTTATAGATATTGTTAATGATTATCAAAATATAGATAATAAATTGAGTGGCTTGGTAAATCAATTAAAAACTATAAAAAATGATGAGGTTTTTGAGACGAAAAAACGTACGCCAAATGATAGTGTAACTTTATCTACAATTCATATTTCAAAAGGATTAGAATATAAGATAGTTTTTGTGGCCGATTTAGATACTTCGTTTAGTAAAAGAGGATATACAGGTGAATTACTATTCACAGAAATCTTTGGTTTAAGTATCAACGCAGAAGAGGTAGGTAAAAAGTTTGGTTTAATTTCTAGTAACATAGAAAAACTAAATCAATTGTATAAATATAATAGTATTTTAATAAAGTTACGAGAGAGAGAAGAAGAAGTACGTAATTTATATGTTGCACTGACTCGTGCTGAAAATTCGCTACATCTTGTGAGTCCAAATGGTGTAGAATTAAATAATGAGAAGGCTAAAGATAAACCGTTATATCAAGCTCTAATAGAGGATGATAATTTTGAGAAAATCTTAAATAATCTACTGAGTGATTATGGAGAAGAGTTTATTTTTGAAAATGAAAAAGATGCTTTGTTTAAAGTTTATGAAAGTGAGCCACTTGTAAAAGATGAAGAAGATAGTTTGGAATTTAATTTAGAAGATTTTTATAAACAATTTGAAAGTAAGCAACAGGATGAATCAAGCAAACAAAGTGATAATCACACGATCGAAGTAAAAAATAAAGTATTTCCTGCTAAAACTTCATATAGTGCCTTGAAAAAAATTAATACTAAAGATCATGAGTGGAATCATAAAAAAGAAAAACGAGGATACTTAGAATTAACCACATTAAAAAAATCAACATCTACTAGCAAGGCGATTTTAAGAGGGAATATTATTCATAAGCTTTTTGAGAAGATAGTTAATGACACTAGAGCAGGAGTAGAGATTTCGGATGTAGTGAGTTACATCGGTAGCTTAAAGAAAACAGATAATTTACTACAGAATATAAAAGAACATAGAATACTATCTCAAGAAGAATTTGATAATATAAATAATAAAGATGATATAGAAAAGATTACTAACTTCATTAATAGTGAGTTAATAAAATTAGTATCTAAAAGTGAGTTCTGTCAAACCGAGATAGCTTTCACAACTGCCAAGAAAGCAAAAGAATTATATGATGATAGTGAAAGTGATATAGATGTTATACTGCAAGGGGTTGTCGATTTATTTATTAAAATTTCTGATGATGAAGCAATTATCGTAGATTATAAAACGGATCATGTGACTAGTAGAAACGGAGAAGAAGTTTTACGAGATAGACACAGAGAACAACTTAGAATTTATAAAGAAGCGGTAGAAAAATATTATAAAATAAATAATATTAAAACCTATGTCTATTCTTATGTTCTGTCAAGTTTAATTGAAATAGAGTAACTTAAAACAATAGCACAATTATGAAATTTTATCACGTTGTTAGTAGCGTCTAATTGTGGTATAATAAAAAATGATTTATTAAACTATGGAGGTGAAATTGTGAAATATATAGTTTGTAATAGTGAAACAGCTGTTTTAAATAGAATGTATGATGAATTTGAAAAAAATTTAGAAGATGGTGCAGTTATCTGTTTACCAGAAAATATTATTAATACTCAATTTACAAATAGAATGATAGATGATAATAAAATGGGGAAATATCGTTATAAACATGTAATTATGCTAGGGCAACGTGAGTTTGCCGATATTGATATAGAGGAAAGATTTGGATTATATAGATATGCAAGACATGAACTTTTTAAAAAATTAGATGTTGAAGCGAAAAACATTTATTATCCTGAAGTTTTAAACAGTGATGAATGTGATGAAGATTTGACTAGCTATAAAGAAGTATTAGATGAGAATCCAATCGATGTTGCCGTAGTTTTCTTAGGATCAGATGGTGGAATACTCGATTATCGATATGCGGATGAAGTAAATAAAGAGCTTCACATTGTAGAATTTTCAAATGAGGAAAAATCTAAGCTACAGATGGCAGGAATGGAAATAAACGGTAATAAATTAATAAGTATTGGATATGAAAATCTAATGGCTGCTAGAAATTTATTTGTAGTTGTATTAGGTAGTGATAAGAGAAAATACATAGCAGAATTATTTGAGAATGAGGATTCAGACAATAAGACTATTCTGTCAATCTTAAATAATCATAAAAATTTATTTATTTTTACTGATAAAGAAGCTAGTTATAAATCAGAAGAAGAAGTAAATAGACTTATTAAACAAAGACAAAAGAAATTAGAAATTAAAGAACGTGAAGAAAAATTACAAAATGAGGAGAAAAAAAAGGATAGGTAATAAGTATGAATGATTATCAGAAAATTATAGATTATGATTTTAGTGATACAGTTCTTGATGATAAGCTTGTTGTAAAATTTAAATTGAAGAAAACTTTTAATGAAGCCCAATTTATCAGTCTATTCACTCCAAAAAAAGGTGAGAGATTTATTATAAGAACCCCTGATACTAAGTCTTCTATAATTGGAATAGGTTATGAAGCAACATGGTTATTAGACTCTAATGATTTTTTAACAAGTTTTGATAATAGTAGTGTTCTATCTGGGTTTGAAGAGTTAAGAGCACAGGTAAGTGTCTTAGAGATAGATGAACATGATTGTGAATACTTTGGTATTTACGGTGGAATTTCTGATGGTAATAATAAAAACAGTCAAGAGTGGGTAGATTTTAGTGATACTTCGTTTGTTGTACCAGGTATACTCGCAGTTTTTAAAGGTGATGATGTTTATATTACATTGTTCTTTAATATGAAAGAGGAAAAAGAGTTTTCTGAATTATGGGCGGAGAGAATTTCATTTTTAAACAAACTTGATGATGAAAATGAAATATCTAGTGAACCACAGATTAATGTCGTTAGAGAAATTTATCCAGAGCTTTGGCAAGAAAATATTAGAAAAGCTCTTCTTCAAATAGAAAAAGAAGAATTAAAACGAATAGTTTTATCAAGAAAAAATTTAATATTATTAGAAAATAATACTTCATTAGGGGCAATAACTAAATATCTTTTGAGCAAAAATAGATATTTTATTGCGTTTGAATCGAAGAAAAGTTTATTTATAACAACTAATCCACTTATTTCCTTAGATTATACTGAAAATGATTTGAAAGCACATCTTTATTTGAAGAAAGAAAACTTATTTAATAATGATTATTCAATTATGTTTGATGAAAAAGAAATAATTCAAGAATATAAAGAGGATTTTGAAACACATTATGAGACTGAGTTTAATGTCTATGACGATAAAACACTAATGGGTAAAAAGCTTGATGTATTTTCTGTTTTAAATTCTAAAGTTGAAGATTCGAAACAAGCGATAAAAGCTCTTAGTCTTTTATATCCTATGCCAATAATAAAAGGGTATCCAGAAAATATCGCGAAGAAATTCTTCGATGAAAATTATAATGTAGGGTATGGTTTTTGGTACTCTCCTTTCGGATATATTACTAATGATTTAGATGCTAAGTTTTATACTTGTGGAAATATGATGGTAGCTCAGAACAATATGATTACTTTATTCACTAGTATCTTATTATCAAAAGATGAGAAATATGATGAAGTAATAGAAAAATCTAATAAAATTGTTAGCTCTAGTCTGAAATTATTTGATCATTAGGAGAGTAACTATGGGACAAAGTACGATGAAAAAAGGTATAGTCTTCACCTTACTAGGGGCTACATGTTGGGGATTATCAGGAGTATTAGGGGAATATTTACTAAATATATCAAAAATAGACCCTGTTTGGATAATAGCTAATAGATTATTTTTCTCTGGAATCGTAATGGTAGCTATGTTATTCCTTAAAGATAAAAACAATTTAGTAAGAGTATTTTCAGATAAGAAAGATATTTTAAAACTACTAAATTTCTCATTCTTTGGTCTGTTAATCTGTCAGGGAACATTCTTTCTAACAATTAAGTATACTAATGCTGGTATGGCAACGGTTATACAATATATTGGTCCAGTAATAATAATGTTATATTACTGTGTCATAGGTAGAAGATGGCCCCTTCCGAGAGAAGTTATTGCAATAGTAGTTTCACTATTTGGAACGGTGTTAATAGCAACCCATTTTGATTTTAGCAAACTGAATATTTCTACATTAGGATTATTCTGGGGATTACTTTCTGCATTTGGTCTTGCTAGTTATAATATTTTTTCAATAAGTTTAACTACAAAATATGGTGTAATGCCTATAATGGCTTGGGGACTATTATTTTCTGGTATTGTAGTATACTTCTTAACAGGTAGCTATTATATTCCGGATAATTTTAAATTGATTGATTTAATATGTATGTCAGGAGTAATTTTAGTTGGTACAATTTTATCATTCTCTACATATTTAGAAGGTGTTAGGTTAATCGGTGCAGTCACAGGAAGTATTATCGGATGCTTTGAACCGATTGCTGCCATAATGTTCTCGTTCCTGTTGCTAGGGACAACATTTGGAACGATAGACTTAATTGGCGCAGGTTTTATTCTATCAGCGGTAATTGTACTAAGTAAGAGATAAATAAAAAATAAGAGTTTAAGATATTTGATGAACCGAACGGGGGTAACTTTTAAAATCGATTTTGATAATAATGGTTTTAAGTTACTCTCGTTTAAAGTTGTTAGGAATTTTAAAAAATTTTAAATAAAATATTTTTCTTGAAATATTTTTCGTTAGATTTCTGTACAATATACAGAGAAAGGAAGAAAATGAGTAACGTTAAATTTGATGAAATGTATAAAAGTATGAATACTAAAGAACTTACAGCTTTGGCAAAAGAACTAGGTGTTCCAAGATATTATACATTAAATAAAAAAGAATTAGTTTTAGCAATTTTAGAAAAACAATCAGTTAGTGAAGAACATTACTATGCCTCTGGAATTTTAGATGATATACATCCGGAGAATGGTTTTGGATTTTTAAGAACTGTAGATTACAAAAAAGGAGAAACAGATATTTATATTTCCGCTTCTCAAATTCGTCGTTTTGAACTTAAAAAAGGTGATGAAGTCTATGGGAAGGTTCGTAAACCTCGTGAGGGTGAGAGATATGCAGGAATTCTTCAGGTTGATAAAGTTAATGATGTTGATGCAGAAGTTGCAAAAGGTAGAGCACATTTTCAAGCTTTAACACCGATTTATCCGAATCAAAAAATTGTTTTAGAGACTACAAAGGAAAAACTTTCTACAAGATTCGTTGATTTAGTAGCTCCAATTGGATTCGGTCAACGTGGATTGATTGTTGCACCACCTAAAGTTGGTAAAACAACACTGCTAAAAGATATAGCAAATTCAATTAGAAAAAATTATCCTGATAAGAAGTTGATTATCCTTTTAATTGATGAAAGACCAGAAGAGGTTACTGATATGGAAAGATCTGTAAGAGGTGCTGATGTAGTAAGTTCTACATTTGATGAGACTTCAGAAAATCATATTAAGATGGCTGAGTTGGTAATTGAACATGCTAAACGTCGTGTAGAACTTGGTCAAGATGTAATTATTCTTATGGATAGTATTACAAGACTTGCACGTGCTTATAATATTGTTGAGCCAAGTAGTGGTAAAGTCTTAAGTGGAGGGGTAGATCCATCGAGTCTTCACAAGCCAAAAGCATTCTTTGGAGCAGCGAGAAATGTTGAAGGTGGAGGAAGTTTAACTATAATCGCAACTGCCTTGATTAATACTGGTTCGAGAATGGATGATCTAATATTCGAAGAGTTTAAAGGAACTGGGAATATGGAAATAGTCTTATCACCTGAGTTAGCTTCAAGAAGAGTTTATCCTGCCATTGATTTCTTGAAGAGTTCTACAAGAAAAGAAGACTTATTACTAACAGAAGATGAAGTAAAAATATTATGGCAAACACGTAGGAAGCTTGAAGATGTTAGTGAACCAACTATTGGTGTATTGAATCATCTTAGAAAACATGAAAGTAATGCAGACTACATTGCAGAAATGAAAAAATTCATAAGAGATTAATGTATAAAACTATATGATTATTAGACAGGCTATGGGGTCTATGGTATAATCATTAGACATATTAATTTTAGGAGGATTACATTGGAAACAATTAAATTTTTAATTGATTTTGTATTGCATATTGACAAGCATCTTGGTGAATTAATGATTCAACACGGTCCATGGTGGATATATGGGATAATTTTCTTAATTATCTTTATCGAAACTGGTGTTGTATTCATGCCATTTTTACCAGGTGACTCATTATTATTTGCTAGTGGAGCATTATGGGCAGCAACAGAAAATAACATCTTTTTATTATTATTCTTATGTGTAAGTGCTGCTGTCATTGGAGATAATTGTAACTATTTTATTGGAAGAAACTTCTCTGATTATTTAAAGAGTAAGGCGTGGTTTAAAAAGTTTGTTTCTGATGAGAACATAAAGGATGCTGAAAACTTTGTAGCAAAACATGGAGGGAAATCTATTTTCTTAGCGAGATTTTTCCCGATTATCCGTACGATTGTTCCATTTATCGTAGGAGCTGGTAAAATGAAATACTCTAAATTTAGAGTGATAGATTTCTTTGGAGGACTTTGTTGGTGTACATTATTTATATCAGTAGGGTACTTCTTCGGAAATATTTCATTTGTTAAGAAAAACTTCTCAGTAGTAGTAATTGCTATTGTTCTAATTAGTTTAATTCCTTTAGTTATTGGGGCAATTAAATCTAGAAAAAAAGCATAAAATAATAGGGTGTATAATAATTAGTGTGGATGAGAAAAATCCATACTAATTATTTTTTTATTAATTAAGAAAGTAGTTACAAAAGAAATATTTGTATTTTTTATTTTTTTACCATATAATAAAATTAACAATTCATTTCTAATATCAAAAAAAAAAGTTAAATTTTCTGAAAAATAGCAGAAAGAAGGTTCTATTATTATGAAAAAGAAATTATTTTTTGTTTTATTATTATCAGGTAGTATGTTTTTAAATTTTAATATAGCTGATGCAAAAGGAAGTACAAAAGTTACTACTTTATCCCAGTATACTACTATTGCGAATGATGGTGGGGGTTCACCATTGGAACCAACTATTAATTGGTAATTATTAGGAATTTTATATGTTTGATTATTCTCCTACAGAAGAAGAAATTTTAACTGATTTATATAATTTGATATTAGATAAAGAGGTTGGAATAAAAGAGAGAGAATTGTATAAGAAAGCTATTTTGTTAATTGAAAAAGAAAATGAATATTATGAAGCAGTTTTATTTCAATTAGCACCTACTTTAGCTTATTTAGCACGACAAAAAAGTATTTCTAGTAATGGTGGTATTTTTATGACTAAAATTAGTAGATTTACTAATAATTCTATAGGCTTTTATTTATTTGATTCTATATTAAAAAAATAATTTGTAAAATCAAAGAAAATTGTGTAGATATGCATATAAAGTAATTAGTTAGTATGTTGCATAGATTAAAGACTTAAGGACTCGGTAATAGCCCCCAAAAATTTGGACAAATTTTGGAGGACTATTTATTATGGAAATAGAAGAGTGATTAATTCAATAAGTGTTATTGTATAAAAAAAGGGAGTGACTCAAAAATCATGATTTTAGAAATCGATTTCATTGAGTCATTCCCGCTTTATCCATGAGTCCTCTTATTAACTTTTTTTATTAAGGACTTTTCAGTCATTCACAGATAATTTAAAATTTTATTTTAAGTATATTATTCAGCGAATCCGTTTGGATGTTTACTTTGCCATCTCCAAGAATCTTCACACATACGTTTTATATCGTATTGAGCTTCCCATCCAAGTTCTTCTTTTGCTTTTGTAGCATCGGCGTAACATGCAGCGATATCTCCTGCACGACGTGGAGTTATAACATATGGTAAATCACGCCCAACAGCAGCTGATGCACTTTTAATAATATCTAATACAGAATAACCAATTCCTGTTCCTAAGTTATAAATTGTTAAGCCACTACCTTTTTCTAATTTCTTAAGAGCAGAAACATGACCGCGAGCTAAATCTACTACGTGGATGTAGTCACGTACTCCAGTACCGTCATGTGTATCAAAATCATTACCAAAAACTTGAACTTTTTCTAGTTTACCTACAGCAACTTGCATAATATAAGGGATTAGGTTGTTTGGTACTCCTTTTGGATCTTCACCGATATCTCCACACTCATGTGCTCCGATTGGATTAAAGTAACGAAGGAGCACAATATTCCATTCGTTGTCTGCTTTATAAACATCTTTTAAAATATCTTCAGTTATTAATTTAGTACGTCCGTATGGGTTAGTTACAGATAATGGGAAATCTTCTTTAATTGGTAATGTATGAGGATCTCCATAAACTGTAGCTGATGAACTGAAAATTATATTTTTACAGTTGTGTTTTTCCATAACACGGAACAAAGTAATAGTTCCAGCTATATTGTTATCATAATATGCTAATGGGATTTCACAAGATTCACCAACGGCTTTTAATCCAGCATAGTGAATAACTCCATAAATATTTCCTTCTTTTTCGAAAACTTCGTTTAATTTATCTTCATCACGAACATCAACTTCATAAAATGTTACCTTTTTACCAGTAACCCGTTCAACTACTTCTAAACTCTTTTTGTTAGCGTTATATAAGTTATCAACGACAACTACTTCATTTCCATTATTTAATAATTCTATACAAGT